>JAFGST010000115.1 GCA_016934475.1 Candidatus Aminicenantota bacterium | reverse complement strand
TCCAGCTTGTCCAGGGTGCCGCCGGTGTGGCCCAGGCCGCGGCCGGAGAGCATGGGCACGCGCACGCCGCAGGCGGCCACCAGCGGAGCGACGACGAAGCTGACCTTGTCGCCGACGCCGCCGGTGCTGTGCTTGTCGATCTTTTTCCCCTCGATGCCGTCCAGCATGATGCGGCCGCCCGAGCCGAGCATGATCGTAGTCAGGTCGGTCAGCTCGCGCTCGCTCAGGCCGCGCAGGTAGACGGCCATCAGCCAGGCGGCGACCTGGTAGTCGGGGATGTCGCCGCAGACGTAGCCCTCGACGACGAAAGCGATCTCGCCGCCGTCCAGTTCGCCCCCGTCCCGTTTCTTGGATATGATCTCGTACATGCCCATGGCCATGGTCGCCTCGCTTGCCTTCAGCCGCCGCCGACCGGCGAGAAGAGGTCCATCGTGTCGCCGGCGTGGACGAGCGTTTCCAGCTTCGCCTTCAGGCGGACGTTCTCGCCGTTGACCAGGATCATGGTCCCGGCCAGCAGGCCCCGCTCGCGGTCGAGGAACTCGTCGAGGAATGGCCGACCGGCCTGCTTTTCCACCCGGCGCAGCAGCTCCAGGACGGTCAGCCCGTCGGCCTCGACATGGACGGTGCTCGTTCCCAGCCGCCGCCGCAACAGCGCATAGAACTTGACCGCGATCTTCCCGGCCAAGCTACAGCCCCAGTTCCGCCAGCGTCGCCGGCAAGGGCGCGCCCTCGCGGTCCCAGCCGCGAACGGCGTAATAGGCGTCGAGCATCTCCTCCAGGCGCACGCGGCGGTGGCGCGAGGAGCCGTTCTGGAATTCCTCGTTGAAGAACCGCGGCGGCAGCGTGTCGTCTGCGCGCGTGAATCCGGCGCGGTTGTTGAAGAGCCGCTCCAAAGTGGTGATGCGCCGGCCCACGGTCATCAGCTCCGCGTCGCTGAAGTCGAGGCCGGTAACCGTGCGCAGCATCTCGCCGAGGGTGGAGACTCCCACGGCGAATTGCAGGAAGCGGCAGAGGACGCTTGAATCGACCACGGCGGCGATGTCCTGAAACAGGGCCACGATCTCGGGCTTGCCGCCGGTGGAGAAGCGGTCGAGGAAGACGGGATGGCCTAGGATCTCGGGCATGATCATGTAGCCGCGCATGTGGCAGCCGCCGCGGCTGGATGTGGCGTAGGCCAGGGCCATGCCCTGGGCGCCACGCGGGTCGTAGGCCGGCAGTTCCATCCCCTTGACCTGCATGGCCAGCTCGGGCTGGCCATACTTTTCGGCCAGTCGCTTCGAGCCCAGAGCGAGTTCGGCTCCGAGGCCCCGGACATGGGCCGTGTCCCGCACCCATCCGTCCAGGCGGTCGGCGTCGCCCCAGCGGAATCTGGCATCCCAGGCGCCGGCCTCGCAGAGCTCCATGGCGCAGCCGATGGTGCCGCCCATGGTGATGGTGTCGAGGCCCAGCTCATTGCAGGCATAGTTGGCCTCGGCGATCACCTCCAGGTCGCTGATGCCCAGGTTGGCCCCGAAGGCCCATACCGTCTCGTATTCCGGCCCCTCGCCCTGCCGGTTCCTCGTCCGGGTCGTGCGGCCGCAGCCGATGGGGCACTTGTAGCAGGCGCTCTGGCGCAGGAGCAGCGACTCGGCGATCTTCTCGCCGCTGATCCCCTCGGCGTCATTGAACACGCCGCGGCGGAAATTCTCGGTCGGGAACATGCCGTGGGCGTTGATGACGTTGACCAGGACGGCGGTGCCCAGGACCTGCAGCGACTTGCCGGTCACCGCATTCTTGTCGACCGCACGCTCGAGGCGGGCGCTCATGGTTTTGTAGCCATCCGCGTCGGCGATGGCCACGGCCTTTCCGCCCAAGGCGGCGACGGCCTTCAGGTTCTTCGCTCCCATGAGGGCGCCCATGCCGCCCCGGCCGGCGGCGCGGTCACGGTCGTTGAGAATCGAGGCGAACGGGACCCGGTTTTCGCCCGCCGGCCCGATGCAGGCCACCGACGCCTTGGCCGATGTCTGCTCCTGGATCGACGTTTGGGTTGCGTGGGTGTCGAGCCCCCACAGTTCCGAAGCGTCGCGCACCTCGACGGTGCCGTCGTAGACGAAGAGAAAAACGGGGCGTTCGGCGCGGCCGGTGATCACCAGGCCGTCGAAGCCCGCTCCCTTGAGCGCGGCGCCGAAGCTGCCGCCCGAGCTGGAGTCACAGATGGTTCCGGTCAGCGGCGACCGCGACACGACCTGGTAGCGGCCCGAGGTCATCACCGTGCCGGTCAGCGGCCCGGTCATGAAGAGCAGGGCGTTCTCGGGGGCGAAGGGAGGGATCGTCGCCGGGCACATGTCGGCATACAGGCGAACGCCCAGGCCGCGGCCGCCCAGGAAGCGCCTCCGCGTCTCAGGATCGACGGGGATGTCCTCCTGCCGGCCGCTCCCCAGGTCGATCCTGACGATCCTTCCCATCCAGCCGTTCATCGTGTCTCCTTCTATTCGTAGAATTTGTTGAACTGTTCCCGGTGCGGGCAGGCCAGGCACTTTTTCTTGTAATAGGCGTAGACGGCCTTGGGCTGCTTGTCGAGGCTGGCGAAGCGCGAGGGGCAGACATGGCAGGGGATCTCCTCCTCCAGCCAGGCGGCGGGAGCGAAGGGGTAGAGCGACAACCCCTCCAGGATCGCCACCGATGCGCTCACCCCCAGGCGCGTGGCGCCGGCCTGGATCAGGCGCCAGGCGTCCTTGAAGTTGCGGATGCCGCCCGACGCCTTGACGCCGAAGGCGGGGCCGACGGTCCGGCGCATCAGGCGCACGTGGTCGGGAAAGGCGCCGAAGGCGCCGAAGCCGGTCGAGGTTTTCACGAAGCCGGCACCGGCCTGGACCGCCAGCTCGCAGCCGGCGACGATCTCCTCGTCGGTCAGGAAGCAGGTCTCCAGGATCACCTTGACCAGGGCCGGGCGGCTGGACTCGACCACGGCGCCGATGTCGTCGCGGACGACCCCGAGCCTCCGGTCGCGCAGGGCGCCGACGTTGATCACCATGTCGATCTCGGCAGCGCCATTCTGCACCGCCTCGCGGGCCTCGAAAGCCTTGGCCGTCGAGGTGCCGGCTCCCAGCGGAAAGCCGACCACCGAACAGACCACCACGCCGCTGCCCTGAAGCTTCTCGGCGGCAAAGCGCGTGTAGCCGCCGTTGACGCAGACGGCGTAGAAACCGAAGGTGTGCGCCTCGCTGCACAGGTTGGCGATCTTTTTTTCCCCGGAGTGGGCGCTCAGCTCGGTGTGGTCGATCATCTGGGCCAGGGTCTCCCTGTCCAGGTCGATCATTCTTCTCCCTTTTTCAGGCGGAAAATGTAGGGGAGCAGTTCGCCGACGGTCGCGGTGCGGCACTGGCC
>JAFGST010000114.1 GCA_016934475.1 Candidatus Aminicenantota bacterium | reverse complement strand
CGGTGTTGGTCACCTTGCCCGAGAGGGCGAAGACCTTGGTGCCCTTGCTCTTCTCGGTGCCGATGGCCGCGAACCACTCCCAGCCGTTGAGAATGATGTGGCGGACCGTGGCCAGGGTCTCGACGTTGTTGATCACCGAGGGCTTGCCCCACAGCCCCTTGACCGCCGGGAAGGGCGGCTTGGGACGCGGCTGGCCGCGCTGCCCCTCCACCGAGGCCATCAGCGCCGTCTCCTCGCCGCAGACGAAGGCCCCCGCGCCCATGCGCAGCTCGACGTCGAAGTAGAAGTCGGTCTCGAATATGTTCTTGCCCAGCAGCCCCATCTCGCGGGCCTGGGCGATGGCCGTATTCAGGCGCTCGATGGCCAGCGGATACTCGGCGCGGACGTAGACATAGCCCTTGTCGGCGCCGATGGCGTAGCCGGCGATGGCCATGCCCTCGAGAACGGAGTGCGGATCGCCCTCGAGCACGGCGCGGTCCATGAAAGCGCCGGGGTCGCCCTCGTCGGCGTTGCACAGGACGTACTTCTGTCCGCCCGGGCTGTCGTAGGCGAACTTCCACTTCAGGCCGGTGGAGAAGCCGGCGCCGCCGCGGCCGCGCAGCCCGGACCGGGTCATGGTCTCGATCACCTGCTCGCGGCTCATCTGCGTCAGGGCCGTGCCCAGGGCTTCGTAGCCGCGCTGGGAAATGTACTCGCCGACGCTCTCCGGGTCGATGCGGCCGCAGTTGGACAGGACAATCTTCAGCTGTTTCTCGAAGAACGGCACCTGTTTCTTCTGCTCGACGATCTTGCGCGCCTCGGGGGCCTGCCACAGGTGCTCCTGGACCGGGCGGCCCTTGAGGAAATGCTCCTGGACGATGCGCGCGGCGTGCTCCTCCTTCAGCTGGATGTAAAAGGAGCCGTCGGGATAGACGACCATGACCGGCCCGAGCTCGCAGGGCCCCATGCAGCCGGTTTCGACCAGGTTGATCTCTTCGGCCAGGCCGGCCTTCTCGATCTCCTCCTGCAATTTCTTCTTGAACTCATGGCTGTGGGAGGAGATGCAGGCGCCGCCTCCGCAGATCAGCACGTCCAGCCGCTTGTTCATGACGCCCTCGCTCCCCTATTCCTTGACTTCGATGATGGCGGCGGATACCGGGCTGCCGTTGACCAGGTGCTCGGCCACGATCTTCCGGGCCAGCTCGGTCGTGACGTTGCCGTAGACCACCGACGGCTTGCCCTCCTCGACGACGGTGACGATCGGTTCGTGGGAGCTGAGGCCGCGCTCGCCAGCCTGGGACACGAGGACGTCGCTCAAGGATCGCTTCTCGATCTCGTCCAGGAAGGCCTTCAGGGTCTCGCGGGCGCCGGCGGCGATGCCGCTCGTGCCCATGCCCACCACCACCTTGAGCCGGGCATTGGCGGCGCGCAGGCGCATGTCCTTCTCGGTCTTCTCCCTTATCTTTTTCAGGTCTTCGAGCTTCATTTCTCCTCCTTGTTCTTGGCGTTCTGGGTTTCCGCGGCGGCGGCCCGGTCCTTCATGTCGCGCAGGATCCGGACGGTCTTCTGGGGGTTGAGCCGCCCGTACACCTCCTCGTCGATCATCATCACCGGGGCCAGGCCGCAGGCGCCGAAGCAGCGGGCCGTCGACAAGGTGTAGAAGCGGTCGCCGGTGGTGCCCCCCACGCGGATGCCCAGCTCCTTCTCCAACGCCTGGATGATCTCGGAGGCGCCCTTGACGTGGCAGGCCGTCCCCAGGCACACGTTGACGATGTGGTCGCCGATGGGATCGAGGCGGAAGAAATTGTAGAAGGTGACCACGCCGAAGACCTTGGCCAGGGGAACACCCAGCTCGCGGGCGACGAAGTGCTGGACCTCGAGGGGCAGGTAGCCGAAGATCTTCTGTGCCCGGTGCAAGACCTGGATCAACGGGCCGGGGACGTGGCGGTTGGCTTCGATGAAGCGCTTCAGCTCACGATACTCCTCGTTGTCCGGGATATGGACCGCTTGGGCTTCCATGCAGAGCCTCCTGTTTTATGATGAAACGGGATGATTCCTTAAAGCCGGAACTGCGTGAGCCACGTCATTTCCCGGCGCCGATGAGGGCATAGAGCCTGCCGGCGACGGTGAAGGTGTCCTCAACGGTGGACAGGATGAACAGCCCCTCCTGTTCGGCGCGGGCCAGCACCGCGGCGTCGGGCTCGTTGCCGCGGCTGAGGACGATGCCGGCCAGCTTCTTGAGCTGGGCGACGGCGACGATGTTCAGGTGGCGCTGCACGGTGATCCACAGGCAGCCCTCCTCGGCGTTGGCGATGACGTCGGACAGCAGGTCGGAGGCGTAGCCCCCGGTGACCTCCTGGTCCCGGCCCGCGACCAGGGCCCTCAGCCCCAGCTTCTCGGCGACCTCCTTGACCAGCATGGCGCTTCTCCTGGAGCCGGAGGATTTCCGGCAGGGATGACCCGCTTCCTCCGGCCATAATGCGAACTTCGGGCGTGAACCGGCTTCGGGATCATTATCGATTGCTATGATAATAAAAAACGGCGGGAATGTCAAGAAATAATTTGCGACAAAATTTTATTTCCGGCGATCGCTGCGCACCGCGGACCGCATGCCGGAAAGCACCGTCCCCTTTCCGTTTGCAGAAGCCCCGATTCTTTGCTACAATGCAGGTCACGAAATCCCGGAGGTGGCCATGAGCGAGTTTTTCAAGTGCGCGATATGCGGCAAGATCGTCAAGGTGATCGCCGAGGGCAAGGGCCAGCTGGTCTGCTGCGACCAGCCCATGGACCAGCTCTCCTCCTTCAAGTCGGTGAACGAGGTCCTGGACTTCGCCATCGAGAAGGAGGAAGAGGCGCGCCAATTCTACCTGGAGTGGGCCGACAAGCTGGAGAGCCAGGCCCTGCGCGAGCAGTTCGTCCTCTTCGCCGGCGAGGAGAACAAGCACAAGGAGAAGCTGAAGCGCGTCAAGGCCGGGAGCACCTTCAAGCCGGCGGCCAAGCAGGTGACCGACCTGAAGATCGTCGACTACCTGGTCGACATCTCCCCCACGCCGGATATGGACTATCAGGAGGCGCTGATCGTGGCCATGCGCCGCGAGAAGGCCTCGTTCAAGCTCTACAACGACCTGGCGGCCATGGCCGAGGACCCGGGGCTGCGCGAGACCTTTTTGGCCCTGGCCCAGGAGGAGGCCAAGCACAAGCTGCGCCTGGAGACCGAGTACGAGAAGGAGATCTACAGCGAGAACTGAAGGGGACGGAACCTCGCCAGGAGAAACCATGATCACGGTCCGCGACATCGTGGCGCTGCTCGACGCCGAGGTACTCTCCGGCGAGAGCAAGCTGGACGAGGAGGTGAAGACGGTGGGCGCCAGCGACATGATCAGCGACATCCTGGCCCTCACCCAGCCGGGAATGATCGTGCTCACCGGCTACACCTACCCGCAGGTGATCCGCTCGGCCCTGGTCACCGACCTGCTGGGGCTGATCGTCGTGCGCGGCAAGAACATCGCCCCCGAGACCGTCGCCTACGCCCGCGAGAACAACTTCCTGCTGCTGCGCACCCGCGGCTACCTCTATTCCTCCTGCGGCAAGATCTACGCCACCGGCCTGCGGGGCAGCGATGCCGGGCAAGGATAACCTCTCCCGCTACGCGGCCATCTTCGAGGACATCAAGGCCGCCGACATCATGAATCCCAACGTGCTGGAGATCTCCGCCGAGAAGAAGATCGCCCACGCCAAGGAGCTGATGAAGATCAAGAAGATCTCGGGCATCCCGGTGGTCGACGAGGAGCGGCGGCTGGTGGGCATCATCAGCATCGAGGACATCATCCACGCCCTGGAGTTCCATAAGATCAACGATCCCATCCGCCGCCTCATGTCGGCCCAGGTGGTCACCATCCATCGCGAGGACTCGCTGGCCCAGGTGGTGGACAAGTTCGAGAACTACAAGTACGGCCGCTTCCCGGTGGTCGACGACGACCGCCGCGTCTGCGGCATCATCAGCAAGGAAGACATCCTGCACGGCATCCTGGAGAAGTTCAACCTCATCTACATCCACGACCAGAAGCGCACCAGCACCCTGGACACCGAGGTCTCGGCCATCACCGGCGAGCGCCTGAAGGTCGAGGAGGCCAGCTTCCACTACCAGATCGACACCGGCGACATCGACGCCGCCGGAACGGGCGCGGCCCTGCTCAAGAAGTTCCTCTCCGGCAAGAACTTCCACAACGACATCGTGCGCCGCGTCGGCGTGGCCACCTACGAGGCGGAGACCAACGTGGTCATCCACAGCCGGGGCGAGGGCGACATCTACTTCTTCCACGACGAGAACCGCTTCATCGTGCGCGTGGTGGACAACGGCGTCGGCATCGAGGACCTGGACAGGGCCATGAACGAGGGCTACTCCACGGCCCCCGACCACATCCGCGAGCGCGGCTTCGGCGCCGGCATGGGCATCGCCAACATGAAGCGCTTCGCCGACAAGCTGGT
>JAFGST010000113.1 GCA_016934475.1 Candidatus Aminicenantota bacterium | reverse complement strand
TGGATGCCGTGGTCGTCGTCGGTGGTCTTGTTGGCGATGCGATACTCGCGCGCGTCCTGGTCGATGTAGGTGGCGGGGATGTCGAAGCTGGGGACAAAGCAGACGTCCTGGAAGCCCAGCTTGCCCGGCTCGGATACGTCGCCGCCGATGCCCACCGTGTAGCCGGCCTTGAGGGCCTTGAGGATCAGCCCGTACCACTCATCGAGCGGCAGGTTCAGGTACTCCTTGCTGTGCCACCAGTTGTCGGGCACGGCGAACTCCTGGAAAGCGTAGAAGGGGTAGTAGCTGGTCGACATGACGTCCACGTAGTCGTCCATGTTCAGCGGCGTCTCGTTCTTCAAGAACTCCTGCGGCGTCATCTCCCGGCCCTCGTAGGCGATCGTCTTGGGCGGAGCACCCAGGTGGCGGTCCAGGATGACGGACAGGTGGCTGAGGACGGCCTGCTCGTCCCAGAGGGCGTTCTCCTTGACGTAGTCGAGGAAGGCACGGACCTCCTTGATCAGCCGGGCGTGGTCCAGCTGCTCCTTGCCTGGGGTGTGGCCGGGATAGGCCTCGGCCGGCACGACGCCGTGCTCCTTCCAGATGCGGTTGATGGCGTTGCTCTCGCCGCCCTCGGCCACCAGCGAGGCGCCGCGCTCGCGGACGAAGCGCCGCACCTTCTCGATGTACTCGAAATAGACGGTCCACATCTCCGAGAGCTTGATCTTCTTGCCGCTCAGGCGCTGGATCTCCGATTCGTAGAACGACGTGGCGGCGAAGCACCAGCAGGTGTTGGTGTTGTACTGGGGCAGCGGCGGGAAGTGGAAAGCGCTCCGGAAGGCGGTCGGCCCGGGGGGGGGGAGCACGCCGCTCATGTCCGACTGCAGGGTCCGGGCCTCGGCCCGCTGCTTGGCCTTCTCCTCGGCCTGGCGCTTGCGGATGGCGGCCGTCTCCTCGTCCAGCGCCTTCTGCTCTTCCTCGCGGGCCTGGCGCATGGACTCGAGCAGCGGGTCCTGGTAGCGCTTCTCGTAGCGAGACTTGTTCCGGTCGCCGCCGCCGAGCAGCGGCGCGGCGAAACCGCACAGGGAGAGTGCCAGCAGCAGCACGATTGCTTTTTTCATGTTCGCTCCTTTGGTTATTAAAACTCCGCGCTCTTGGGTGTGCGCGGGTAGGGGATGACGTCGCGGATGTTCTCCATGCCGGTCAGGTACATGACCGCCCTCTCGAAGCCCAGGCCGAATCCGGCGTGGGGGACGCCGCCGAAACGGCGCAGGTCGAGGTACCATTGATAGTCCTCGGGCTTCAGGCCCATCTCGGCGATGCGGCGCTGAAGGACCTCGTGGCGCTCCTCGCGCTGGCTGCCGCCGATGATCTCGCCGACGTCGGGGACCAGCAGGTCCATGGCCGCCACCGTGCGCCCGTCGTCGTTAAGGCGCATGTAGAAGGCCTTGATCTCCTTGGGGTAATCGGTGACGAAGAGCGGCTTGCGGAACACCTTCTCGCACAGGTAGCGCTCGTGCTCGGTCTGCAGGTCCCGGCCCCACTCGGGCGGGAACTGGAACGGGGCGTCGGCCTTCTGCAGCAGCTCGACGGCCCGGGTGTAGGTGAGGCGCTCGAAGTCCGCGTCCAGGACCAGCCGCAGCCGCTGCAGCAGCGCCGGGTCGATGAAGCGGTTGAAGAACTCCATCTCCTGGGGCGCCTCCTCCAGGATGAAGCCGATGACGAACTTCAGCATCTCCTCGGCCAGGCGCATGTTGTCGCCGAGGTCGGCGAAGGCGATCTCGGGCTCGATCATCCAGAACTCGGAGGCGTGGCGCTGGGTGTTGGAGTTCTCGGCGCGGAAGGTGGGGCCGAAGGTGTAGACGCGGTTGAAGGCCAGGCAAAAGCCTTCGACGTTCAGCTGCCCCGAGACGGTCAACCCCGTCTCGCGGCCAAAGAAGTCCTGGCGGAAGTCGACCGCACCCCTTTCATCCAGGGGCGGCTGCTTGGCGTCGAGGGTGGTCACGCGGAACATCTCGCCGGCGCCCTCGCAGTCGCTGCCGGTGATGATCGGCGTGTGCACGTGGACGAAGCCCCGCTCCTGGAAAAACTTGTGGATGGCGAAGGCCGCCAGGCTGCGCACGCGGAAGACGGCCATAAAGGTGTTGCTGCGCGCCCGCAGGTGGGGGATAGTGCGCATGAACTCGAAGGAGTGGCGCTTCTTCTGCAGGGGGTAGTCCAGCGCCGACAGGCCGACGGCCTCGATCGTCCCGGCCTTCAGCTCGAAGGGCTGCCCCGCCGCCGGCGACGGCACCAGCCGCCCCCTGACCCGCAGGGCGGAGCCGAGCGGGTAGCGGGTCGCCTCGGCGAAGTTGGCCAGCTCGTCCCCGTAGACGACCTGCAGGTTGCGGAAGCAGGAGCCGTCGTTCAGCTCGATGAAGGCGAGGTTCTTCGACTGGCGCTGGGTGCGGATCCAGCCGCGCACCTCCAGTTCCTGGCCGAGCAGCCGCTGCGGGTCGGCGAAGAGTTGCTTCACGGTCGTCCAGCCCATGGTCTCACCTCTTTCGAAGACTGATTGTAGCGCAAAAGCCCGTCCCGGGCAAACGGGCGCGGGCGGCGGCGGCCTTGACTTTCCCGGCCGGCCCCGCCACAATATGGCCGGCGCGTCACTGTGCGCGCCGCCGCGGCGGTGGCCCGCCGGGGAACGAGGAGGAACAATGAAAAGACCAAGGATCGCGAGACCGCCCGCCGGCGCCTGGGCCCTGGCCCTGCTTCTGGCGCTGCTCCTGCCGCTGAGGGCGCAGAAGGACTTCAAGCAGGACGAGCGGGCGATGATCGAGAAATACAAGCGCGCCCGGGTGCACTTCCTCAAGGGCGCCGAGCACCTCAAGAAGGGCAAGTTGGAAAAGGCCCGCAAGGAGGCCGCCGCCTGCCTGGAGATCTTCCCCAACCATGCCGATGGTCATTGGCTGTCTGCCCAGATCCTCTACCAGCAGGGGAAGCATGAGGAAGCCCTCAAGGAGATGGAGACCGCCAAGTCCGACTTCGCCGCCTTCGCCAAATTCTACACGTACTCCTACCAGGAATACCTCGACCAGCTGCGCAAGGACCGCGAGGAGCAGGAGAAATACATCAACGACTTGGCCGCGTCGTTGTCCAATGCCAGGACGCCTGAGGCCAGGTCGCGGGCGGAGAGCCAGGTCAACCAGGCCAAGCAGGCCCTGGCGACGATCGACAACCGGCTGCGTAATCCCATTCCCCCGACGATGGATATCCCGGCCGAGTACCACTTCATCCACGGCAACATCCTCTTCAAGCTGAAGCGCTTCGGCGAGGCGCGTGACTTCTACCTGGCCGCGGTCGGGGCCGACCCCCGCCACGCCGCCGCCTACAACAACCTGATCAATATTTTCTTCGCCTCCGGCGACGTCGCCAGCGCCCGCAAGTACCTGCAGCAGGCCGAGGCCAACGGGGTCGAGGTGCACGAGGGCCTGAAAAAGGCCGTCTTGGAGAAGAAATAGCCCCGGGCGCGGCTCCGCTCAGGTGACCACGCGGCCGTCCAGCAGGCTCACCGTGCGCTGCGAGTGGGCGGCGACGCCGGCATCGTGGGTGACCATGATCACCGTGTGCCCCTGGCGCCAGAGCCCGCTGAAAATGGCCATGATCTCCTCGCCGCTCTGGGAGTCCAGGTTGCCGGTCGGCTCGTCGGCCAGGAGGATCGGCGGGTCGTTGGCCAGGGCCCGGGCGATGGCGATGCGCTGCTGCTGCCCGCCCGAGAGCTCCGAGGGCCGGTGCTGGCGCCATTCGAGCAGTCCCACCTGCTGCAGCAACTCCTCGACGCGCCGGCGGCGCTGGCGCGCCGACTTGCCGTTGAACAGCATGGGCAGCTCGATGTTTTCCGCGGCCGTGGCGTAGGGCAGCAGGTTGAAGTTCTGGAAGACGAAGCCGATCTTGCGGTTGCGCACCTCGGCCAGCTGGTCGAAGCTCATGCCGGCCACCGCGCGCCCGTCCAGATCGTAGGTCCCCGCGCTGGGAGTGTCCAGGCAGCCGATGATGTTCATCAGCGTCGACTTCCCCGAACCCGACGGGCCCATGATGGAGATGAACTCGCCGGCCTTGACGAGAAGGTCGACGCCGCGCAGGGCCTCGAGGCTCGCGCTTCCCATGTGAAAGGTTTTCTTGATGGCGCGACAATCGATCATGGTTGCTCCCTATTCATAGCGCAGGGCCTCCACCGGGTTCAGGCGCGAGGCGCGCACGGCCGGGAAGATGCCGGCCATGAAGACCAGCGCCCCCATGATGGTTAGGAACAGCAGCAGGATGTCGAGGGAGAAGACGGGGCGCGTCAGGTAGGACTCGATGCCGAAGTTATCGTAGTTGAGGGGGATGGTGCGCACCAGCGAGACGATGTTGAAGGCCAGCAGCACGCCCCAGAGAATGCCCTGGAAGAAGATGAAGGCGGTCTCGAGGACGAACTGGGTGACGATATGGCGGCGGCGGGCGCCCATGGCCAGTTTGATGCCGATCTCGCGCGTGCGCTCCTTGGCCAGGGCGTACATCAGGTTGGTGACGCCCACGGCGGCGATGAGCAGCGTCAGGGCGCCGATCATGGTCAGGAAAATCTCGATGCCGGAGAAGATCTTGCCCACCTCCTCAGCGTCGCGGATGGTGTTCCAGGCGTTCAGGGCGTACTTGTCGGCGGAGTCGAAGCGGTACTTGCGCCCCAGGACGGCGCGGGCCCGCTCCTCGACCCGCAGCGACACCTCGCGGCTCCGGGGTTGAATGTGGATGCGGTCGACGTAGGGCTGGCTGTTGACCTGGGCGTAGGTGGCGAAGGGGACGTACACCTGCTCGGCGTCGGGGCCCTGGTACATCGAGTCCTGCATCTTCTCCTTGAGCACGCCGACCACGGTGAAGGGGGTGCGGTTGATCATGATCTGCCGGCCCACCGGCGGCTCGGCGCCGAACAGGTTCTCGGCCACCTTCCAGCCGAGGAAGGCCACACGCCGCGAGTGGCGCTCGTCGTCGGGATTGAGGAAGCGGCCGCCGGCGGCGGGCACCTGCGAGCGCATGAGGTCGAAGAGCGGCCCGACGCCGTGGACGTTGCGGTTGGTCTCCTTGCCGTTGGCCGAGATCGCCTCGTTGTTGTAGGACTCGGCGCAGATGAACTCGATCTCGGGGATCGTCGCCCGCAGCAGGGCGATGTCGGCGGCGTAGAGGCGCAGGCGCCGCCCCTTGGGCAGCCCTTGGTAGACGACGGAGCTCTGGCCGCCGGAGAGCATCACCAGGTTGTCCCCCAGGCCGCGGAAGGCGACGCGGAACTGGGTGCTCAGGCCGCGGCCGAACGACATCAGCAGCAGGATGGAGAGGCTGCCCCAGGCGATGGCGAAGGTGATCAGCGCCGTCTTCCTGCGGCGCTTCTTGAACTCGCCGAGGTAGAAGGGGAGCAGCTTCAGCGCCATCTCATTTCCTCAGGGCCTGGATGGGGTCGGTGCTTGCGGCGCGGCGGGCCGGCATCAGTCCCGACACGGTGCCGATCACCAGCAGGATGGCCACCGTGGCCAGGGCGATGGCCGGGTTGATGACCGGCGTGCCGACGGCGTCGGTCACGGCCTTGAGGCGCGAGGCGGCCGAGACGGTCAGCGCCGCCAGCAGGAATCCCAGGCCGCCGCCGAACAGGATGAGCGCCTGGGCCTCGGCGAAGAACTGGCGCAAGATGGCCC
>JAFGST010000112.1 GCA_016934475.1 Candidatus Aminicenantota bacterium | reverse complement strand
GGCAGCGTCTCCAGGGTATAGGAGCGCGGCATGACAAAGGAGATGATCTGAGCATCGCCCGCGGACGCCGCCTTTACGGGAGCGGTCATGGCGATGCGCTCCGATGTGTTGCCGGCCTTTTGCGCGACCACGGGCGCAGTCATGGCGATGCTTTCTTTCTTGGTGTTCCCTCCGAAAATGTATCCCGCCAGGATGCGAAAACCCTTGTTCAGCGATTCACCCAAAGCACCCGGCACGGCAGTCTGGGCAACGATATGCGCCGGATATTCCCGTACTTCATAGCCCTTCATTCTTCGCACCACGGTATAGTCCGCCTGCTCGACGCGAGAAGCAAAAAATCCCCACAGCGACCAGAGCGCCATCACGACGACCAAAGCGATGAGGGCATAGATCATGATCTTACTGTACACTCTCCCCACCTCAGTTTAAATAGTCTCAGCCGAATTACTTGGCATGAATTTCCTGTACAAGGGAGTGAGTCCAGGGCGACGCCCCGCAAGGGATCAACAATGGGGGCCGGTCCTCGGTGCATGCGATGACGGAATGCCCCTGCGCAAGTCAGCCTCGCTCCTCTCATGAAAGCACTCTACCACCCGAAGAACATATTAACAAGCGCCGTCCCTCAAGCCCACTTTTTTGCCGGGCGCTCGTTGTGAGATTTCATTGACCTTTGTTTTATTTAATGATGGCAGGAGGAGCAGATGAAAAAAACGTCGATGTTCATTTTAATTTTTCTTTTTCTAGGGGCCATGGCCTTCGCACATGAATTCAAGAAGGTGCCGAAGGGAAGCAGCATCAAGGTGCTCCATCCCACCACCGGCGACAAGGCCTGGACGGGCGATTTTTGTGAGATCCGCTGGGAAAAGCAGGGGCTCCAGCCCATCACGGTGGATATTTTTCTTATCAAGCCGGAGGGCGGCGTTGAGCTGGTGATCGCCGAGGGGACGAACAACGACGGCAAGTATCAGTGGTCGGTCCCCTACAACCTCCCCGGGATGCAGTACAAGGTCAAGGTAAAGGCGAGTCCCCAGGTAATGAATACCGGGGAGATCTTCGATCTGAATTGCTGCCTGAAAATGACTTCCATCAGCAAAACCTCCGGAAGACCCGGTGATACGTTCGAGATGGTCGGAAAATTCGGGCCCGAGCAGGGCGTGAAGGTCGCTGTGCTCAACAAGGGCACCGCCTATGAGCTCATCGTGGTCTCCTGGAGCCACACGAAGCTCGTGGTCCAGATCCCCAACGGCCTGGCTCCCGGAACGTACAAGACCGGCGTGTATTGCAGCAATCCCTGCACGGGCGGCACCATCAACACCTGGTGCATGGTATGGCGGGATTTTGAGGTCCTTCCCCTGTCCAAGCCAAGGAAAAGGTCGGTCAGGGAGTAATGGAAGGACAAACGCACTATGGTTGATTGAGGCGGCATTCTTTGTGGCGTCTCTACAAAGTGACTACGACCCGGGCTGAAGTTCTCTGACTTTCTCCTTTCCCGCCCGGGTCGACATCAGCTCGACCACCGGCAGGCTCCCGACCCGCCACAGATCGAGGCGGTCGGCGTCCCAGCAGACGCCGATCGTCGGGTCGCCGCTCACCCGCCCGCCGGCGTGGCCGCTCATGGCGCGCTTCAGCAGCGCCAGCTGCTCCGGCTCCAGCGGCAGCATCCCCCTCTCGGCCACGCAGTCTTCCTCGAGTCAAGCCGCCCGCTGGCCACGCGCCGTCGGCGTTCCCGATCGGTTGACAGGAGTACTTCCTGATTGCATCATTACGCCATCATGGAAAAGAAGAGAAAAAGGAAAATCATCCTGTGGGCCGTCGTCGTCGCCGCGGTGCTGGCCCTGTTTTTCACCTACATCCCCTTCTCGGTGCTGAACTCCATGGTCGACCGCCACGTCGACTTCGAACAGGTCTGGTCGGCCGCCGAATACGGAATTGCCGCCCGGGCGTTCTCCGTCACCACTCGGGACGGGCTGCGCATCTCCGCCCACGAAGTGGCGGCGGACGACCCCAAAGCGGTGATCGTCTGCCTTTCCGGGATTCACAATCCCTCAGTCGCCGCGTTTTTCGGCCATGCCCGCCTCTTCCGCGAGCGTGGCTACGCCAGCGTGCTGGTGGAGATGCGCGCCCACGGCGCCAGCGAGGGCAACCTCATCTGCCTGGGCTACAAGGAACACCTGGACGTGCGGGCGGTCGTCGACTGGATCGGGGCGCAGCCGACTTACCGCAACGTGCCGATCGTTGCCTGCGGCCTTTCCATGGGCGGTGCGAGCGCCATCATCGCCACGGGAAAAATCGCCGCCATTGACGGCCTGGTCAGCCTGTCGGCTTATTCGTCGTGGCAGGACGTCTTTGTGGAAGGCATGTCGGTGCAAGCCCCGGCTCTTCTGGCCAGAATCGTAAAACCGTTCTCGATACTGGCGGCATCGATCAGGTTCGGGGTGAACGGCTGGCGTCTCAGCCCCAAGAAAGAGATCGCGAAGTTGGGGAGGCGGCCGGCGCTGCTGATGCACAGCCGCGGCGATTCCCAGGTGCCGTTCGCCAACTTGGAAAGGCTCCGGCAACGCGCCCCGGCTCACGTGGAGACGTTCGTGCGCGAGGGGGATTTGCATTTCCTGACGGAGCATTTCACGGAGCCGGAAAAGGACGCCGAGTACGCCCAGGCCCTGCTGGGTTTTCTCGAGAGGCACTTCCCCGGCGGAAAATAAGCTCTTCAGGGACGCCCATTAGAAGGTACGTGTCAAGTAGGCGGAAATATATTTTAGGAATTTTTCTGGCCTAACGAAATTAGCTTTGATGCTGC
>JAFGST010000111.1 GCA_016934475.1 Candidatus Aminicenantota bacterium | reverse complement strand
GGTCCAGAAGCGGGCCGAGCCGGAGACGTTGAAGCCCTCGCCTTCGCGGGTGTAGAGGTAGGGGTAGCGGTAGGTGGTCTTGAAGACGTCGAAGCCGAAGTTGGCCGGCAGGTTGAACAGGTAGGGTTCAGTGAAGGCCAGCTGGTAGTTCTTGGCCCGGGTGCCATGCTGCAGGTTGAGAGTGAATGTCTCGCCCATGCCCATGAAGTTCTGGGTGGAATAGCCGGCGGCGATGAACCAGCCCTCGTAGCCGCTGTAGCCGACGTTGAAGTTGATCATCTGCCGGTTGAGCTCCTTGACCTCGGCGGTGATGTTGATCTTCTGCGGGTCCTGGGGATCGGGCTTGATCTCGGGCATCTTCTCCACGGTCACCAGCCCCAGCTGCTTCATGCGCTTGATGGAGTCCTCCAGGGCGTTGATGTTCAGGCGCCGTCCCTCGCGCATGAACCATTCGCGGCGAATGACATGATCCTTGGTGAAGGTGTTGCCCTTGAACTCGAGCTTGCCCAGGTAGACAATGTCGTTCTCCTGGATATAAATGGTCAGGTCGGCGGTCTGGCGGACCGGATCGAGGTTCTCGCTGGGCGCGACCTGGGCGTAAAAATAGCCGATGCCGCCGTAGAACTTCTGGATCTGCTCGATGAACTTGTTGCGCTTCTTGATGTTGTAGACCTGGCCCTTCTTGAAGGTGACCAGGCTGCGCAGGAACTCCTCGCGGACGATCTGGTTGCCGTCGATGGCGATCGAGCCCACGCGGTAGCGGGGCCCCAGATCCACCGGGATGCTGAGGCGGAGCATCTTCTGCAGCCTGCCAAGGACGGTCTTGCGGTCCACCATGCTGAACTCGGGGTTGCCGACCTTGGCCTCCAGATAGCCCTTCTGCTGCAGGCGCAGGCGCACCTCTTCCAGGTCCTCGCCGATCTTCTCGCGGTTGTAGACGTCCTTGCCGGCGATGGCCGACAGGATGGAGTGCACCTGGTTGTTCTTCATGCCCCGGCGCAGGAAGCCCGGCGGGACCGACTTGGGAGTGAGCCCGGGAAAGACCACGCTGGCGATGCGGGTCTTGTAGCCGGCGTCGACGCGGACGGTCAGGGCCACCTGGCCCTTCTCCTGTTTCTCCTCTACGTTGACCGTCGCCTGGTTGTAGCCTTTCTCCAGGAGCATGTCGGTGATGATCTTCTTCACCCGGCGCACCTTGGCCGGGCTGTAATATGAGAACGACTGCAGGATGATGTTCTGGCTCTGCAGCTTCTCGGTGATGTCGCTCTCCTTGACCTTCTTGCTGAGCTTGTAGGTGACCGAGGAGATCAGCGGGTTTTCCACCAGAACCAGGCGCACGACCTTGCCTCCGGCGCCGTCCTCCTCCTCGATGCGAATGTGCTCGAAGAAGCCGGTCTGCCACAGCGCTTGGAAATCCTCCCTCAGCCTCTCCGGATCGTAGACACCGCCCTCGCGCGACTTCATGTAGAACTGGATGGTCTCCCGGGACACCTTGCGATTGCCCTCGATCTCGATCTTCTCGATGATCTCGGCGCCCAGAAAGTGGGTTGCCAGCAGCGCCAGCAGCAGCCAGGCCGTTTTTTTCAGCATGAAGACCTCGCAAAAAGTTGGACTGAATGTGTTTTTATAGCACATTTCGCCATAAAAAACAATTCCCGCAACTGTTTTAGACGCCGGCGGGGGGGGGAAAGTTTCTTTTTTTGTTGACAGCGCCCGGGAACTATGCTATAAAAAAGCATTCCGAGGATGTGGCCATGCCGATCTATGAATACAAGTGCTCGAAATGCGGCAGGATTTTTGAAGCCCTGCAGAGCCTAAAGGCCGAGCCCATCCGCAAGTGCGTCCACTGCCAGGGCCGCTCCCGGAAGATCGTGTCCCTGAGTTCCTTTCAGCTCAAGGGCTCGGGCTGGTACGTCAGCGACTACAAGAAGGGCGCCCCCGCCGGGAAGAAGCCCGATGCCGCGGCGAAGAGCGAGAAGAAGATTGATGCCAACGCCAATTAGCCTTTCCATCTCTCCCCCCTTAAAATAATCATATCCCCCACCTAAAAAAAACACCCCCCCCGCTACATGGGGGGGGCTCGCCTTTCGGAAGGCATACGGTAGATGGCCGAAAAAAGAAACGAACATTTGGCGCACGGCGTTATTAACTCCAGGGAAGATAGAGGGAAGTCAGAGGGAAAGACAAAGGGAGGGCAGAGTGGGAAAGAAGAGACACTGGGAAGGCTTCTCCAATTTTCTCTTCCCTCTTTCTTCCCTCTTTCTTCCCTTTTTCTTCCCTGAGCTCGTCAGGCTATTCTTACCGTACGCCGTACTCCGTCAGCCGTGCGGCGAACGCCTTTTCTCGTCACTCGTCACTTAGTTTTTCTAAGATGATGGTCACCGGGCCGCTGTTGACCGAATGGACATCCATCATGGCCCCGAACGATCCGCAGGCGACCGGAACGGCCGCCGCCAGCAAGTCGTTGAAGCGGGAATAGAGCGCCTCGGCCCGGCCGGGCTCCTCCGCGTTGGTGAAGTCGGGGCGCCGCCCCTTGCGGTTGCGCGCGGCCAGGGTGAACTGAGATATCGAGAGGATCTCTCCCCGCACCTGCTGGACGTCGAGGTTCATTCGGCCCTGCTCGTCGGGGAAGACGCGCAGATGAAGGGCCTTGTCGGCCATGAACTCGACCTCCTTCTCCCCGTCCCCTTTCTCCATGCCGACCAGCAGCAGCAGGCCGTGGCCGATGCGTCCGATAGTGCGCCCCCCGACTTCAACCGAGGCCCGCGAGACTCTCTGTACAACTACGCGCATGGGATTATCTCCCCTTCCATGAGGCGATGATCGGTACTTTTTCCTCGTTCATCCGGTATGCGGACTGCGGCGTCACCCGCTGCCAAAGCAGGGGAGAATCACGATCGATCGGAAGGCCGTTGGCGTCGCTGTTCTCGATCGCTTCCAGGAACCAGGCCGAGGAACGCCGGACCCGGTAATGACCGCGACAAATGAGCCAGGCGCGGGCCGGCGTTCCGGCCGGTTCCAGGACCATGCAGGCGATCTCCAGGGGAATTGCTCCCTGCCCGAGGTCGCCGATGAAACCCAGCAGCGCCGGCAGCGGCGCCGCCAGCGCGACCAGGAGCGGCCGGCAGGCCAGCCGCCGGCGGCGAACGAGGTCCAGTCCGGCAAAAACTCCGTGCCAGGGGTAGCGGCCCGGATCGGCGGCGGCCCGCCAGGCCCGGGAAAGCTTCTCCTGCCGCGCGCTGAGCCAGTCGTCCAGCGCGGCGGACACTGCGGTTCCGGGTCGGCGGCCGGCGGCCGCCTTATCCGCAGCGTCCCGGACCTGCAAGGTGGAGATACCGCGCAACGCGGCCCGTTCCTGCAGCTGCCGGCGCGCGGCGGCCAGCCAGGAGTCGTCGTCCTCCATCACCGGCAGGGAACGCCGCAATTCGGCGCCGCTGGCGGCGAAGAGCGACTTCTCGTGGGCATCGGGCATGACAAAGCCGGAGGTCATGGCCAAGAAGCGCTCCCTGCGGATCGTTTCGTCACGCAGTTGCCTCCGCAGCCTTCCCAGCTCACCGACCGTGGGCAGCCAGTCCAGAAGGACGAAGGCCGCCAGCACGGCCAGGGCGGCGAGGACGCGCAGGGCGGCCCGTACCAGCGTTCGGGAATTCATGGCCATTCTGCCTGGCCGTCGACCGTGAAGAGGTACCGCCGCGGCATAGCGCCATCCGTTCCTCGCTCGGCAAACGTCGCCCAGGCCGTTCCGGGAAGGCGGCGCAGCTCCTCGAGCGCACTGACGAAGGCCCACAGCGCCGTCGCCGGCGTACCGGCGTCAACGCCCACGGTCAGCTGAAAGGTGAAATCGAGCGCGCCCGGCTCCAGGCGCACGGCAAGAAGGCGCCCCGGGCGAAAAAGCTCTTCCAGGCGCTCGAGGAAGCCGGCGGCGGACATCGCGCTTTTCGCCCCATGGCCGAGGAAGTGGCGGACCCGGTAATAGCGTGCGCGCCGGGCCTTGACCCGCTCGAGGTCCATGCCGTCCGCAAGCGCCGCGGTCCGCTCGCGTGCCTTCCGGATCTCGCCGCTGCGGTGGGCCTTCTCCAGGTGCAGCAGCAGCGAGACGGAGGCCAGGACCAGGAGGAAGAGAAGCGGCCAAGCTCGCCGGGGCCGGCCGGGCCCGGCGCCCGCGGTCCGTCCGCTCACCTCCGCCATATGCCGTTGCTCAGCCGGGGATAAGCTTCAGGAAGACCCTGCGCCTCCGCGGGCCGTCGAACTCGCAGAAGAAGACTCCCTGCCAGGAGCCGAGGATCGGCTCGCCGTTGTCGATGATCAGGGTCTCCGAAGCGCCCACCAGGCTGGACATGACGTGCGCGGGCGAATTGCCCTCGCTGTGGCGGAAATATCCCTGCTCCGGCACCAGGCGCCGGAGGAACTCGCCGATGTCGTGGGGCACGGCCGGGTCGGCGTTCTCGTTGATGGTCACGGCGGCGGTGGTATGGGGCGTGGTTATCAGCAGCAGCCCCGAGCGGCTCTTGGCGGCGCGGATGAAGTCGCGCACCCTGGAGGTGATGTCGACGAACTCGATCTTCTGCCGGCTCTCGATCTCGATGGCGTGATAGTCGCTCATGCCTTCTGCCTCCCGGTCGCCTCGGCGAAAACGATCGCCTGGAACGTTTCGATGACAACCCCGCGCTTCCATTCGTCGGCGGGCAGTCCCGCCTTGAGGCAGCCATGGGAAAGGTAGTGCTCCCGGTCCCAACCCTGCTCGACCGGCACCTGGGGAAGCAGCAAACCACGCCGGAATCCCTTGCTGATGATGATGCCGTCGACGCCGACCCGCACCGCTTCCGGTCCGGCCGCCTTCTCGGGCACGGTCAGGACCGATATCTCGATGTGCAGGTCCTCCAGTTCGGCCGGAGTCACCTTGGGAAAGCGAGGGTCCTCGACGGCGGCGGCGACGGCCATCTCGGCCACCGCCTCCCAGAGGGGCTTCTGAGGCAGGGGATAGCCGATGCAGCCTCGCAGTTCACCGCGGCGGTCGTGCAAGGTGACGAACACGCCGCGCTTCTCCCGGAATACCGGATTGGCGGTCGACGGCGTCTCCCGCCTTCCCGAGGCCAGATAATCCCCGATGGCCCCGCGGGCCAGGGCCAGGAGCTCCTTTTTGTCCGAAGCGCTCAGGGGGTCCATGCGCTCTCCTCTTCTTCCGGAAGCGGCCGCAGCCGCGCCTTGCGCCCGGTCGCGTAGAACTCGCAGGTGAAAGGCAAAATTTGCTTGGGGCGGATCAGCAGCACCAGGTCGCCAATGAACCAATCCAGAACGAAAGGCGGCTTGCGGCAGAAGAATACTCCCTGCAGCCGCTCGCGGCATGCGCCGGCGACCGCGCCGTAAACGCGGTCGCCGTTGCCTCCGTCGAAGTCGAGGGCGAGGAGCCTCTCGACCAGCAGGAAGCGGCCAACGGCGGAACCCAGCAGGAATCCCGCCCCGCGGTAGCCGCAGGCGCGCAGGACCGCGATCTCCTCCAGGGCCGCCGGCGCCAGTTGCACGTTCATAGGAGATACTTAGCATATAACAATCTTTTAGACAATAACTAAGTCTTAGCAAACTCCCGTGACGCGTAACGCGTGACGATAATTACTTCCGCTTCTTCAGCTCATCCTTGATCTTCTTCCAATACTCCATTCTCTCGCGGATGCTCTTCTCGAAACCCATAGAGCCCGGAACGAAAAAATCCTTCTCCCTGACCGCCTCGGGCAGGGTGCGCAGCAGCGAGGTTTTCTCGGGCAGGTCGTGGGCGTAGATGTAGCCCTTCCCCGCCCCTTTGCCGGCGGCGATGAAATTGTCGGGATTGACGATGGCCAGCGGCACCGGGAGCATGCGGTACTTCTCGGCGATCTGCTTCATCCTGCCGTCGGCCACGTACAGGGCGTTGCTCTTGGGAGCCAGCGCCAGGTAGACGGCGGCCTCGGCCAGGACCATGTCGCCTTCGGGCGAGCCCAGGAACTCGTAGGCCGCCTTGGCGTCGAGGCAGAGGCGCAGGGCGTCGGGATCGGCCAGGCCGACGTCCTCGACGGCCATGCGCACCATGCGCCGCAGGATGTACAGCGGATCCTCGCCACCCTCCAGCATGCGGTAGAGCCAGAAGAGGGAGGCATCGACGTCCGAGTTGCGCACGCTCTTGTGCAGGGCCGATATGAACTGGTAGCGATCGTCGCCCGTGCGGTCGTAGCCCGCGATCCGGTTCTGGATCACGTCGAGGACGGCGGCCTCGCCGACGGCCGCGCCCAGGTCCGCGGTCTGCAGGACGATCTCCACCAGATTGAGCAGGCGGCGGCCGTCGCCGCTGCTGTAGCCGACCACGACGTTCTCGGCCTCGGGGGTGAAGCGCAGGTCCACGCCGGCGTTGCGC
>JAFGST010000110.1 GCA_016934475.1 Candidatus Aminicenantota bacterium | reverse complement strand
CACCCTGGAGTGCGGATTTGCCAGAAACCTGGCCCATCCGCACGTCCTGCGCCATACCCGGGCCATGGAATTGGTCCGGGCCGGCGTGCCCTTGACCATCGTGCAGCAGATCCTGGGCCATGCCAACCTGAACACGACGGCAGTCTACCTGCAGTTTTCCGGCCAGGAAGCCAAAGCGATCCTGAAGGACCGCGGGCTCATATGATCCCTGGGCTTGGCGCAAGCCAACAGGGACGGACTGTCAAGACGGAGAAAGTTGCCATTGATCATTTTTCCCCTTCCTACACCGCTT
Source organism: Candidatus Aminicenantota bacterium (assembly GCA_016934475.1). Taxonomy (GTDB): domain Bacteria; phylum Acidobacteriota; class Aminicenantia; order UBA2199; family UBA2199; genus UBA2199. Next base: position 3,150 of record JAFGST010000110.1, on the reverse strand, counting down.
CCTCACCGCATCCGCTTCCTGCCGCCTGTCAAACCTCCCTAATGCTTGTTTTTGCGTTTTTACAATCCGTCCCCAAGATTTCCCAAGATTTCTCGAATTACCAAACGCAAGTATAGTTGCGTTTAGATCATCTTTATGCAAGGTGACTTCGCTAAGGGTAAATGTTCTAAACAGGCAGCTTGGAAGCGATGATGCCGCGCACCAGGTCGGCCGGATTATTCTTTTGCGCGGCGGGAAGTTCGGCCAGGCGGAGCGGGGGATGGATGTGCAGATGGATGGTCCCCGGCCGGATGCGCCAGCCGTTGCTCTCAAACAGACGGTGGGAGCCGTCGATGGTCAGGGGGACAATGGCCGCTCCCGAGCGGGTGGCCAGCTTGAAGCTGCCTTCCTTGAAGGATTTCAGCCGCCCCGCCTTGCTGCGCGTCCCTTCGGGAAAGATCACCAGCGAGCGTCCGGCCTGCAGGTTGCGGATGCCGCGGGCGATGGCCCCGGCCGACTGGCGCAGGTCGCGGCGGTCGATGACGATGCAGCCCAGCCGCCTCATCCAGCTGCCGACGATCGGCAGGCGGAAGTTCTCCTTCTTGGAAACGAAGCCTTTCAGCCCGGGGATGAAGCCGATGAGCAGGGGAATGTCGAAGGCGCCCTGGTGGTTGGCGACGAACAGCAGGCCTCCCGCCTCGGGCAGGTTTTCCATCCCGGAGACCTCGACGCGGGCGCCGGCCAAAGCGACCATCGTCCGCGCCCAGGCCCGGGTAATCCGTTCCAGGAGCCTGGCCTGGGTCTGTTCCCGTCCCAGCCGCCCGAGAATGAGATGGACGAGAAGGAAGGGGATGGAGGCCAGCTGAAAGAACCAGAAGCAGGCGAACCAGAAAACCGTGCGCGCCATGGGAAGCCCATCATAGCCGAACCCGGCCCCCGTTGCAAGCCGGCCCGAGCGTCGCCCGTCCCCGGGACAAATTGTCCTATTGGCAAAAGGGGTGAAGTTGTAGTATAATAAATCATACGATCTAGGCCATCGGCTTCCTGAGAACAGGCACCACGGTTCGGAATATCCCCTGACAAGGAATAACGAGGAATCGCGTTCGGACAAGGGTCCTCCGGTCGCAGGGCGGCATTAGCAGCCTGATCGAAAGCGAAAAAGGAGCAGCGGCAAATGGAGCAGTCCGTCATGCAGAAGATCCGCAACATCGGCATCGTGGCCCACATTGACGCCGGCAAGACCACCACCAGCGAGCGCATCCTGTTCTTCACCGGCCTCATCCATCGCACCGGCGAGGTTCACGACGGCCAGGCGGTGATGGATTTCATGAAGCAGGAGCAAGAGCGGGGCATCACCATCTCCTCGGCGGCCATTACCACCCGCTGGAAGGACCACCAGGTCAACCTCATCGACACCCCGGGCCACATCGACTTCACCGTCGAGGTGGAGCGCTCCCTGCGCGTGCTGGACGGCATCGTCATGGTCTTCTGCGCCGTGGGCGGCGTCGAGCCGCAGAGCGAGACGGTTTGGCACCAGGCCGACCGCTACAAGGTGCCGCGCATCGCCTTTGTCAACAAGATGGACCGCCAGGGAGCCGACCTCCTCCAGACGGTGCAGATGATGAACGAGATGCTGGGCGCCAACGCCTTGGTCTACCAGCTGCCCATCGGCAGCGAGGAGAATTTCCAGGGCGTGGTCGACCTGGTGACGATGCAGGCCGTCACCTACGAGGGAATGGAAATGAAGCTCTCCCCCGTTCCCGCCGAGCTGCAGGATGCGGCCCGCGCACTGCGCGCCCGCATGCTGGAGCGCCTGGCCGACTTCGACCTGGAGCTCATGGAGAAATTCCTGAGCGAGAAGGAGATCACCGAGGAGGACATCAAGCGCGCCACGCGCCACGCCGTCCTCACCCTGTGCATCACCCCGGTGTTCTGCGGCAGCGCTTTCAAGAACAAGGGCGTGCGCCTGCTGCTCGACGCCGTGACCGACTACCTGCCCTCGCCCATCGACCGCGGCATCATCGTCGGCAGCGACCTCGGCGATCGGGAAACGGCGGTCTCGCGCAAGCCCTCGGCCAAGGAGCCCTTCGCCGCGCTGGCCTTCAAGATCATCAACGACGCCTTCGTCGGCCAACAGACCTTCATCCGCGTCTACTCGGGGGAGCTGCCGGCAGGGAGCTACGTCTACAACCCGGTCAAGAGCAAGCGCGAGCGCGTCGGCCGCATCCTGCGCATCCACGCCGATCGCCGCGAGGAGATCGAGACGGTGCGCGCCGGTGACATCGCCGCGCTGATCGGCACCAAGTACACTACCACCGGCGACACCCTGTGCTCCGAGAAGGATCCCTTGCTGCTGGAGAACATCCATTACCCGGAGACGGTCATCGACCTGAAGATCGAGCCGCCCTCGGCGCGGGAGCGTGACAAGCTGACGGCCGCCCTGCATAAAATGTCGCTCGAAGACCCCTCCTTCAAAGTGCGCTTTGACGACGAGACCGAGGAGACGGTGATTTCGGGCATGGGCGAGCTGCACCTGGACATCATCGTCGACCGGCTCAAGACCGAACACAAGGTCGACGTCCGGGTCGGCCAGCCCGCCGTGGCCTTCCGCGAGGCCATCACCCGCGAGGCCGAGGCCAACTACAAATTCAAGAAGCAGACCGGCGGCAGGGGCCAGTTCGCCCACATCGAGATGCGCATCGAGCCCAATCCCGGCCTGGGGCTGGAATTCATCAACCACATCAAGGGCGGCAGCATCCCCAAGGAATTCATCCCGGCCGTCGAGAAGGGCTTCCGCGCCTCGATGGAAAAGGGGCCCTTCGCCGGCCATCCCATGGTCGACGTCAAGTTCGTCCTGCTCGACGGCAGCTTCCACGCCGTGGACTCCAGCGAGCAGGCATTCAAGACCTGTGCCCAGATGGCCGTCAAGGAGGCCATCCGCAAGGCGGCGCCCCACATCCTGGAACCGATCATGAAGATCGAGGTCAACACTCCCGACGAAACCATGGGCGAGATCATCGGCGACATCAATCGCCGCCGCGGCCGCATCGACAGCATGCGCCGCTATCGCAAGGGTTCGCAGAAGGTCAACGGCAGCATCCCGCTCATGGAGATGTTCGGCTACGCCTCGGTGCTGCGCACCGTCTCCAGCGGCCGCGCCAGCCATTCCAT
>JAFGST010000109.1 GCA_016934475.1 Candidatus Aminicenantota bacterium | reverse complement strand
TGCAAGCGCTTCATGCTCCCGGAGCCGCACCGCATTCACTTCCGTGGCCGCCAAGCTCTCCTCCTTCGGTGGAGCGGGGGCGGATCCCGCGCCGTCCTCGCCCGGGGCTCCGGGAGGGCGCCCACCGGGCGCCGTCGCCTTGCCAAGCGTCTTCTTCCGCTCCCAGTTGGCCCGTTCTTCATCCCGTGCCTCCGCGACCAGGGAATCATCCGCGGCCTTCTTCGGCCGAGCGCGGACCTCCGGGCCGACGGCGCGCCCGGTCGCCTCGTTTTCCCCGGTCTCGGACGGGGAAACCGCCGCCGGCGCGGCCAGCTGCGAATCCTGCTTTCGTGCCCTTTCGGCCGGGCCCGGACGGCCGCGGCCGAGAAAGAAATGCCCGGCCACCACCGCGACCAGGAATGCGGCGGCTACGCCGTAGGCCAGGCGCGCGGGGAAGATCGGCCGCGGGAGCCTTAGCCCTTTCCTGAGAGCCCTTGCTATTCGTGCGTTTTCCGTGCCTTCCCCGGGGACCTGTGCGGCCCGGCGCAGAAACTCCGGCGGCACCTTCTGGCGGCTGTTGCGCACGGCGATGAGATCGCCCAGCTCCTCCAGGCAGGCACCACAACGGGAGAGGTGCTCCTCGACCCCGGCCCGGCGCTTCTCCGCCAGCAGCCCGTCCAGATAGGCCGCCAGGTCTTCCGCGGTGATATGCTCGCTCATGGATTTTCCCCCTCCAGCGCGTCCTCGATCTCGGCGCGGCTGAGACGCGACGCGCCCTCCATTGCGATCCGCATCTTTTTCAAGGCGCGGGCGATGAACTTGTACGCCGCCGGCAGCTCCAGCAGACGACCCGCCTCTTTGATTCTCAGCCCCTGGAAGTAGACCATCTGGATGGCCAGCCGCTCCCGGTCGTCGAGCCTCTCCATGGCCCGGCGCAGCTCCAGCTCGAGCTGCCGGCGCCGCTCCCGCCGGCGGCGGGTCTCCAGTTCCTCCTCCGGCGTCGACAACTCGGCCAGGAGCCGCTGATAGCCGGGCTCGGCGTCGATGGAAACCACGCGAACCTTCTTCAGGGCGAAGTCGCGTCCGTAGCGGGAGCGCAGGTAGTCGATGGCCAGCCGCCGCGCCACCACGGTCAGCCAGGTGGAGAGCTTGGCCTGGAAGGCGAAGCAGCGCAGCCGCTCGAAGCGCTCCTCGCGCAGCTTCTCCAAGACGTGGAGGTAAACGGACATCTTCTCGTCATAGTCGTCGGTGAACCTGATGATGGCGCGGTAGATGAAGTTCGAGTATCTCAGGATGAACTTCTGCCAGGCGGCGGTGTCCCCCGCGAGTATGGCGCGCACCAGGCGCGCGTCGCTGTCCAGCCACCCCTTCATGCCTCCGATTATACCCGATAGCGCGCACGGAATGTCAAGCGCGAGGGCCTCGCCCCGGCCCGGGCCGGCTGCTGGACCCCGATAAACCGCAAGGTTGCACTCCATGCCTCTTTCCTCCGCCGCCACGAATGATTGGACGGCAGCCGGGCAAAAATTGGCGGCGGGCGGCGGTTGACTTTCGCGGGATTTTTTTCGATAATCAGGACGGGTACGGGCCCCCGCGGCGAGCACCGGCAGGGCCAGCGAGGAAAAACGATGGAATACGCGGAGATCGGGATCGTCGGCGGCAGCGGCTTCTACAAGCTGGAAGGGCTGGAGGAAGCGCACAGCGTACGGCTGAAAACGCCGTTCGGTGCACCGTCGGAAAAGCTCATGCTGGGCAGGCTGCACGGCCGTTCGCTGGCCTTCCTCGCGCGCCACGGCCACGGCCACCGGCTGAATCCGTCCGAAGTGAACTACCGGGCCAACCTTTACGCCATGAAGATGCTGAAGGTGGAGCGCCTGATTTCCATCACCGCCGTGGGCTCGCTGAAGGAGGAGCTGAGACCGGGCGATCTGGTCATTCCCGACCAGTACGTCGACCAGACCTACCAGCGGGAGAAAACCTTCTTCGAGAAGGGCGTCGTGGCCCACGTGCCTCTGGCCGAGCCGACCTGTCCCGTCCTCGGGCGGCTCGCGCAGCGCCTGGCCGGGGAGGCGGGGCTGACCGCCCACCTGGGCGGCACCTATTGCAACATGGAGGGGCCGCAGTTCTCCAGCCGCGCCGAGTCGGAAGCCAACCGCCGCATGGGCCACGCGCTGATCGGCATGACCCAGGCGGTGGAGGCCAAGCTGGCCCGCGAGCTGGAGATGTGCTTCCTGCCCCTGGCCCTCGTCACCGACTACGACTGCTGGCACCAGGCCGAACAAGCGGTCACGGTGGAGATGGTCGTCGCCAACCTGAAGCAGGGGGTCGCCGGGGTTCAGCGCCTCCTGCCCATGCTCGCCCGCGAGCTTCCGCAGAGCCGCGAGGCCTGCTCCTGCGCCGACGCCCTATCCAGCTCCATCATCACCGCCCCGGCCCTGATTCCGGAGAAGACCTACAGGAAGCTGGAGCTCATCATCGGCAAATACATCCCGTCCCGCCTGTGAGGAAACCATGGCCGACGAACTGATCCTGGTCATCAACCCCGGCAACACCTCGACCAAAGTGGCCGTTTATGAAGGAACGACCCCCCTTTGCGTCGAATCGATCAAGCACAGCGACGAGGAGCTGTCGCGCTTCGCCGACATCAACGCCCAGAAGGAGTTCCGCGAGAACCTGATCTACGACTTCCTCCATGACAAGGCGATCGATCCCGGCATCCTCACCGCCATCGCCGCCCGCGGCGGCTTGCTCAAGCCCCTGGCCAGCGGCACCTACGTGGTCAATCCGCGCATGGTCGACGATCTGGTCGCGGCCCGGCAGGGGACGCACTCTTCCAACCTGGCCGCCCAGATCGGCTATTCCATGGCCGCCAAGCTGGGGATCACCTGCTACATCGTGGACCCCGTCTCGGTGGACGAGGCCGAACCCCTGGCCCGCTACTCGGGCCACCGCCTTTTCACGAGGGTGATGCTGACCCACGCCCTGAACATGAAGGCCGTGGCCAAGCGGTTCTGCCGGGAAAAAAACCTGCGCTACACGGAGGTGACCCTGCTGGTCATCCACCTCGGGACGGGCAATTCCCTCTCCCTGCATCGCGACGGACTCATGATCGACGCCGTCAATCCCTCCGAGGAGGGCCCCTTTTCCATGGACCGCAGCGGCGGCCTGCCCATCCGCCAGCTGGTTCGCCACGTCTGCGAAAGCCAGATCGGGTACCGGGAGTTCGAGAAGATGGTCTTCGGCAGCGGCGGCCTTTTTTCCTACCTGGGCACCAAGGATTTCCTGAAGGTCAGGGAGCGCTACCTCGAAGGCGACGAGCGAACGATCGAGGTGGTGCAGGCCATGGCCTACCAGGTGGCCAAGGAGGCCGGTGCTTTGGCCACCGTGGTCGACGGCAAGGTGGATGCCATCATCGTCACCGGCGGCATCGCCTTCAACGAGTTCTTCACCGAGCTCATTTCCCGGCGCGTGCAGTTCATCGCCCCGGTCCACGTCTATCCCGGGGAGGACGAGATGCAGGCTCTGGCCGAGGGCGTATCCCGCGTGCTGCATGGCGAGGAGAGCGCCAAGGCCTACTGAATGGGCGACAGGACGCTTCCTCGGGGCGGCGCGGACTGGGCGGAGGACGGCCATGGCTGACGATGAACGATTGAACCCGGCCTCGGCCGTCAGCGACAAGCAGGTCGCCGAGCTCGAGAAAAGGATCGACGACCTGAAGAAGGAATACATTCTTTTCTTCAACGGCGAGAGCAAGCTGCCTCCCGAGAAAAAGCGCGAGGACCTGGAGCGGGCGGTGCGGAAACTGGTCTTCAGCGGCGCCAAGACGGCGCGCATGGACATGATCCTCCAGAACCTGGCCCAGCGCTTCAACCTCTACAACAACCTCTGGCTGAAGAAACTCAGCGAACTGGAAGCCGGCACCTCGACGATCCGGAAAAAGAAAGCGGCCCCGCCGCCGCCACCCAAGCGGGAAAAGCAGTCGCGCGAGATCTTCGTGACCCTGAACGACGAGGAAACCTTCGAGCACTTCGTCGCTGCCTACCGGGACCTGCTGCCGGGCGGCGGGCCGAGTGAAAAGGAGAGGGAGAAGCTCATCGAGAGCGTCAAGGCCAAGATGCTGACCAACAACCTGGTCGAGGCCAGGATCTTCGTGAGCAAACAGCACGGCAAGCTGAGCATCAAGATAAAAAAATAGGGGGGGAAAGCGGGGCGGATCCAGTCCCGGGGCCGTTTCTAGACGGCCGCGTGCGTATAAAGGTAGCGCTTGATCTTGCTGGTGGCGGTTTTCTGGAACGGCTCCTTGTGCTCGACGAAGCGCACGATCTGCGAAAAAGCCGGCAGTTGAGGATTGACGAACTCCTTCAGCCGCTGGAGCAGCCCGGAGATGTACTCGAGCTTCTGCTGCTGGCTCCGGCCCCGGGTCTCCTCGTCGATCAGGTCGTAATCCAGGTAGACCCAGGCCTCCAGCTGCCCCCGGTTATCCAAGACCAGCGATTCCGCCACGTGCATGCAGGAGTTGATCTTGTCCTCGATGGCCTCGGGATAGATGTTCTCACCATTGGCCAGCAGGATCATGTTCTTGGAGCGACCCCGGATATAGAGGTTGCTCAGCTTGTCGAAATGCCCCAGGTCGCCGGTGTGCAGCCAGCCCTCGTCATCCAGCACCTCCTTCGTAGCCTGGGGATTCCTGAAATACCCCTTCATGATGTTGGGGCCCCGGGCCAGGATCTCGCCGATGCCGGTGCGGGGATCGGGATCGGCGATCCTGATCTCCACTCCCGGGATGGGCTTGCCGGTCGAGCCCACGGCAATGGTCCCGTCGCCCCAGGGGCCGCCGGCCAGCAGCGGCGCCGACTCGGTCAGGCCGTAGCCGATCAGGTAGGGAAAGCCCGACTTCTTCAGGAACATCTCGGCCTCGCGGTTGATCGCCGCCCCGCCGATGGCCATAACCTGCAGCTCGCCGCCGAAGAAATCGACCAGCTTAGCGGCGATCTTGCGGTAGATCTTCATTTTCATGCCGGGAATCCTGGCCAGGAGCTTGAGGAGGAGGCTCTTTTCAAAGGCGGGCAGGACCTTCTTCTTATAGATCTTCTCCATGATCAGGGGCACGGCCGGGATGACCTGGGGCTTTTCCACCCGGCAGATCTTCTCCAGCACGCTCGGGGTCGGGGTCTTGCCCACGTAGACGACGCGCGCCCCGCAGAGCAGGGGGAAAAGAAATCCCAAGGTGAACTCGTAGGTGTGGGAGAGGGGGAGAATGGAAAGGAAGGTCCAGTGGGGATGGATCTCGAGCAGGTGGTTGGCGGTGGTCAGCACGTTGGCGATGAAGTTTCCGTGGGTCAGCATCACCGCCTTGGAGTGGCCCGAAGTCCCCGACGTATAGATGATGGAGGCGATCTCGTCCTCGGCCACGGCCGTGGATCTCAGGCCGATCCGGCCCGGGATCTGGCGCAGGAAGTTGCGCGCCTTCTCGATGAACTGGGAGATGGGCTCGACGGGCAGCAGGTCGGTCTCGGCCCTGAAATCATCGAGGGTGATCACCGTGGAGAGCTTGTGCTCGCGGATCCCCAGCACCTTGTCCATTTGCCTCTGGGTGGTGAAGAGGATCTTGGCTTCCGAATCGAAAAGGATATGATGGACGTCCGCCTCGGGAAAATCGGGGAGGATGGGCACCACCACGGCGCCGATGCGCATGGACGCCAGGCAGGCGATCCCCCAGTGGGGGGAATTCTCGCCCAGGATGGCGACCCGGTCCCCCTTGAGAACGCCCTTCCGCTTCAACATGTCGGCCATGCCGCAGACCGAGCGGAAAAGGTCGACGTAGGTCAGGGGCTTTTCCAGGGCCATGCCTAGGGCCGGGCGCGCGGCGAACTCCTCGGCGCTTGTTTCCAGCAGGCAATTGATGGTATTGTCCTTCAAGCGCTTTTCTTGGGCCATGTACTTACTATAGCGGAAAAAACTCTTTTTTCAACCCGGTTCACGAAAAAAAAGACAGGCTCCCCGCCCGGCGCATTTTTATCCCGCCACTTGACAACGATTATTTTCTTTGCTACATTACTTTCTTCAATCGAGGAGGTCCGTTATGAGTGTCGACATTGGTGCCAGCAAGCAAAAATCCGAGCCCAACGTAGTCCCCCTTTGCGATATTCTTCTCGTCCTGCTGATCATCTTCATGGTCATTACCCCCGTCCTGCAGAAAGGGATCGATGTCAAGCTCCCCGAGACCCAGAGCGCCGAGGAAGGCGGCGGCGACACCAGCGCCAGGGGCATCGTGCTGACCATGGAGAGCGACCGCACCGTCAAGATCAACCAGGACCCCGTGGACATGAACCTGCTGGAAAGCACCCTGCGCGACCTGTACCAGACCCGGACCGATAAGACCATCTTCATCCGCGCCGACGAGACCCTCAACTACCAGGATGTCCTGCACATCATCGACATCGCCAAGGGCGCCGGCATCGAGGTCCTCGGCGTGATCCCGGAACGCTACAAGAGCGGGATCTAGGCGATCAGAAAATTTCGTTTTGCTCTCGCGGCTCGGGGGATTTTTTTGCCTTTTGTGCCGATTTTCCCCCTGCCATAGGCTACGCTTGAAAAAAATCGGCAAAAAGGGTACAATGAGGCCCGGAGGTTCGGCAAGCCATGAAACTGAAAGAAGAAAAGGAGCTGCAGGCCATCAGCCAGGATTACGAAAAGGCGCTGCACTCGTTCCACAAGAAAAGCTACCACAAGGCCGGGGAAGCCTTCCAGCGCATCATCGACACTTACAAGGACTCCGAGTTTTACAGCGTGCTGGAGATCCAGACCCGGGCCAAGGTTTACCGCAGCATCGCCGAGGCGCAGTCCCACCCGTTGAAGGTCAAGCTGGAAGGCGCCCAGGATCATGTCTGGGAAGGAACATACCAGCTGAACGCCGGCAACATCAACCAAGCGCTGGAGCATTTCACCCAGGCCGAGAAAGCCAATTGCCGCGACGCCTACCTTTACTATCTCATGGCCGCCGCCTATCTGCGCAAGGAGGACACCGCCAACTCGCTGCGCTACATTGACAAGTGCCTGAAGAAGGACGGCGGATACAAGGTCGTCATCTACAACGAGCCCGACTTCGAATCCCTGCAGCAGAATCCCGACTTCCTGAAGCTGCTGGAATGATCATCGCCTTGATCGATGAGCCGCCGCCTCCGGCGGCCCGCTTCGCCTGCCGCGGCCACGGACTGGACTTCTGGCTTCCCCGCGCCTTTCCCTTCTGCCGCTTCCGGACCCTGCCTCTCCGCGGCGCCGGCTTCGACTTCGCCCTCGTTTTCGGCCCCTCGCTGCTCCCCGTGGTCAGCGCCGCCGCTTCCCGGGAGCTGCGCGGCTGGCTCGGCCGCCGGCGGGGGAAAGCCCATGGCGCCTTCGCTCCCGCCGGCAAGCCCTTCTTCATCGCCTCGCGATCCTTCCTGCAGGCCGAAGGCATCGCTTTGCGGCCGGGTATTTTCAAGAGGCTTCGCGCCGCTCCCCGCGTCGCACCGCTGGGAACAAGGCAATCCCTGCCCTTCATCGATTTCAGAAGCGAGCCGCGGCAAGCGGAAACAGCGATCTCGGATCTGCAGCTCCGCCTGCTGCGCCGGGGTGGGGTGGACATTGAAAACCTCGGTGATTTCTATATCGAAGGGCTGCCGGCCATCGGCCGGGGCTCGCGCATCGGCCCGGGGGTCGTGCTCAAGGGCGATATCCGCATCGGCCGCGGCGTGACGATCCAGGCGAACTGCGTCATCGAGAATTCGCGCATCGGCGACCATTGCCTCATCCTGCCCGGTTCGGTCATTCGCGACTCCGTGGTGGAGCGGAACGTGCAGCTGGGACCCTTCTGCCACCTGCGCAACGGCGCCCGCGTCTGCACCGGTGCCAAGATGGGCAATTTCGTCGAAATGAAGAAAAGCGTCCTGGGCGCCGGCTCGAAGGCCATGCATCTCTCCTATATCGGCGACGCCACCGTCGGCAGGAGAGTCAACATCGGCGCCGGCACCATCACCTGCAACTTCGACGGCAAGAAGAAGAATCCCACCCGTATCGGCGACGACGTGTTCATCGGCTCGGGCACGGAGCTGGTGGCCCCGGTCACCATCCAGGGCGACAGTTACGTCGGCGCCGGCTCGACCATCACCGAGGACGTGCCGCGCCACGCCCTGGCCGTGGCCCGCCAGCGCCAGCGCAACATCAAGGGTTGGGTGCTGCGCAAGAGATCGAAGAAGAAATCGGTGTAAGGCGCACGGCTGACGGCAGACGGAAGCGGTCACGAACAGAAAGCTATCAGATCTCGGCGTAAGGCATACGGCGAAGGGCATTCGGTTGACGATGCACGGACGAAGGCATCTGGCACTTGGCCTGCAGAAACAAACACCAGGTGAGATCTTTTCAGAAATAGACCACAGAATCACCATTGCCGCAGCCGTGCGCCTACGTCGAGTTTAGTAAGCGGCCTTGCTATCGCCGTATGCCGTACGCCCTATGCCGTGCGCCGAGTTTACTTCTTCAATCTCTTCGCGCTACGATTACCCGATCGATGCCGGCGTAATCCTTCACGCACTCGATCTCCATCAGCCCGGCGGCCTTCAGGAAACCCCGCACGACCCGGTGCTGCCCATGGCCGATCTCGAGCAGTAGCCAACCGCCAGGGACAAGTCGTTCCGGGGCTCCGGCGATGACGCGCTCCAGCTGCTCGCTGCCGGCCGGTCCGGCCACCAGGGCCTCCCGGGGCTCGAAGCAACGGACGCTGGCCGGGGCCTGCCGCCAGTCCCGCCCGGACAGGTAGGGCGGGTTGGCTACGATCATGCGGAAGGCGGCGCCCTTTTTCGGGAACAGGTCGCCGGCGAGGGGTTGGACCCGGTCCCGGAGCCCGAAGCGGGCGATGTTCCTTCTCAGGATCCTCCGCGCCGACGGGTTCTTCTCCAGGGCCGTTACCGCCGCCTGCGACCTCAGGGCCAGGAGGATGGAGATGTTGCCGCTGCCGGCCCC
>JAFGST010000108.1 GCA_016934475.1 Candidatus Aminicenantota bacterium | reverse complement strand
GTTGAGCGGCAGGCCGCCCAGGCCGTCGAGCAGCAGCAGCACCATTTTTTTATCATTGCCAATACTGATCTTTCTGAACAATTCTTCTCGTTCCATGGAGCGCTCCTTTTTTTCATATTATCCCCGCAATTCGGGTTCGAATCAAGCCCCCGCCCGGGACAAGTCCAGGGAGCAAGCGGGCGATCAGGAAACCAGGCGGGCGTAGGCGGCGATGCCCCGGCGCAGGAAGTCTTCGTTCAAACCTTTTCCGGGTGCCGGGGTTTTGAGAAAGCGGTCGGGAATGGCGAGCTTGTCCCAGGAGAAGCCATTGGCCAGCTTGAAAGCGATTTTCTCTCGCAGGATGTCGCGGCCCATGCGCTTCAGGCCCTCCTCGTCGACCTGGCAACCGGTCAGGGCGAGGCAGCGGCAGACCCGTTCGGGAGTGTAGATGCCGCGGGCGAAAAAGCAGACCGCCAGGCTGGACAGAACCTGACGCCAACTCTCTTCCTCGTGAAGCTTGCCGGCGATGGCCTCAGGGGGCAATTCTCTTTCGATCAATTCTTTCTGGTCGATCGTGTAGCCGGCACCGTCGAGGTGGCTGTGCCGCGCCCCGACCAGGAAGCCCAGCAGCGCCGCCGGGCCGGTATGGTAGCCGGGCATCTCCAATCCCCCGGGGGCCAGGGCGAAGTCGCCGCCGCCGTAGCGTTCGGCAGCGGCGGTCACGCCGCGGGCCAGAGTCCGATAAAACTCGTTGGGCTGGAGGACCAGCGCATCCAGTGCCTGACGATACGGCTCGACCTGACCGAAAGCGAGGGGAAAAAGCGTTTCCTTGTCTCCGACGATCTTTTTTTCGCGTGCCTCGGTGGCCCAGGCCAAAGCCACCCCGGCGCTCATGGCATCGACTCCCAACGCTTCAACCCGCTCCAGCAGGCGCAGGACGGCATCGGGATCGGCGAGTCCCAGCATGGAGCCGCAGGCGTAGAGCAGCTCGTAGTCATAGCCGGTCATCACCGTCTTGTAAAAATAAGGCTCATTCTCATAGGCTTCGCGACGGGCGGCGATATGGATGCAAGCCACCGGGCAGTGAGCGCAGGCCAGGCGGCGGCCCAGGTAACTCCGGGCCATTCGCTCGCCGCCGATCGCCGCCGCTCCCTCGAAGCGGGCGCTTTGCAGGTTGCGGGTGGGCAGCGCCTCCAGGAGGTTCAGCGGCTCGACATTCTCCGCCGTGCCCAGGTCGTGGTACTTTTTCATCACCGGCGAATCGACCGCGGCATGGTATATCTCGTCGTAGAGCCTGCGGTATTTTGCAAACGGGGCGACCGGCTGCGAGGCCGTCCCGGAGATCACGATGCCCTTCAGTTTCCTGGCGCCGAACACGGCGCCGAGTCCCAGGCGGCCGAAATGGCGATAGGTTTCGGCGGTCACCGCGGCGAACGACACGCCGCGCTCGCCGGCGGGACCGATGCGCAGGATGGTCCGCGTCCCGGCCCCGCCTTCGTTCTCGCGCATCACCCGGGCGGCGGTGGAGCTGCTGGACATGCCCCACAGGGTAGCCGCAGAGCGGAAATGGACTTGGCTGTCGCGAACGGCAAGGTAGACCGGTTCGCGGCTCGCGCCGCGAATGACCAGGGCCCCGATGCCGGCGGAACGCAGGGCGATCGCCGTCCGGCCGCCGCAATGGCTTTCACCCAGGTTGCCGGTCAGGGGCGAGCGGAACATGGCCACCGACTTGGAGGCCAGGGGGAACAGCCCGTTCAGCGGCCCGACCGCCAACACGACCGGGATATCCCCCGGGTCGGCCGCCGGCGGTGCTTCCCCGGCAAGCAAGCGGATGGCCGCGCCGGTGCCGCCCAGCCGGGAAGCAAAGAGATCGGAACGATCCACAACCTGAAAGCTGCGCCGGGCAAGGTCAACCTCCAGCACCCGTCCCAGGGTATCAGCCGGCAGCATCGGGACCTCCGGCCTTCTTTTCCATGCCCAGCACATCGTGAGGACAGTAGCGGGCGCAATACCCGCAATGGATGCAGATCAGCGGCTTGTTCTCGCGCTCATCCCAGTACACCGCCCCGAGGATGCAGGCCTGGCGGCACAACCCGCAGCCGGTACAGCGCTCCTTGCGTAGGATCACACCACCGCCGGGGCGCATGTCCAGGGCGTCTTCCGGGCATGCCCTGGCGCAGGGCGGATCGGGGCAGGCGCGGCAGACGATCACTTGAAATCCCCGCGACATCCCGCCTGCCGAGCGGACACCGATACAACTCTGCGCCAGCCCGGCCATTCCCTGGCGCCGGGAGCAGGCGAACATGCAGCATTGGCAGCCCACGCAACGCTGCGCATCCTTGACCGCGAGCCTCACGCTGTCACCTCTGCCGCAAATGATAGCAGATTGACGCCGCCGGGACAACGCCGTGAAGTGATGAGAATGATGCGGCTCGCGGCTACTGTTCCTCGCCGCAATAGGGACAGACCTTCACGCGGCGGCCCATGGCCTTGCGGCAGTTCCAGCAGATGAAGTCGGTGCGGCTCTCGCGG
>JAFGST010000011.1 GCA_016934475.1 Candidatus Aminicenantota bacterium | reverse complement strand
TCGGCGCCGGGGTGCTGCTGGGCATGGCCGTGTTCTTCATGTCCTGAGCCCGGGACTTCCAGCGCGCCGGGCGCCGGGGTAGAATAGGGGCATGGGCGAAGTCGCGGACAGGCAAAGGAAGGAGGCCTACCTGGACCTCCTGGGCCGGCACGGCCGGATCGCTCCGGCCATCGCCCGCCTCTACACCCCGGCAGGCGAGGACGCCGCCGACCTGGAGCAGGAGATCCGCCTGCAATGGTGGCGCTCGCTGGCCGGCTTCTCCGGCCGCTCGAAGGCGAGTACCTGGATGTACCAGGTCGCCCTGCACACGGCGCTGACCTTCCTGCGCCGGCGCCGAAGGCGGCCCCGCCCCGACTCCCTGGATCGGGCGGAAAACGTCGCCGACCCAGCTCCGCCGCCCGGAGGCCGCGAGGAGCACCGCCGCCTGGCGCTGCACGGGGCGCTGGCCCGCCTCGAGCCGGGCGAGCGCGCCCTGGCCTACCTGATGCTCGAGGGGTGCGGTGCGGAGGAGACCGCCGAGGTGACCGGCATCAGCGCCAACGCCGCCGCCGTGCGCCTGCACCGCGTCCGCGCCCGGCTGAAGGCCATGCTGACGGGCGAGGAGGAAGGATGAACAGCGAACGCGACGATCTGCGCGAGATGTGGCTGGAGGAGAGCGCCGGCGCCGTCCGCCCACCTGAAGCGCCGCCCCCGGGCGCAACTACAGGAAGGTCGGAGACCGTGCGCCTGAGGAGCCGCGCGCGCCTGGACGGCTGGCTGAAAACGAGTCTGCTGCTGGTGCTGGGCGCCGCGTTGCCGCTCTTCGCCGGCAGGATGAACGCCGCCGCCTGGGGAGCGATCGGCTGCTCACTGCTGGGCGTCATTCTGGGCATCGTGCAGCTCGCTTGGAGCTCCAAGTGGCGCGCTCCGGGCCCCCCCTGCCCCCTGGCGCAGGGGCTGGCTGCCGACCTGGAGACCTGGCGCCGGCGCCGGCCGTTTCTGGCCCTGCTGCTGGGGGCGACTCCGGCCCTGGCCTTTCAAATCTATCTTCTGGCCTACCTGGCGCTGAACCCGGCCAGTTCCGGCCGGTTGGCGAACCTGCTGCTGCTTGCCGCGGGCGGCCCGCTGCTGTGGCTGCTCGCCTCCTGGCGGCAGTGGGCGCGACTCGAGGCCTGGCTGCTGCAATTGCAGCACGCGCTGGGCTCCTTCGACGAGGAGACGGCGGCTCGGCTGGAGCGGGCCTCGCGCCGCACCAGGCTGCGCACGGCGATCATCGTCGGGCTGGTGCTCGCTCTGCTTTTCGCGGGTGCGGCTTTATTCTACTTGACTCAACGAACCTAAAAACCCGGCAGACGGTAGACGGTAACAGCGATCAAAAGATCCAGTTCACCGTTCAGGCTTTGCCGTAAACCGTACACCGTATGCCGTCTGCCTATTTCTTCACGAATTACGAATCACGAATCACGAGGGCTCGCATTCCGGCCGCCACGAACACTTATATGCTCTTCTGGCAAACGACGCTATCGGGATAGCGGGCGCGGGCGATCCGCTGCTCGCGGGGCATGGCCTAGAGGAACTCCACGCTGTCGCATATCGCGTCGATCATCCGCAGGTTGCTCTCGAAGCCGCTGGGATGACCCGCCCGGGATTGTCCATCACTCGTAGGGGCACGGTATGCCATGCCCTTGCTAAAAATTCCAAATCCCAAGCAGCAAATTCCGAAGGTTCGTCAATTGTTTCTTGCTGACGCTGACACGTAATGAGGAAAAAGGTAAAAGGTAAAAGTGGAAAGCCTTTTACGAACAGTTCTGCCATGTTCATGACCCTGGCTTTGCTAACACTATCACTAACACTAAGAGCTCGTTCCAGGACTTCTTGCTGACACTGACACTGACACTGTCACTGGCACTACTTGACTTTGAGCTTGATCCCGATCAGTTCCTCCACCTCGTTCAGGTCGGACTTCTTGCGCACCTCGACGCGGATGGAGCGGAACTTGTTTTTCGGAGCCGGATGGAGAAAGGCCTGCTTGCGGCCGTTGTCCAGGGAGCTTTCGCGGACGAGATCCTCGGCGCGGGTGTTCAGGTAGAAGGTGGTGGAGAAGAACTTGTCCCGGACCGCGACCCAGCATAGGGTCGTCGTCCGGAGGGTCACCTTGAAGAGCCAGCTCTTGCCGTCGTTGTAGTAGCGCCACTCGCCGGCCAGGCGCGGATCGCTCTTCTTCAGCAGGGCCTGGAAGGCATTCCAGGAGACGAACGCCTTGCCCAGGTGGCGGGCCAGCACCTTGTCGTCGGGGTATTTCAGGGGATCGGAGAGGAGAGGAAGATTCATAGAAGAATTATAAAGGAAAAAGGTAAAAGGTAAAGGGAAAAAGTAAGAAAAAGGCGCTAGGTCAGAGAAGAAGCCGCTATTTCCCTTCTTGCTGACACGGACACTGTCACAGACACTATTTCTGGACCGGTGCCGGCTCCGCCTTCTCCTTCCTATCCTTCAGCAGGGTCTCGCCCTTGACCAGCCAGGAGACGCCGAAGGCCAGGAGCATGACGCCCTCCAGGATCAGGACGGCGCTGCCCTCCTTGAACGACCCGTCGCCCATGACCTTCGGCAGGACGATGAACAAGGCCAGGCAGAGGAGGATGACGGCGCCGCAGCAGACGTAGACGACGTTCCGCTTTTTCTTGTTCGAGCCGGGGGCAGAGCCCCGCTCGTCGCTCAGGGTGAACAGGAAGATGGAGTTCAGCGCCAGCAGCAGGAAGAAGACGGCGGCGGCGGCCAAATGCACCACGTCAGCCAGCCCCGCCCGGACCAGGAACGGCCCCACCCGCACCGGGGCTCCGACCGGCCCCATGGTCGGGAAGAGGGCGACGCCGGCGCCGGCGAGACCGATCACCCAGGTGACGATGTTGTCGATGGCGTATTCCCCCTTGTAGGTGACCAGGAAAACGGAGACGATGCCCAGGATGCCGATGAAGACGTCCCGCATGTTGCTGTGGTAATAGAAGCTGATGGAGCCCTGGCAGGGCAGGCCGGCGAACAGCATGCCGCCCAGGACGCAGATGAGCGGCAGCAGGATGCCCAGCCAGCCGATGAGCCGGCGCAGGGCCATGTAGGACTGGACGAGGCTCCGGTTCCTGCCGCCCATCCGCCCGTAGGGGGCGCGGATGCCGAAAAAATAGAGCTCGGGGCCCGTAGCCCCGGTTTTATGTTTCATCATTGTGCTCCTCCTTGCCGGCGCCTCAACGTCCTCATTTGGCGAAATAGCGCGTCAGGGCGCCCTTCTTGCCGCTGACGTACGGGTCCTGCCAGGAGTCGCCGGTCTCCAGGAAGCCCGACCAGCCTTTTTTCCCTTTCCTCTCCAGCTCGGCCTCGACGGCGCGGAAGCGATAGTGGTCGTAGACGTCAAGGACATGCACGGCGTAGGCCGCCGCCAGATCCATGTCGCCCTCGACGATCAGCAGGTTCTCGTCGTTGGAATA
>JAFGST010000107.1 GCA_016934475.1 Candidatus Aminicenantota bacterium | reverse complement strand
GAACTTCCATCCCGGCAGCCACCTGGGAGCTCTCAGCGACGAGGAGTGCCTGGACGTCATCGCCGAGGGCATGAAGAGAATCCTGGGGGAGACCGCCGGGATCGGGCTTCTGGTGGAAGGCACCTCCGGTCAGGGGAACCACGTGGGCCATCGCTTCGAGCACCTGGCGCGCATCCTGGAGCGGCTGGACGATCCGCGGCGCAGCGGCGTATGCCTCGACACCTGCCACATGTTCGCCGCCGGCTACGACCTGCGCACGGCCGAGGCCTACGAGAAGACCATGGCGCGCTTCGAAGAGGTCGTCGGCCGCCGCCATCTGCGCGCCGCCCATTTGAACGACGCCAAGGCGGAACTGGGCAGCCGCAGGGACCGCCACGAGAGCATCGGAAAGGGGAAGCTGGGGCTGGAGGCGTTCCGGCTGCTGATGAACGACCCCCGCTTCGATGACCTGCCCCTGATCCTGGAAACCATCGACGAGAATCTTTGGCCGGCCGAAATCGCGCTCCTCTATTCCCTGGCCGAGTCTCCTGCGCCGGCGTAGGTCCAGGGCCGCGGGAGGGCGGTGGTTCCGTTTTCCAGCCTTTTTAACCGGGGGCATCCCCGCTCGCGCCCGCCCCACGCCGGGACAGAAATTGAAAAAAAGGATTTTTAATCCTATAATGTCTTTATATGACCCTTTCCAGGCTCGCCCGTCTACTCTTGCTGATGCCGCTCACTATGACGCTCCTGTTCGCGGAGCGCCCGGTGACCTACGTGCGCATCACCGATTCGCTGACCCTCGATCCGGGGAAAATCGAGGATTTTTTCTCGCAGGAGGTCATTTTCAACGTCTTTGAGGGCCTGGTTCGCCTGCGCCGGGACCGGATGGAAGCGGAGCCCAGCCTGGCCGTACGCTGGATGAACAAGGAAGGGGGCCGGCGTTGGATATTCCACCTGCGCCGCGGCGTGAGGTTCCATGACGGCAGCGAATTCAACGCCGCCGCCGTGGTGTATTCCTTCGCCAAGCGGATCGAGAACAAGGCGGGGGAGTACGCTTCCTTCGGCCGTTTCTTTCCCTATATCCTCGCTGTGCGGGCCCTGGACCAATGGACCGTGGAGTTCGTCCTGTCGCGCCCCTACGCGCCGTTCCTGCTGGCCCTGGTCGACCAGCGGGGCAAAATCGTGGCCCCGGGCTCGATGGACGGTCCGCGCTTCGCGCCGATCGGCACGGGGCCGTACGCTTTTTCCGAGTGGAACAAGGGCCGGTCGATTGTTCTAACCCGCTTCCCGCGATACTGGGAGGAGCCGGCCGGTCCGGCCAAGATTATATTCAAGCACGAACCCAACGTGGCGCGGCGCCTGTCCCAGATCAAGAACCGGAGCGCCGACATCAACCTGATCCGCTCGGCCAAGGAGTACGACGAGCTGCTGGGAAAGCCCCACGTCGGCATCGTTTCCGAGCCGAAGCTGATCACGTTCTACCTCGGTTTCAACTGCCGGCGCCGGCCCTTCTCGCTGCTGCCGGCGCGGAAGGCCTTTGCCCATCTCCTGCAGAAGGAGATCCTGATCAAGACGGTTTTCCAAAAATTCGCCGTTCCCGCCGGCGGCATGCTGCCGCCGCAGATGCCGGGATTCGCTCCCCAAATCGGCCAGGATGAATTCAGCCTGGAGAAGGCCCGGCGCTTGCTCGAAAAGGCCGGCCTGGCCCACGGCTTTTCCTGCCGCCTGTACTTCTCCGAGGGGCAGTTCGGGCTGGAGGAGGTGGCCGGGGCCATCGCCGCCAACGCCCGCCGGGTCGGCATCGAGGTGCAATGCGTCCGCACCCCCTTTGAAAACATGATCCGGCAGGTGCAAGGGGGAGAGCCGGACCTCTTCCTCCTGGGGTGGGGCTATACCGGTGATCCCGGGGTGTTCTTGAATCCGATGTTCATGTTCTTCCCCGGCGATGCGGGCAACATCATGTCCGCCAGCCCGGAGTTCATCGACCTTCTGGCCCAGGCCGAGACGAGCGAAAACGCAGACCGCCGCGGGGAACTGTATGCCGCCGCCCAGCGCCGGCTGCACGAGGACATGCCCCTGATCCCCCTGTTTTACCTGAACCATGTGCTGGCCTACAGCACGCGCCTGAGCAACGTGCACATGGATCCCTTCGGATTCCTGATCTTCAAGGACATGCGCCTGGAAGGAAACTGAGTACTGCGGATAGCCCCCCGGCGCCGGGAGTACTTTTCCCCTGCCGCCGCTCTTCCAGCCGGAGCGGCGAGTTGACATTTCCCCCCCGAACGCGTATTCAGTACCCTGACACGGGAGAACAGCATGGCAGAGTATGGATCGGAAGGCGGGCTGGCGCGCCGGCTGGGCGTATTCGACGCCAGCAACATCGTCATCGGCTCGATGATCGGTTCGGGGATATTCCTCTCCCCCTCGCTGATGGCAGGGTACATCCAGACGCCGGGCATCCTCATCCTGCTCTGGCTGACCGGGGGCGTGCTGACGATGCTCGGCGCGCTGAGCATGGGGGAGCTGTCCGCCGCATTTCCCAGGGCCGGGGGGCAGTACGTCTTCCTGCGCGAGGCCTTTTCGCCTCTGGGGGGGTTTCTCTTCGGCTGGACCTTCTTCCTGGTGGTCCAGAGCGGCTTCATCGCCGCCGTGGCCATCGCCTTCTCCAAGTATCTCGGCGTATTCTTCCCTTTCCTGGGCGAAGGCCAGCGCCTGTTCTCGCTGGACCTTTTCGGCAGGGCCGTCACCCTGTCGACGGCCCAGGCGGCGGCCATCCTGTGCATCGTGCTTCTGACGGTGGTGAACGTCCGCGGCGTGCGTGCCGGCGCCAGCCTGCAGAATGTCTTCACCCTCACCAAGGTGGCGGCCATCGTGGTCCTGGCCGTTGCGGCCTTCCTGTTCTTCAAGGGGCGCCTGGTGAATTTCACCCCCCTGCTGAAGCCGATCCTGCCCGCCGCCTCCACCCTGCCCCTTTTCGCCGCCATGGCCGTCGCCATGAGCAAGGCCCTGTTCGCCTACGATGCCTGGAACTCGGTGGCCTTCGTGGCCGAGGAAGTGCGCGAGCCGCAGCGCAACATCCCGCGGGCCATGTTTCTCGGCACCGGCATCGTCACCCTGGTCTACACGCTGATCACCATGGCCTACCTGTACGTCATCCCGGCGGCGCAGATGGCCGGGGTCGAGGAGAACCGCATCGGCGCCGCCGTGGCACAGGCCGTCATGGGCCAGGCCGGGTTGGTCTTCATCACCATCGCCATCCTGGTCTCCACCTTCGGCTGCGTCAACGGTCTCGTCCTATCGGGGCCCCGCCTGTATTACGCCATGGCCCGCGACGGCATGTTCTTCAAGAAAAACTGCCGCATCCACGCAAAATTCCGCACGCCCCACGTCGCCCTGGTCTACCAGGCTGTGTGGAGCTGCATCCTGGTTCTCTCCGGGACGTTCAACGACCTGCTGACCTACACCGCCTTCGCCTCCCTGCTGTTCAACGCCGTGACCGTCATCGGCCTATTCAAGCTGCGGTGGCAGCGGCCCGAGCTGCAGCGTCCCTATCGCGTCAGCGGCTACCCCATCGTGCCCCTGCTCTATGTGGGCATCGCCCTCTTCTTCATCGTCTACATCATCGTCGGGGACCCGCTGAACTCGGGTAAGGGGCTGTTCCTGATCCTGACGGGCGTCCCCGTCTTCTTCTACTGGAAAAGGAAAAAAGCGTCGTGATCCGGGCCGAAGCCCGGAGCTCGCCGCGCACCTCCCCCGCCCAACGAGCGCTGGAATGCGATCCTCTGGAGCTGACCCGACCGCCAGGTTGACTTCGGCCAAGGCCATGTGATAATAAGCGACCTAAGGAGACAGCATGGCATCTCGCGGCAAATGGGGCTCGCGCGTCGGCTTCATCCTGGCCGCCGCCGGCTCCGCGGTCGGCCTGGGCAACATCTGGCGCTTTCCCTACATCACCGGCAAGAACGGCGGCGCGCTGTTCGTGCTGATCTACTTCGGCTGCGTCGTCGTTCTGGGACTGCCGGTCCTGCTGGCTGAGCTGGCCGTGGGCCGGGCCACCTGCAAGAATCCCGTGGGCGCCTTCCAGGCGCTGCGACCGGGCGCGAAGTGGCATTACACGGGCTACCTGGGCGTGGTCACCGCGGTGATGATCCTCTCCTTTTACTCGGTGATCGCCGGCTGGACCGTGGGCTATTGCTGCAAGACCATCTGCGGCCATTTCGCCGCCCCCGGCAGGGGCGAGGTGGCCGCCGTTTTCAGCGCCTTCATCGCCTCGCCCTGGCTGCAGATCGCGCTGCTGGCGTTCTTCATCTTCCTGACCGTCTTCATCGTCAGCCGGGGGGTGGCGGCCGGGCTGGAGAGCTTCGCCAGGGTGCTGATGCCGGCGCTCTTCCTGCTCCTGCTTCTGCTCATGGGGTACTCGCTGACCCTGCCGGGGGCCCAGAAGGGGCTGGCCTTCTACCTCATGCCCGACTTCTCCGAGATCAACGGCCGCGTGTTCCTGGAGGCCATGGGCCAGGCCTTCTTCAGCCTCAGCCTGGGGATGGGCACGATGCTCACCTACGGCTCCTACCTGAAGAAGAAGGAGAACCTGGTCACGGCCGCCGCCTGGGTGGCCGTCCTGGACACCTCGATCGCCGTCCTGGCCGGATTCATCATTTTCCCGGCGCTTTTCTCGATGAACATGGCCCCCGACCAGGGGCCGGGGCTGGTCTTCGCCATCCTGCCGGAGATCTTCGCCAAGATCCCGGGCGGCATGATGTTCGGGGCGTTTTTCTTCCTGCTGCTGGCCGTGGCCGCCCTGACCTCGACCATCTCTCTCCTCGAGGTGCCGGTGGCCTTCCTTATCGACGAGAGGAACTGGCCGCGACGCCGCGCCTCCGTTCTGGTGGGCGGGGCGGCCCTCGCCTTCGGGATCCCCTCGGCCCTTTCCGGGGGCGGGGTGAAGTTCCTCAGCCGCCTGCCGCTCGTGCACGTCGATTTCCTTTCGCTGTGGGACAAGGTGTGGGGGAACATCTCCCTGAGCGTGGGGGCCCTGCTGATCGCCATTTTCGTGGCCCACGTCTGGAAAACGTCGCGGGCCCTGGAGGAGATCACCGCCGAAGGCGTCCGCTTCCGCCTGGCCAGGCTGTGGACCATCGCCATCAAGTACGTATGCCCGCTGTTGATCCTGGTGGTGCTGGTCAGCCAGTTCTTTTGAGCTTAGCTTCCGATAGCGCGCAAGGTTCGATGTTCGAGGTTGAGCGGAAACAAGATAAAATTCGCCGGGTTTTTTCTTGAACTTCGAACATCGAACTTCGAACGTCGAACCTACTGCGAACTTCAGTATTTGATCTCTTCCAGCGGCAGGTCCGCTTTCTCCATGAGGCGCAGGACGGGATAGGTCTTGCCCTCCCGGGCATAGTGGGCGAAGCGGCTGGGAACGCCGCCGGTGTCGGTAAGGATGCCCCAGGAGGATTCGGGCTCGAGCAGCAGCGGGATGAGCAGCCGTCCGCGCTGGCGGAGGAAAACGAGGACGTCGCCGGCCGGGAGGCGGATCCTCGCGCTCGCCTTTTCCAGGTCGTACTCGGGCAGCGTCCGCTCCTCCTCGAGGCGCGCGGCGACGTGCAGCACACGGGTGGTTTCCAGCTCCAGCTCGGCCGGGGCGGCCAGCCGGTGCAGGCGCAGGCCGTGGCGGCGCAGCAGGTCGATGAGAGCGCTCTCACCGCCGGGGATGACGTAGGCGGCCGGCAGGGGCACGCTCTTCTTCACCTTGACCAGCGGTTCGAAACAGGACCACTCGCGGAACTCGGCCCGCCACTTCTCGAGGTTGAAGACGGGAAAACGGATGCTGGGGTGCTCGGGATCGGGGAAGTAGTCCATGCGCACATAGGCGCGCTCGCCGGGGGCAACGTCCCCGATGAGGCGGGAGCGCGCGGCGCGCACCGTGGCCATGATCTCGGGGCCGTGCTCGCCGCAGACCTCGAGGAAGGCCTTCAGGGCGCTGAACTGGGCGGCGCGGCGCCGCTCCAGCATGTTGTCCACATCGCCGTAGCCCTTGCCCTCGAGGATGAAGGCCAGGGTGTTGTAGATGCCCAACCCCTGGCGGCCGTCGTCGATATCGGTGGTCGAGTAGCGCAGGCGCTCGTTCTCGCCCGGGGCGCCGACCACATAGGGGAAAAGGACGTAGCCGTCGCGCTGGACCTTCTGGCGCATGGCCGGGAAGAAGACGTCCTGGCTGTAGGAGCGGATGGCGGCGTCGATATTCAAGTTGCTCACCCATCCCAGCATCTCGTCGGCGTTCTTGAGCATTCCCAGGGCGATCCAGCGCTTGGATACGGCGCCGTACTCATGGACGTCGATGACGATCTCGGGGAACCAGCGCTGGAACAGCTCGTGGAGGGCGACGACTTCCGGCTCGCTGAGCAGGACGTGGTTGCGGTTCAGGTCGCGGTCGTTGGCGTTGCGCCGCTGCCTGCGCTCCGAGCCGTCGGGGTTGAGCGACGGCACCAGGATCAGGTCGAGCCGCTCCAGCATTTTTCTGCCGGGACCGGCCAGGTCGGCGGCCAGGAGCAGGGCAGCCTCCTTGCCCGAGGGCTCGTCGCCATGCTGCTGGCAGAAAACGAGGACCAGCGGCTTCTTCTCCCGCCCGGAGGCGAATGCGCCGCGGGAAAGGAACAGGGCCGGGATGCCGCGGCCCTCGACCGACGTGCCGATCCGCTGCAGCGAGACAAGGGGGCTGGAGGCGGCGAGCCCTTCCAGCAGGGCCATCATGGCGTCATGCGAGGTGAGCTCCGCGGACTGGCCGGGCAGGAGCGCCGCCAGAACAAGCAGAAGGAGAATGCCGCGTGCGTTCTTCACCGGGCCTCCCGGGCCTTGCGCCGCTTCCAGTACAGGTAGCCGGGGATGCCCAAGGATACCAGCAGCAGGCCGAGCAGCGAATTGATCAGCGGCGCCCGGCCGCCGAGATAATTGGCGATGTCCGAATAGAGGGTGAAGACCACGTAGACCATGGCGAAGGCGATAAAGATCAGCGGCACCGCCGGATAGCCCCACACGCGGTAGGGCCGGTCGCGCTCCGGCATCGTGCGGCGCAGGACCATTACGCTCAGGGCGGCTGCGGCGTAGAAGATCCAGGAAACGAAGATCAGCATGTCGGTCAACTGGTCGAATGTGCCGCTGAGGATGAGCACCGATGTCCAGGCGCCCTGGACGATCAGCGAAGGCCCGGGCGTGCGGAAGCGGGGATGGATGTTCTGCAGCCGGCGGAAGAACAACTTTTCCTTGGCCATGGCGTAGTAGACGCGGGCCGACATCATCAGCGTGCCGTTGACCGTGCCAAAGGTCGATATCATGATGGCGACGGCGATCAGGGCCCCGCCCCACCCGCCCAGGAACGAAGAAGCCACGTCGGTGGCCACCAGGTACGACTGGCCCGTGGCCTCGGCGGCCAAGTACTTGGCCCCCATGGTCTTGACCGGGATAATGTAAAAATAGGCCAGGTTGATCAGGAGGTAGACCGAGATGAACACCGCGGTGGAGATGACCATGGCCCGCGGCAGGTTCCGTTGCGGATTCTTGACCTCGCCGGCCACGTAGGTGATGTTG
>JAFGST010000106.1 GCA_016934475.1 Candidatus Aminicenantota bacterium | reverse complement strand
GCGGTGGACCGCCGCCATGCCCACGCCCAGGCAGGTCACCCCCTCCTTGAAATAGGCCTGCTCCCCCCGGCGCTTCTCCTCGTCGGCGTATTCCCTCAGCTCTCGGCGCACTTCGCGGACAATTGCTTCCATGTTCTCTCCTTGAAGAGATCTAAGTGGCAGCAGGCAATACAAAGACAAGTTCTAGTGATAGTGTTAGCAAGAATATAAGCGAGATTCAAGTGCTAGTGATAGTGTTAGCAGGATAAGGAAACATCTTCATGTAGGGGAGGGTCTGCGACCCTCCCGCGTGCAATAAATTCCGAATTCCCAGCACCCATTTTCGGTTTGACATTTCCCTCCCCGGGTTCTATGATGAAAAAAATGCCGTTCCCACAGGGGGGGGTCTATGTTTCGGACTGTTTATGAAGAAAGGAGTCATGTCGGGGGATTTTTCCGCATGATCGCCGCGTGCGTTTGGGTTTTGTCCCTTGTCCTCCAGGTTGCCGCCGCCGAGTACCGGGGGCTGCAGCCCGGCGTCTCGACCAAGGCGGACGCCGACCGCATCCTCGGCGCTCCCGTCAAGGAGGTGGCGCGGGGCGCCAGGTACAACTACCCGGTCAAGGGGGAGGACGCCCTGCGGGTGTCGATCGCCTTCAGCCCGGGCTCCCTGGTCATCGAGGCGATCGACCTCTATCCGGTCGATCTCTTCGAAAAAAGCCAATATCAGAAATGGTTCGGCCTGGAGAAACCCGACAAGTCGGAGAAGGACGGCCGCGGACGCCGGGTCGAACATTACCTGCCCCAGGGGATCGCCCTCCATTTTCTGGGGGCGGAGGCCTCGAGTCCAGTCGAGTACTTCAGCCACTTCGACCCGCAAACTCTGGGGGAAGGAGGCGGAGGACACGAAGCCGCGAAAGAGGCGCCGGCGCTGACATCGCCCCAAGGCTCCGTGGAGGACTGGGTCGCCCTTTTCGAGAAGGAGTTGTTCGACGAAGAGGAAGGCTCGGTTCTCTTTTTCGCCATGCAAGGCCTGCGGGCGGCCGAGAAGAAAGACTGCCGGGCATGGAGGGGCATCATTGACCAAAGCCTGGAGAAGCATCCGGAGACGGCCGAGTTCTGGAGGATGAAGTTCAATTGCCTGCGCGCCTGCAACCGGCCGCCTTACGAGAGCATTAAGGACGAGCTGGAGGAGGCCGCCGGCGAGGCGTTCGCCCGCGATCCCTCGCCCTGGAACCTCTTCAACCTCGGGTGGGTCAGCCAGGTCCTGGGAAAGAACTACGTCAACGCCTTGGTCTGGTACGCCCTGGCGGAAAAGGACCCGACGTTCAACGACCCGGCCCTCTTCTTGCACATGGCCCAGTGCCACGACCAGTTGAAGCGGACGGAGGACGCCGTCGCCGGCTACGAACGCTTCCTCAAGGCCGCGCCCGCTCACCCGCAGGCCGGAGAGGCGCGCCGGCGGCTCGAGGCGCTGAAGCTGCGCCGCTGAGGACGGCGCCAAAGGGAGGGATGATCATGACCGTGAAAGCCGGAGCTCCTTCATCATCCTCACTGAGGCGGCTCCTGGGGGTCGCCGCCGCCGCGGCGATCCTTCTCCTCGCCGCCTGCGGCAAGGGAGGGGACGGGGAGAAGGGCGCGACGGCCTCCCATTCCCAGAAGGCGGCCGCCGCAGCGCTCGCTCCGCTGGAAAAAACCTTCGCCGCGCTGCAGGAAACCGTCCTGAACAACCCGGAGGACACGGTCTCGCGCGTCTACCTGGCCCGCCACTACATCCGGGCCGCCGGCGCCCTGCGGGCCGCGGAGGAAAAGGCCGTCTTCTTCGCCATGGCCGATCATGAGGCCGGCATCGCCCTGGGCCTGGCGCCCGGCGACCGGAACGTGCGGCGGCTCTACGGCGAGACCGCGATACTGTCCCGGGACTTCAGCCGGGCCATGCGGGTCTTCGAGGACCTTGTCTACGAGGACCTGGAGGGGAAATCCGCCGAGGACTCCGGGATCCTTTTCGGCCTCTACGTTCTCCAGCAGAACGTGGACCGGGGGATCCTCTTCTTCCGGACGAAGCTCAAGCGCGCGCCGGAGAGCATGGATGCCCGTTATCTGCTCGGCCTTCTTCACGCCCTGGCCGGCGACAGGCGGATCGCGGCCGGCCATCTCAAGGTACTGGCCGAAAAACCCTCCACTCCGGCCGGAATGCGCGCCGTAAGCCGCAAGCTCGCTCAGGAGCTCGACCGATGAGCGGCCTCAAGCGACAAAGGCGGCGGGCGGCGGCATTCCAGGCCGGGCTGGGGTTCCTCCTCGTCGCGCTGCCTCTCCCCGTTCTCCATTCCCAGGGAGGCTCCCTTTTCGACTACCAAGGGGCGCGGAGCCGGATCATCAACGCCTTCTACGAAAATGTCGCGCCGTCCTGCCGGAGCGAGGCCGCCATCCGGGCGGCCTACGAGCTGCACGTCGTGCGTCCCCTGAAGGTTCTGGACGCGCGCCGCATGAGCGATGTCCGGGCCATCGCCAGCCAGGCCGGCGCCGACTTGAAATGGACGTCGGGCCGGACATTCAGCGACCCCAGCTTCAGGGCAGGCGGCGACTTCGACACCACCGCCGGGAGCATGGCCCAGTATTACCGGGAGATGAAGGCCCTGGTGCAGAACAACATCCCCTGCCATGCCGAGGCCAACTCCTACACCGCGCCGACCCTGAATTGGACGAACCACATGCCGGAGCCGCCCTACAGGGAGTCGCTGAGCGAACGGCCCTGGGTGCGGGACGCCATGGCCGCCGATCCCGAGGCCGCCTCCCACTGGGGGCTGGCCGGCCGTCCCGTCGCCATCCCCGTCTACGAGGCGGCGTCGGGGCGGATGCTCGCCGTCGACAACCCGATTCCCAAGAATCCCTTCACCCCGCTCGGGGACCTGGCCAAGAAGAACCAGGAAGCCCTGGAGATGCTCAACCGGCCAAACGCCTCCTGGACCGAGGTCCAGGACGCGGCCAACTTCGCCAGCAAGGCCCAGGGCAAGGCCTACGCCCTCCTGAGCGAGGCCAGGCTGACGAAGTACGCCTCTTCCGCGCAGCGGCTGAGCGAGAGCCATATCGCGGCGAAGCTGGCGCCGGGCGGGCAGCGCCTCTCCCTGGAGGAAGCCCGGGGCGTCGTCAGGGACATGATCTCCCAGACGGGAAGGCAGCTCAGCCAGTACTCCAATCTCGCCGTCCGGGAGATCGGCGAAACCGTCAGTAAGCTCAAGGTCGAATGGGCGCGGGCCATGGAGAGGGGGGACGCCGCGGGCGCCCTGAGAGCCAAGACGCAGCTCCTGGAGATCCGGGCCTCGATGAAGGAGGCGGCCGCGCGCCTCAGGAATGAAAGCGCCCTGCACGCCGTCTTCGGCCGGGACGACTCCCTCACCCTGGGCCGGCCGGTCTCGCCCGACGCCAGGATCGGCCCGGTCAAGCCCCAGCCCTCGACGCTGCAGAAGGTCCTGGACAAGGGCCTGCTAGCCATGAAGATCGCCTACGCCGCCTATACGGCCCACGAGGCCTACGAGCGTGAACAGAAAGAGGCCGAAGCGGAGGGACGCGATCCGAGCTACTTGTTGATGGGCGTGAAGTTCCTCGACGAATACCTGGGCCTCAGCCGGGCCTGGGAGACAGGGCGCATGGCGGGCGAATTGACCATGGCCCAGTACCTCGAGCAGGCCCGCCGCGAAGGGCGGGAACTGGACGCCCTGGAGATGATCAAGGCCAAGATGGAGTCGCTGCTCCACGCCTTGGGCGAATGGAGCAACGTCTACGCCCTCGGGCGCTCCCTGGAGGAGATGCGGGAACTCATCAAGGCCAGCGTCGCTGAGGTCGACGCCGAGCTGAATATGCACCGGGAATGGCTTAGACGTCTTGAGAAGGAGAAAAAGAAGCCGGAAGGGAAAGGCGTCCCTTCCCTGATCGACGACTCCAAAACCTGGGGAGAGAAAATCGAAGCCCAGGCACCCGCGACCGAGATGGACACGTCGAGCAAATGGAGCACGGTCAAGGTGTCCGAGGTCTCCGTTTCTCCGGGAACCGTCGAAAGGGGCGGGAAGGTCGTGATCCGGGCCAGGATCTCGGGAGTTCGCAAGGCCAGCATGTCCGACCTGACTCTGACCTGTTTCATCGACAAGCGCATCGTGGACACCCGGAAATACCGGGGATCACCGGGAAAATTTAGTTTCACCTACGAATTCATCCACGAAGTTCCGGAGAACGCCGCCATCAAGACCTACCGGGTCCAGGTCTTCGCTGATTTCAATCCGAACGACGCCCCTTTCATCACCCGCGAGGAGCGCGAGGCTGCCTCCTCCAGCGGCGAGACGGACTTCAATGTGGAGGCGCGTTATGAAGGCCCATCATGGATGTAAAAAGTCAGGAGATCTTACGCAAAAATTTGGCCAGCAGTGGTGTCCGGCATATCATGTTGAAAATTGCAACGCGTTACCGGGAAGGATTTGATAGAAGCGGTTGAACTGAGGAAATGAATTTACGCCCAGGCCGACATGATAACAAACAAGCACCAAAATCCAATGACCAAATGACCCATACTAAAGACAATAATTGGATATGTCGTTGGTAGGGAACGCAAATTTGCGTTCCTTTCTGGAGTAAATCTTAGGTGCCTTCGTTTGGGTCATTGGAGCTTGGATTTTGGAATTTATTTGGTGCTTGGGATTTGGGATTTGGAATTTCCCCCCTCGTTTTCTGCAATAAAGGAGGGCGGGGTTGAAACCTGCCCCTGCATGAAAACCCTTCCTTGAAGAGCTTGCATATTCGGCCTCGGAGATTTATATTCTGGCCAGGACGAGGGGGGCGCCATGAAAGCCGTTTACAAAAAAGCACTTCTGCTGGTCCTGGCGTTGATCCTTTTCTGCTGCCTGCTGGGCATCGGCTGCCGCCGGCAGCCGGCGCTGGCCCCGGCGCTCCCAGCCGCCGCCCACCTCGAAGCCCGCGGGGCGCGGGTGCTGGTCCTGGGCTGCACCGAGATCCCGCTGGCCTTCAACCCCGAGCGGGCGACGG
Organism: Candidatus Aminicenantota bacterium; assembly: GCA_016934475.1. GTDB lineage: Bacteria > Acidobacteriota > Aminicenantia > UBA2199 > UBA2199 > UBA2199. Next base: position 3,427 of record JAFGST010000106.1, on the reverse strand, counting down.
TCCCGGTGCTCAACGCCACCCGGGTGCTCGCCGAGGCGGCGATCAGGAGATATAGCGAACTTTCAGGACATTAGTTAAACTCAAGGGAAGAAAAAGGGAAGACAGAGGGGAAGAAACACTGCATTCTTCCCTATCGCCTATGACCTCGATTCCCCAATTCTTCTTCCCTTTCTCTTTCCCCTTTCTCCTCCCTCTCTCTTCCCTTTCTCTTCTCCCTGCCTCCCCCTGTCACCTTTTCCGATTTTCACCGTCTAACCCAACATGAGGAATCCGAGAGAAAATCGGCGAGGTGAAAGATGAAAAGAGCGTTGTTCACCCTCCTGATGGCCCTGCTGGGCATGATGGCCCTTGCGGTCGATGGAAAAAAGGTATACACCTGCCGGCATATCAACCCCCACTCGCCGGCGATCGACGGCCGGGGCGACGATCCCTGCTGGGAAAAGGTGCCCTGGGGCGGCGGCTTCGTCCAGGACGACCCGTGTTGCGGCGAGGCGCCCACGGAGGCCACCGAGTTCAAGGTCATGTATGACGACAAGAACCTGTACCTCCTGGTCCGCTGCCACGACGGCCAGGCGGCGACGATTGACCGCCGCATCTCGAGGCGCGACGAGATTGACGGCGACTACCTGGCCGTGTACATCGACAGCTACCACGACCGGCGCACCGCCTTCGGCTTCAAGGTCAACGCCGCCGGGGTCAAGGCCGACGTGGCCCTCTCGGGCGACAGCAACAACCCGGACCCGACCTGGGATCCGCTCTGGGCGGCGAAGGCGGCGGTCGACGCCGGGGGCTGGACGGCCGAAATGGCCATCCCCTTCAGCCAGCTGCGCTTCGCCTCGGGAAAGGCGGTCTTCGGCCTGCAGGTGCGGCGAATGCTCTACCGCAAGCAGGAGATCTCCTCCTGGGCGCACATTCCCAAGCAGGCGCCGGGATTCGTCAGCCTCTTCGGTGAGCTGCAGGGGCTGGAGGGCATCCGCGCCCAGCACCAGGTGGAGATCGTCCCCTACGCCGTCGCCCAGGAGACGCTCGCGCCCAGGGAGCAGGGCAATCCCTTCGCCGACGGCAGCGCCGCCCGCCTCATCGGCGGCATCGACGGCAAGATCGGCCTGACCAGCGACCTGACCCTCGACTTCACCCTCAATCCCGACTTCGGCCAGGTGGAGGCCGACCCCTCGGTGGTCAACCTCACCGCCTACGAGACCTATTTTCAGGAGAAGCGCCCCTTCTTTACCGAGGGGCGGAGCATCCTCGATTTTCAGATCATGGGCGGCGACGGCGACTTCAGCAGGGACAACCTGTTCTACTCGCGGCGCATCGGCCGCGCCCCGCGCTACAGTCCCGACCTGCAGGACGACGAATTCCTGGCTATGCCCACGGCGACCTCCATCCTGGGCGCCTTCAAGGTCACGGGCAAGACCCGCCGGGGCCTGTCGCTGGGCGTGATGGACAATCTGACCGCCCGCGAGCGGGCGACGATCGGATTTGCCGGCGGCAGCCGCCTGGAGACGGTCGAGCCGCTGGCCAACTACTTCATGCTGAGCGCCAAGCAGGACCTGCGCCAGGGCCAGACCACGGTCGGCGCCATGGTCACCGCCGTCAACCGCGACATCCGCGACGGGGCGCTCGACTTCCTGCACCGCTCGGCCTACAGCGGCGGCCTCGATCTCTACCACAGCTGGAAGAGCCGCAGGTACTACCTCTGGGCCAACGCCGTCTTCAGCCTGGTGCAGGGGAGCCAAGAGGCGCTGCAAAACACCCAGACCTCCGCCGTCCACTACTTCCAGCGCCCCGACGCCGACTACCTGAACTACGATCCTGGGCGCACCTCGATGTTCGGCCACGGCGGCACCGTCACGGTCGGCCGCAGCGGCGGCAGCCCGCTGCGGTATTCGGCCGGCGTGACCTGGCGCTCGCCGGGGCTGGAGCTCAACGACATGGGCTACCTCTCCAAGGCCGACGCCATCATGACCTGGGGCTGGGCCGGCTACCGCATATCGAAGCCGACCTGGATCTTCAACTCGCTCAACATGAATTTCAACGCCTGGGCAGGCTACGATTTCGGCCTCGAGCCGATCTTCGCCGGCGGCAACGTCAACTTTTGGGGGCAGCTGCGCAACTACTGGAGCCTTAACGCCGGCATCAACCGCCAGGGCAACGGCCTCTCGCTGGGCTCCCTGCGAGGCGGCCCGGCGCTGCGTTCGGACGGCGGCTGGAGCACCTGGTTCGGTGTCGGCAGCGACTCGCGCCGGCGCTTCACCGCCGAGGCCAGCGGCTACTGCTTCGCGGCCGGAAACGGGACGCGCGGCGAATGGGGGGGCGACCTCTCCCTGGCCTGCCGTCCCGGAACCGGGCTGGTGCTGACGGTCGCGCCCGGCTACTCCCGCTACCAGAACGAGCTGCTGTACGTCGCCACTCCGACTGCCGGCGTCGAGGACCGCTACGTCATGGGCCACATCGTCCAGGACACCTTCTACGTCACCCTGCGCCTGAACTTCAGCATCACCCCCGATCTCTCCATCCAGTTCTATGGCCAGCCCTTCATCGCCAACGGCCGCTACGACGAGTTCAAGCGCATCACCGACTCCCGCGCCCGCCTTTTCCAGGATCGCTTCCACGCCTATGCGCCGGAAGAGATCGCCTTTGACGCCGCGGCCGAGGAATACGCCGTTCACGAGGCCTCGGGCGCCGGCTATTCCTTCGCCAATCCCGACTTCAACGTGCTCGAGCTCCGCTCCAACCTGGTGGTGCGCTGGGAGTACCGGCCCGGCGCCGCGCTGTACCTGGTCTGGAGCCAGGGCCGCGGCACCAATACCGGCCGCAGCGAGTTCGACCTGGGATCGGGCTTCCGCGACCTGATGAACCTGCCCGCCACCCACGTGTTCCTATTGAAGTTCACTTATAATTTCAATTTATAGAACTCCAGGGAAGAAAATGGGAAGACAGAGGGAAAGACAAAGGGAAGTCAGAGTGGGAAAGAGCTCCTGAAAGGCCTTTTCCACTCACTCTTCCCTCCTTCTTCCCACTCTCTTCCCTTTCTCTTCCCTTCGCCTTTCTTGAGCCCCGCCCTTTGCCGCCCGCCGAGCCCGCAGCTTGACTAAACCTCCCATCTCTGTTACAGTAAATCATTATCCAACGACCTACGGGAGAGAAAATGCCCCAAGCGACAAACGACAACAAGGATACCAAGATAGCCGTTCTCATCGACGGCGACAACGCCCAGGCCTCGCTGCTGACCAAGATGCTGGCCGAAGTAGGCAAGCACGGCTTGGTGACCATCCGCCGCATCTACGGCGACTGGACCACCTCGAGCATGCACTCCTGGAAGGACGCCCTGCACAACCACGCCGTGCAGCCCATCCAGCAGTTCCGCTACACGGTGGGCAAGAACGCCACCGACAGCGCCCTGATCATCGACGCCATGGACATC
>JAFGST010000105.1 GCA_016934475.1 Candidatus Aminicenantota bacterium | reverse complement strand
TTGGAATTTGCTGCTTGGAAATTGGAGCTTTAATCCTACCCGATCGCATGACGATTGATTCAACTCTGCACAAATTCGTGAGAGGAGTCATTTTTAAAATGGCTCTTGCACATGTCGCATCACGCATGACCCATGACGCGCTCGGATGTCGGGCCTACGAGTCCTCGAAGTGCCGAACGAGCCGGCAGGGCAGGAATCCGCTGGAATAGACCGCCTTTTCGCGCGGGTATTCCCACTGGGTAGTGCAATGGCCGGCCACCAGGATGCTCTCGTAGACCGGCGCATAAAGACAGTAGCGGAAGCGCTGCGAGGCATCCTGGAGCGTATGATATTCGTAGCAGTGAAAGTCTTCGAAATAGGTCACTTCCGTCATGGCTTCACCTCCCTGGTGAATGGCATTGCCACCTTTCCCTCCCCGAGGAGAGGATAGGTTGGCACGGGTTCATCGAGCCGCGCTCTCGACCGTTCTTCATGACGCAGTCAAACCTGTCAAATAACTCGCCTCATGTATAATATAAAATGGTCTTTTTGTCTACCTTAATGCCTTTTTTGTGTCAGCGTCAGTGCCAGTGCCAATGCCAGCAGGAAGCTCAGAGAACTACTAGTGATAGTGTTAGTGTTAGCAACAGCAAAGAAAAGACCTCCCTACGTAAGTCCAGCGCCTTTTCTTTCTACTGCCTACTGCCTACTGCCTACTGACTACTATTTACTTCTTCCAGCTCCCGAGCACCAGGATGGCCCCGGCCAAGACCAGGAATGCCCCCAAGGGCAATGAGTTTCCAAACAGTCCGCTGAAGAACGCCGCGCCCAGGCCGAGCAGGATGAAGGCCGGGACCAAGACACCCCGCCGGCGCTCGATGAAATACAGGAGAAGGAAACCCAGGCCGGGGCCGATCAGGAAGTTGGGCCACGTGGTCCCGATCCCCGCCCAATTCGTGTGGATGAGCCAGAGGAAGTAGCCGCAGTAGAAGACCAGGATCGTGATCGGGACCACCGTGCCGGCGGCCAGCCGTCCTCTTTCCAGCCAGTGCACGGCCAGGGGGATGGCCGGGATCAGCAGGAAAAGGGGCCAACTGCGCCTGGCATTCAGGAAATGGTGGAAATTGTTGAGCAGGAAGAGTACCCCCAGCAATGCGAGGAAAACGCCTCCGGCCAGCGCGGCCAGCCGTGCCCGCCGATCCATCTTTTCGGCCATGTTGCCTCCTTGTTCGTCTAAAGAACGAGTTCCCCGGAGCGATGGTTCATTTTTGAGTGAAAAGTCATTGGTGAGAAGTGAAAGGTACGGGCAATTCTCTCACCCTACTTTCCCCCGCTTTCATCCTTTCACTTTTTCCCTTTGACTCGATTTCGCTTTATTGCACCGGCCTGCCGTCGGCATCGATCACGAAGATCTCGCCGAAAGCGAGCCCGCGGATCCCAAGCTCGATGACCCTCCGGTCACCGACCACGACCCAGACGATGCGATCAAGATGGATGACCTTGCGGGCGGCGCGCTCCAGGTCCTCGATCTTCAGCTGCCGCACCCGCTGTGGATAGAGCTGGAAGTAGTCGTCGGCAAGACCGTAGCGGGCCATCTCCACGAGGGAGTGCTCGATGGCGGCCATCGTCTCCCACAGGCCGGGGAGCTGCAGGGTCTGGCTCTTCTTGGCATTGTCGTATTCTTCCCGGGTGATGGGCTTCTTGCCCAGCATGCCCTCCAGCTCGGCCCGGATCTCCTCCATGGTTTCCCGGGTCCGGTCGGCCTGTACCGGAGCGTAAGCAATGAAGGGCTGCGGGCCGCGGGCGCCGCCGAAAAAGGAACCGGCGCCGTAGCTCCAGTGCTTCTCCTCGCGGATGTTCATGTTCAGGCGCGAGACGAAGTCGCCCCCCAGGATGAAGTTCATGATCTCCATGGCGATGCGCTCGGGGTCGGCCGAGCAGGGCGCCAGCTGGCCGGCGAGGACCATCGACTGGGGCGAACCCGGCTTGTCGACGATGTAGATCGCCGGCCGCGTCCGCGGCTCGACCGCGCCGATGTTCTTCGGCGGGATGGCGCCCCCCCTCCAGCCCCGGAACAACTTCTCGAGCTTTGGCATCATTTCCGCCTCCGTGGTGTCTCCGACCACCACCAGCGTGGCGTGATCGGGCTTGAACCAGGTGCCGTGAAAGGCCGCCATGTCCGCCCGGGTCAGCCTGGCCAGGGAGTCCTCGTAGCCGCTGCCCGTGAACGGATTGCCATAGGCGTGCCCGGCGCCGTACAGCAGCCTGGGGAGAACGCGCAGGGCCATGGTGAGGGGCGAGCTCTTTTCCTGGCGGATCTGGGCGACCTGCAGCTTCCACAGCCGCTGAAAGTCGGCTTCGGGGAAACCCGGATGCAGGATCACGTCGGCGTAGATGTCGAGGGCGGCGTCCAGCTTCTCCTTCAGCGTGGACAGGGAAACGTAGGATGCGTCCAGGTCGGACCCCGTCCCCAAGTTGGCGCCAAGGAGGGCCAGCTCCTCGCTGACCTGCAGGGCCGTGCGCCGCGACGTGCCTTCGTCGAGCAGGGCCATGGCCAGCTCGGCCGTACCGGGAATCCCCTCCCGGTCGGTGGCATAACCGGCGTCGAGCACCAGGTTCAGGCGCACGATCGGCACGGCGTGACGCTCCGCCAGGATGACCTTGAGCCCGTTGGCCAGGGTGAAACGGCGGAATCCGGGAAATGGCGCCGCCGGCGCGGGACCCGGCCGGGGCATGCGGCTGCGATCGGCCGCGTCCTTTACCGCCGGGCGCTCGGGATAGGGGCGGATCTCCAGGACATAGACGCCGTCGGAGAGCCATTGACCGGCCGTCTCTTGCAGCTGGGCCGGGGTGGCGGCGGCGACGGCGTCCAAGGAACGGCGGTAGGAGTCGGGACTGTTCCCCAGGACCTGGCTGCGGGCCAGGATATCCGACTTCCCGCCGAAACCGCCGATGCGCTCTATGCCGCGGACAAAACCCGCCAGATACTGCATGCGCACCTTCTCCAGCTCCCTGGGGTCGGGGCCGTCGGCCAGGAGGCGGCGCAGTTCTTCGTCGATGGCCCGCTCCACCACCGCGACCTCCACGCCGGGCTGGACATCGGCCTGAATGGTGAACAGGCCGGCGATCTCGCGGCTGTCCAGGTGCGCGCTCACCTCGGTGGCGACCTGGTCGTGGTAGACCAGGCGCTTGTACAGGCGCGAGGTCTTGCCCCGGCCCAGCAGCCGCGCCGTCAGCATCAGCAGGTCGTTCTCCGCGGTGCATGCCTGCGGCACGTTCCAGATCTTGGTGATCCGCGCCTGCGGCACGCGGTCCTCGACCACCTGGCGCTGCTCGCCGCTGCGCTTGGCGATCCAGGCCTCATGGCGGGCGACGGGCGGGCCCGGCGCTATGCCGCCGAAATAATGCCTGACCTTGGCCAGGGCCGCCTGGGCATCGATGTCGCCGGCCATGGCGACCACGGCGTTGTTGGGGCCATAGTAGGCGGAAAACCACTGGTGCACGTCCTCCAGCCTGGCGGCATCCAGGTCCTCCATGGATCCGATCACCGTCCAGGAATAGGGATGGCCGACCGGGAAGCAGGCCTTGGCGATGAGCTCCTCGGCGACGTTGTAGGGCTCATTGTCGTACTGGCGCTTCTCGTTCTGCACGACGCCGCGCTGCTCGTCGAGCTTGGCCTGGGTGACGGCCCCTTTCAGGTGCCCCATGCGGTCCGATTCCATCCACAGCGCCAGGTCGAGCGCCGGCGAGGGCACGTTCTCGAAATAGTTGGTGCGGTCCTCGTTGGTGGTGCCGTTGAGGTCGGTGGCCCCGATCTTCTGCATGGGCTTGAAGAAGTCGTCGTCGTAGTGCTCGCTGCCGTTGAACATCAGGTGCTCGAACAGGTGGGCGAAGCCGGTCCTCCCCGGCTTCTCGTTCTTCGACCCGACGTGGTACCAGACGTTGACGGCCACGATGGGCGCCTTGCGGTCCTCGTGGACGATCAGGACCAGTCCGTTGTCCAGCGTGAATTTGCGGTATGGGATCTCGATGAGCATGAGACCATTCTACCCCATTTCGCTCGCCGAGCCAATGAGCAAAACGAGATCAGGGAAGAGAAGGAAAGAGGATGGGAAGAACGAGGGAAGAGAGAGCAATGGGACATTGGGTGATCTTCGGAGATCGCTTGCCCGACAACAGTCCCGGGTCTACAATGGCCCCGTGAGCGTCATCCTGAAGCACCTCTATCTCCTGCGCCTGCGCTGGCTGCGGATCGCGAGAAACATCCTGCGCCGCCGGGTCCCGGGCCGGTTGGAGCTGTTCTTGAAGGGCGAGCATACCCCCCTCCCTTTTTGCACGGGAGCCAATCTCCCCTGGCTGCGCTACGGCGGCGACTTCGGCGCCAACGCCTGGAGCCCGGGAGGAGGCGTGGCCCGGGCCGGCGAAAGGGAGAGGCTCCGGCGCCACCTGCGGGAGCTCAAGGGCCGCGGCCTCGACGTCGTCCGCTGGTTCCTACTCTGCGACGGCCGGGCCGGCATCCGCTTCACCCCCTCGGGCACGCCCCTGGGCCCCGGCGAGCGCCTCTGCGCCGACATCGACGCCGCCCTGGAAGAGCTCGCCGCCGCAGGGATGAAGGCCGTCTTCGTCCTGCTCGACTTCCGCTGGTTCTCCAAGGCCGTGCAGATCAACGGCGTGCAGGTCGGGGGCCGAGGCAAGGTCATCACCAACGCCTACAAGCAGCAGCGTTTTCGCCGCCGGGTGCTGTGTCCCCTTTTCGCGCGCTGCGGCCGCTCGCCGCAGATCCTGGCATGGGACATCGTCAACGAGCCCGAGTGGGTCACCCGCGGCTGGGGCGGAGGCCTCCGCGGCCCCTCGGTCTCCTTCCTTGCCATGCGCCGCTTCATCCGCAGGACGGCCCGCCTGGTCCACCGCCATACCGGCCACCTGGCCACGGTCGGGCTGGGCAACGCCTCCGGGCTGCCCCTGGTACGCGGTTGCGGCCTCGACTTCTACCAGGTGCACTGGTACGAGCGCTGGCAGGAGTCAGTGCCGCTCGAACGGCCGGTCCGTGACCTGGACCTCGACCGGCCGCTGCTGCTGGGTGAGTTCCCCACGAAAAACGCGTCACGGACGCCGGAAGAGATCGTAGCCGCGGCAAGGTCCAGCGGCTACTGTGGCGCCCTGGCCTGGTCCTGGCTGGCCCAGGACGGGTTCTCGGGGATCAGGGATTTTTCCTCGTGACGGCACTCCCCCTGACTGAGATTTCAAGAAATCCTCGAAATTCCCCGCTTTTCTGATCAACGAAACGAAAAGGAATCAATGTAAGTCCAGTCGCAATTATTGCTCCGTCTGGGGTGGATCTCGAAGCGGACGTATTGAAAGGTTTCGGGCGGAAACTCCGCGCTTACGATTTTTTTCACGTGGGGCGGTAATTTCTCTCCTTTCGGATCGAAAACGGAGTGCTGCAGGAGCACTTCCTTTTCCCGGTCGATTCCACTGAGCCGAAGCTCCACCCCGTCGCTGTAGGCGATCCCATTTCGGTAAAAATCAGGGATGAAACCGCAAGAGATGGAAACGCTCGTGGCATCGGGCGGAACGGGTATTCTGGAAACAAAGAGCGCGTGAGCGAAGAGGATCCAGCGCTTCTTGATCCGGCGGATGGCCATTTGCCAGCTGCAGACCCGTCCACGAGCCACGTTAAGAAGCCGCAGGAGCTTTGGCGGAGGGGTGTAGTTGTCGCAGTATTGATATATCGCTGCGTTGTAAGCCATCCCGCTCCCTTCGGTTGCGCTGGCGCAGAACGCGCGTTCATAAACCAGGCATCCAGTTCCACTTGGAAACAACTTCATTTTGTCGGTGCCATCGCTTTGAAGCAGGTAGGCCGGCCGAAACCGGTTGGCAAAATAGTCCAGATCTTCGATATTGTCCATAGTGACTCCGGTCGTGGCGATGCCATTGGTATCACGGATCTGAGTGTGAGGAAGAAGATAGCCAAGTATTCCGATTTCCCCCGATAGAACGATATCACCCGATTTCAGTTTTTTCCCCAACCATGAACAAAGTCGACCATAAGAGAGAATCCGGTTGTCCCTTCGGAAATCGGACAATCGCCGAGACGGGATAACGGTCAACACCAGAAGCGCCGCGATAATCGACACGGTCGCTCCAGAAACGATTTTCAACGGCAACCGTCGGATGATTCCTCTACCTATCAGCCAGCGCCCCCCCCTGCGCATCAGCCACATGGCTCCAAACAGAGATGCCGCTGCGAGAAGAAGATCAATGTCATAAAAATACCAGTGGTAGAAAGAGATGGAAAGCCATTCATAGGTATAGAAATGGAGACAGGTAAAGGTCAGAAACATCACCGGCCATGCCCCCAGGCCGGCAAGGCCCGCCAAAAAAAGAGGGAGCAGGTACCAGCGGCCATGAAAAAACTGCAGGATGTGGGGGCGCATGTTCTGGTTGTACATCGCCCACTTGCCGCTGCGGCCTTGAATGATCTTCGTTTGAAGCGTTCCCGGAAAAATTTCGTGGAAAGAAATCCAATAGTAAACGTGCCAGATCATTGCAACGGCCAGAAAAATGGCGGCGGTCTGCAATAGCTCAATAGCGAATCGTTTCCAAAGGATTTCTTTTCGGATCAATGACCACAGACGCCAACAGCAAATCGGGATGAGCATGAGTGCGGCCTCGCTCCGGGCCAGATAGGCCAGCGCCGCAAAGAGTCCCACCAGCCAGAAGTTCTTACGCAGGGTCGCCGAATAAATCATCCCCAGCAGGGTGAAATAAAGCAAGGCGATTTCGCCGCCGGAGCACGTGAGCGTGACCGGATTGAAGAAAAGAGGAAAAGGGGCCAATGCAGCCCATATCCCCAACCGATTTTTTAGAAGCAAAAAGAAAAAAAAGGAAGCGCCGGCCAAGAAAGCGATGTAGAGAATTTTTGACCAGGTCATCAATCCCGGAGCGGGCATGAGCTTTTGAAACAAGGCCAGTAAAAAAACCCAGAGCGGACTGGTGACCGAAAAATGGCGGTCACCGGGATTGAATACGGGCCCTTGGCCTTCTACGATATTCCGGGACACACGCAGGTAGATCAGGACATCGTCCATATAGACGCCGACATAAGCGGCATACAGGGAAACGGCGAGGGCCAGGATCAGCACGAAAGCCGTGATGGACGTTCGATCCCCTCCTTTTTCACTGGCGAGGCGATACATTCCCCAACGAAAAAATGGCATCTCTCCCATCATTCTCTCCCGTCAAGCAAAATGGCGGCTATATTGTGCAATAATTGTTCGACAGAATCAACTTCTTGAACGCGTTGTCCCGGGATGAAGAACGCAACGGCTGCGCCTCTTGTCTACACGCCGTGATGCCGGTCTGGATCGAAGTTCGCTAGCGAAGAAGCGCCACGGCCCGGACCGGTGAGCCGTCGGCGTCGGCGATCTTCAGGGGCAGGCAGGAGAACACGAATTCCTTTCCGAGCAGGGGCTCCAAGGAGGCCAGATTCTCGATGATCACCATGTCCCGTGCGAACAGGGCGCGGTGAACCGGAAGGGCGGTCGAATCGACCTCGTCGACCGAGATCGTGTCGACCCCGAATCCTTTGAGGCCGAGACCGGCCAGCCATTGAGCGGCGGCCGGGGAGAGGACCGGGTAGCGGCCGAAATACTCCTCGGCACCCCAGTATTTCGCCCAGCCGGTGTGCAGCAGGGCGAATTCGGCACGGCGCAGTCGGGGCGCGCAGGATTCCAGGTCGCCGATCTCCACGGCGCGGCCGCGAACAACCGACACATCCAGGACCGTTCCCGGCCCGAGGTAGCAACCGGCGGGAAAGCCGTCGAGCCGCTTGGCGCATGGCAAAATGTGCCCGGGAGCGTCGACGTGGGTGCCGGTGTGCGAGACCAGGTGCAGCATCTTCTCGGCGAAGCCGTTGCGCTCAATGGTGTAGGGATCCTCGAGCCGCGGTGGCTCGGTTCCGGGAAAGACCGGCATGGAGGCGTGGATGGTATGGGTCAGGTCGATGACCTCCAGGCCTCCTGGCTTCATGGTAATTTCTCCATCTTGGAAGGAGAGATGGTAGGGCAAGCAAGTCCGAAAGTCAATGCCACGATATGGAAAAACATGGTTCACGGTGTACGGAATAAGGTCAACGGTAGCCGTAAAAAAAAGAGCTGGATCATGGAATAGCGGTTTCCCTACACCGTCAACCGTCCACCGTATGCCGAGATCGACCGGTCGGTCTATTCCCGGACCCGCTCGACGCACCCTGCCCGTTTTTTGGTTCCTTATTTCAGGACCACGGACTTCAGCATGGCCTGGATGCCGGGGTCGCTTTTCGCTTCCTGGCCCTCGATGGTGATGGTGACCTTGGTGCCTTCGCGGAAGGCCACGTGCATGGTCTGGGTCATGCCGCCGTAGGTATAGGTGGTGGTCTTGAAGACGGTCCCGGCGATGGAGGCATCCTCCATCGGCGAGCCGCCATAGTTTTGGATCATGGAGGCGATGGAGGCCTCGGCCGAGCCGGCGGCGTTGCCGTCGCCCTCGAACTTGAAATAGAGCCCGGGGCTGACCTTGCCCTTGGGGAGGACGTTGACCATGCCGAAGGTCAGCGGTCCGGCCTCCCAGCCGTCGGCCACGGTCATGGAGAAATGCTCGCATTCATAGATCTCATCGGCCCCGTTGCCCGCCGCACCCGCCGGCGTACCCTTGTCGCCGCCGCGGGACTGCCCGCAGGCCATCAGGGACAGCAAAACCAGAGCCATCATGCCTTTCTTCATCGATCCTCCTCGTCGACCGGGTCGACCTAGCGGAACATCCATCGTACCAGCCTGCCGATCAGCGGCAGGAGTGTGATATCCATGTCCTGCGGCCCGCGGGACGGCTCGGGCCGCGTGTGGGAGAAAGCCGCGTCGATGCGGTCGAACTGCACCTTCTTTTTTTCCTGCTCGAGCTCCAGCCTGGCCATCTCCAGCTCCTTCTCCCTGTGAAGCATCTTCCCCCCGGCCTTCATCCATTCCATCAACTGACGCAATTCGCCGCCGTCGAGCCACAGTCCGTGCTCGCGGCACTGGTCGGCGATGACCCCGCTGCGCGAGCCGAGATTGATCCGGTTCATCAGCCGGCGGCAGACCGGGCAATCGATGTAGGTGACCGGGTATTCGTGGCGGCGCTTGACGTTCTGCACCTCGTTCAGGCGCTGGGGATCGATGGCATGGACATTGGTCACGGCCTTGTTCAGGAAGGCCTCCAACTCGCCGGGATCGAAAAAAAGGCCAAGGCAGCGCTCGCAGCGCTCGATCAGGAACTTCTCTCCCAGGCGGAGGTCGACGGTCTGCAGGGGGATGTGGCAGCGGGGGCAGATGCGCTTGGAGCACGGCTCCTCGACGGTGAAGCGGTGCACCAGCGACAGGTCCACGTCCTGGCGCGTCCGGCAGTATTCGCAGGTCAGCAGCGTGCCGCTCAGCGGCGCGCCGCAGTTCTTGCAGTTGGCCATAGTTTGTTAGCCTGGGCTCATTCTATCCAAGACGGACCGGAATGGCAATCTCCTCAGTAACGAGTAACATGTGACGAGTGACGAGGAACCGCAATGAAATGAACACCAATTTGAAATCGCATTTTTCCTTGTCACTTGTCACTTGTTACTTTTCACTACAGCTCGTAGCCTAAGCTGAGCTCCAGGGCGATGACCGGGGAGCGCAAATAGCGCCGGTGGCGCGGGCCGGTGACGTCGTCGAAGAGGTCGGTCACGTCGATGCCCTTCACCGGGCCGAAGGCGTACAGGTAGCCCACGAAACGAACCATGAGGCTGGCGCTGAAAAACATCCGCGATGAGACCGGCGCCAGTAGGCCCGCCCCGGCGTTGGCCCCCACTCCCATGTAGGTGGCATCGGACAGCTTTCCGTCCCTGTCGGCCACGTTTTTCCGCACCTTCAGCCACGGGAAGTTGAGGCCGAAATGGAGAAAGGGCCGCAGCGGGGGGGTACGGAGCAGGAAGGTGCGCGCGTTGACCTGGACCAGCCGCGACACGGCCGTCCCGTCGCGGCCCTGGAAGGAGACGTCGTGCCCCGAGACCAGGTAGGAAAACGACCACAATCCCGAGCGGAAGCGGCGGCCGAGACCGATCCCGAATCCGAGGCTGGTCTTGATCCTGGGGATGAAGAACACCTGGTCGGCATCGCCCAGGACCATCGAGCCGTTCAGGTCGATGCGGCTGAAGGAAAGGTACTGGCTGGTGACCTCGAAGAAGAACGCCCCCTTGTCCGGCGGCTGGGGAACGACGGGGGGCTCGTCCTGGGCCGGGGCGGCCAGCGCCGCCAGAAGCAGTGCCAGTCCCAGCAGCCTTATTTTACCATCGGCAGGAGCGGCCGTCCGGCCGCCCCTGCCCCGCACATCCCCTGTTCCCGTCACTCGGCGGTCTGCTGTCCCTCTTCGGCCTGGGGTGGGGAGGGAACCGGTTCCGGCTGGCGGGTCGTCTGCTGGCGGCCGATCTCGATGAAGGCATCGATCAGTCCGGGCAGGGACGATATCTCAAGACCATGATGGATGGTGTACACCAGCCCCTGGTCGGTGTTTTCCCAAACCTGGCAGAAGCCCTTGCAGTTGTCGAGAAAGGCCGTGATGCGCTCCAGGGCGGCGGGGGCGGGGAAGTTGACCAGGTTCTCGCGCAGCGCCTGGGAGACCAGGCGCGGCAGCAGCGGGCTCATGAAGCTGAAGCCGTTGCCGCGGAGGGGAAGCTTGTAGGATATCGCCCTGAACTCGTCGCTCTGGGACAGCCGGGGAGAGCGGGGGGCAAGAACATCGTCCACGAGCGAAAGCCGGGAGGCCGCCAGCAGCCACTCCCCTTTTTGGGCGATGACCGGTTCGAGGGGAAAGGGTGCCGGCAGGCGCGGGAAGGCGAGCTTCTTGACGCCTCCGTCCTCGGTGCTCTTCGTCTGGCCCATGGCGGCCAGCTTGTCCTTGAGGGTATCGAAGATGTAGCTGTCCTGGACCCGCACCAGTAGGGCGAAAGCGGGCTCGGGGATCGACACGGGCTTGGCTCCCAGAGGCAGGGCCACCCTTTTCTCCGGGTCCAGGGTCAGCAGGAAGCCGAGGCGACCGCCATAGGACTTGAACAGACGGTCGGCGTCGATCCCGACCGACTGCAAGCCCGCCTTGATCGGGGCCATCCCCGGCTTCATCGCCGGATCTTGCCCCTCCTGGCCGGCCATCTGCGGGGCGATCTGGCCCATCCACTCGATCAGCTTGACGATATCGTAGTCAGAGACGAAGGCCAGCGCCGTACCGGCCGGAAACAGCGCCATCTCGTCCAGCGCTCGCGGGGCCGGGCCGGTGATGTTCCAGATCAATCCCTTGTTGCGCCCGGGGCGGTGGTGGAGCACGGCGCGCACGCGGTGCAGGCCGGGCCGGAGGGCGAAGGAGCTGTAGCCCAGCCCCGATACCTCCTCCAGGCCATAGCCCTTGAACATCATCTCGGCCATGACCAGTCCCTGGCTGGCCTGGGCCTGCTGCGCTTCGGGCAGGGCCGCCACGTTCTTTTTCACGCTGGCCAGAACGGCCTGGACGGCCTGGGTAAACTGCTCGGCATGGAGGTAGACGAAGGCCTCGCCGCCCTGGTCCAGCCTGGATGCCACCTGCCAGTAGGTGTTGTCCACGGCCGAGCGCTGCCAGCGCGGGATCACGTACTGGGTCACGGCCACGGCGGCCACGACGCCCAGCAACAAGCCACAAAGGATCAAGATCAAGGATTTTTTCATTTCTCACCTCACCAAGGGGAGATTATATGCGCTGGAATAATAATTTCAAGAGCTCGGTGAACTGGATAGGGGCGAACGGTGGACGGTAGACGGTCGACGGCAGCAGCAATGGAACGATCAAGCTTCATCCCTTGCCTTGCCCGTAAACCGTACACCATCAACCGTATACCGCTTCCTTTCACGAATCACGACAGCTCACATCCTGGCTGCTGCGATCACTACCACCGACAGGTCGCTTGTTTTTTTCCCGCATGCCGTCTCCCGTATGCCGTGCTCCCTTCCGCTCATTGACACGCCGGGGGCCGATGGGCTAAAATCGAGCCCAGAGAGTGCGAGCGATGGCCCACGACGACGAATTTATCCTAGGCAGCGACTCCGAACAGCAGCTCCAGGAACGGACGGAATTGCGCCCCCCCCGCATGTACCGCGTCATCCTGCACAACGACCATTACACCACCATGGAATTCGTCGTCGACATCCTGGTCAAGGTCTTCCACAAACCGGCGCCGGAGGCCCGGCGCATCATGCTCGACATCCACCGCCGCGGCAGCGGTTCCTGCGGAGTGTACAGCTATGACATCGCCCGCACCAAGGTCTCGCGGGTGCTGGCCCTGGCCCGCAAGCACGAGTTCCCCCTGCGCTGCACCTACGAGGAGGCCTGAGCGATGGCCATGGACCGGATGGAGATCCAGGAGGAGTTGAACCGCATCCTGGCCGTGGCCTTCGCCGACGCCCGCAGCCGCAAGCATGAATACCTGACTCCCGAGCACATTCTCTATGCCTCGCTCTTTTTCGCGGTCGGCGCCGGGATCATCAACCGCTGCGGGGCCAACGTCGAACTTCTGAAAAAGGAGCTGGAAACCTACCTGAACGAGCAGGTCCCCAAGGCGGTCAGGAAGGATCCCGTCCCCTCCATGGGATTCCAGGACCTGATGGAAAGGGCGGTGGTGCACACCGTCGCCGCCGAGAAGAAGATCCTGGAGATCGGCGACATGTACGCAGCCCTGCTCGAGGAGAAGGAGTCGTTCGCCGCCTACCTGCTGCAGCGCGAGGGGATCAGCCGCTTCACGCTGCTGCGCGTCATCTCCCACGGCGACGACGCCGGGAGCGGGGGCGAAGCGCGGAGCACCGCGGACACCGACGGTCCGGAAGCCCCGGCCGCCAAGGAGCGCAGAAAGCCAGCGCCGGCCGGCAGGACGGCGGAATTCCTGCGGCTGTACACCCGCGAGCTGACCGACAAGGCGCGCGCCGGCGAGTGCGAGCCGCTGATCGGCCGCGACGAGGTGCTGGAGCGCACCCTGCAGGTCCTGTGCCGCCGCTTCAAGAACAATCCGGTCCACGTCGGCGATCCCGGGGTCGGCAAGACGGCCATTACCGAGGGCCTGGCCCAGCGCGTCGTGAGCGGCCGCGTGCCGCCGGCGCTGAGGAGCATCCGCATCTATGCCATGGACATGGGATCGCTGCTGGCCGGAACACGCTACCGCGGCGATTTCGAGGAGCGCCTGAAGAAGGTCCTGGCGGCCCTGCACGACGAGAGCAACGCGATCCTGTTCATCGACGAGATCCATACCATCATCGGCGCCGGGGCGGTCTCGGGGGGCTCGCTGGACGCTTCCAACATCCTGAAGCCAGCCCTGGCCCAGGGCCGGCTGCGCTGCATCGGCACCACCACCCACGAGGA
>JAFGST010000104.1 GCA_016934475.1 Candidatus Aminicenantota bacterium | reverse complement strand
CTGCTGAGCATCGACGAGGTCAGCACCTTCTTCCACGAGTTCGGCCATTCCCTGGACACGCTCTTCGACGACGGCGTCTACCGCGACCGCAGCGTGCCCCGCGATGCCGTGGAACTGCCGTCCCAGATCATGGAGAACTGGGCCCTGGAGCCCGAGCTGCTCAAGCTCTATGCCCGCCACTACCGGACCAAGGAAGTCATACCCGAAGCGCTGGTCGAGAAGCTGAAGTCCGCCCGCCTGTTCAACCAGGGATTCGAGACGGTCGAGTACCTGGCCGCCTCCTTCCTGGACATGGCCTGGCACACGCAGAGCGGGGGGGAAGCGATCGACGTGCGCAGCTTCGAAGCCGGGGCCATGGCCGCCCTGGGCCTGATGCCCTCCATCGTGCCGCGCTACCGCACCCCGTACTTCAACCACATGATCTCCGGTTACGCCGCCGGCTACTACAGCTACGAATGGTCCGGAGTGCTGGACAAGGACGCCTTCGAGGCCTTCAAGGAAAAAGGCCTCTTCGACCGGGGAGTTGCCGCGTCCTTCCGCAAAAACATCCTGGCCAAGCTGGGCACGGAGGACGCCATGGAACTGTACAAGCGCTTCCGCGGCGCCGAGCCGAGGATCGAACCCCTGCTCCGGAGCCGGGGATTGCTTGAAGAATAGCTAGGGACGGTTTTTCACCTATTTCTCCAGCACCCGCTCGGCCTCGAAGATGCCGTTGGGCTGGACCAGCTCCAGGGCCAGGACCTTGCCCTTGGCGTCGGTCTTGAAGCGCAGGACGATCATCTTGGCCTGCTTGAGGGTGAACTCCTCGTCCAGGCCGGGAATCATGTCGAGCTCGGGCGCCCCGGGGACGACCAGCTTCAGCCCGCTGCCCTTCAGGGTGACGGTGAATACCCGGTCCAATAGGGAATAGCGCCCGGTGAATTTCTCCAGGAAGCCTGGATCGGACAGCCGCGCCGGCGGCTTCTTGCAAAAGACGATCGCCTCCAGCGTCGCCTCCATCTGGGCCTCGAGAGCGGACACCCGCCCGTTGAGATCGGTGCGGAACAGCAGCTTGAAATCCTCGAAGGTCGGATCCGCGGCCCTCAGGCCGTTGAAGGTCTCGTAGTGCCAGTGCTCCAGCGGCGTGACAATGCCGTTGTAGGCGAAGGAGAGCCTGCCCTTCTGCAGCGTCACCTTCAGGTCGCCGTAGCCTGGATGATTGTAGTCGCCGACGTAGGCCCCCAAATCATGGGCGGGCTTGGTCTTGGGAACGCGCCGACTGAATTTCTTCTGTTCCGCCTCCTTGCCCAGCTTCTCTCCCTTGCTTTTCCTTTCGGCCGCCTCGCCGATCCAATCCTTGGGCTCCAGGCCCAGGATCAGGTCGGCGGCCTGGCGGACGAGCAACTCGGGCAAGGCGGTGGCGTTCAGGTTGCACAGGACGACGAAGCCCAGCCGCTCCTTGGGAAAGAAGGAAACCATGGCGGAGAAGCCGTCGATGTTGCCTCCATGGTGGACGCGTCCGTGACCCCGGTAGCTGTCGACGAACCAGCCCATGCCGTAGCTGGCCGGGGACAACTCGGGGATTTCCGGAGTTTCGCCGGTCGGCATGTGAGAGAGGTGCATGTCCTGGAGCGTCTGCGGCTGGATGATCGGCCGGCCGTCCAGCTTGCCGCCGTTGAGGTGCACCTTCAGCCAGCGGCCCATCTCGTTGGCCGTGGAATTGATCGAGCCGGCCGGACCGACCGTGGTGATGTCGCGGAAGCGGAAGCGCTCCAGCTGGCCCTTGCGCTCCACGTAGGGAAAGGCGAAATCGGCGTCCTTCTGGGAATCGCGGACGGAGAAATTGGTGCGCTCCATGTCCAGGGGCTCCAGGACGAGACGGCGTATGGAATCCTCCCACGATTTCCCGGTCAGCGTCTCCACCAGGAAGCCGGCGGTGAGGAACATCATGTTGTTGTACTGGAATCTCTCGCGCAGGTCGGCCGTGGGCTCCAGGTATTCCAGCCGGCGCACCAGTTCCTCGCGGCTGGAGGACTGGTTGTTGTACCAGGTGAGGTCGTGGCGCGGCAGGCCCGAGCGGTGGGTCACCAGGTCGCGTGGGGTGATGCGCGCCGCGATGGCCTCGTCGGTCAGCCGGAACCAGGGGATGTAGCGGCGCAGCGGCACGTCCCACTCCAGGCGACCCTGGTCGACCAGGGTGCCCATGGCGAAGGTGGTGAAGGCCTTGGAAGACGAGCCGATGGCCAGCAGGGTGTCGGCCGTCATGGGCGCCTTTTTCTCCAGGTCGCGGTAGCCGTAGCCCTTGGCCAGGACGACCTCGTCGTCGACGACGACAACCACGGCCGCCCCGGGGACATTCAGGCTCTTCAGCCCGAGGGAGACGACCGCATCGAACGCGGACAACGCGGCCCGGGCCTGGGCGGGGGGACTGTCGGCCCGCTGCAGCCGGAAGGAAAAGGTCTGCCCACCTTGGGCGAAGCTGCCGCTGACCTCATTCCCGTCGGCGGCGAGGCGGCCCTTGAAGGCCGGCTCACCGGGGATGCCGGAAATGGCGAAGGCCGCTTCGCCGTCCTTGAAGGCAATGCCGGTCAGGAGCAGGTCCCTGGCGTTCTGGGCCGGTATGGATATGTCTCCCTTCCATGAGCCGTCGGGCTGCAGGATGAAGTCACAGTCAATCTCGAGCTTCTGGCCGGGAAGCTCGATGGCGCCGGTCCAGTGCCCCTGCAGGGAGGGCGCCGCTTCGGCGGCCGAGACGGCGGGGAGGATGACGAGCAGAAAACACGAGCAGGCGATCAATAAAGAACGGTCTTTTCCCATGGATTCACCTCGCTATGAACGATGATTATAACATAGAAAAAAAATTGTTATAGCGGAACAGGGATTTGACTCGGCTGTTCCGATGCCATACAATAAAGGCTGGAGGGCGACATGAACGTTTTCGACCTGGCCATGCAGATGGAGAAGGACGGGGAAAAATACTACCAGCACCTGGCCGAGAAGACGACCAACGCCGGCATGAAGAACATCCTGAGCCAGCTGGCCCTGGACGAAGCCAAGCACTACCAGGTACTGCTGAAGCTGAAGGAATCAAGCCGGGCCGAGCTCGCCTCCACCCCCATCCTGACCCGGGCCAAGAACATTTTCCAGCAGCTTCGGGAAGAAAAGAACTGGGATGACCTCCCGACCACCCAGGCCGACCTTTACCGCAAGGCGAAGGAGATCGAGATCCAGAGCTTCAAATTCTACATGGAGAAGGCCAGGGAAGCCACCGATCCCCGGGTGCAGAAGATGTTCTTCCTGATCGCCGAGGAGGAAAAGCGCCACGAGTTCCTGCTGGAGCACATCCTGCAGCTCGTCTCGCGTCCTCAGGCCTGGCTGGAAAACGCTGAGTTCAACCACCTCGACCAGTACTGACGCCGCGGTCCTCCGGACCCGGCGGCGAACCTATTCCGTCATGCGCCTCAGCAGGACCGCGATCTTGCGGGCCAGCGAGCTGGCCGCCGGCGGATCGTAATTGCCCATGACCACGACGGTCCAGCCGGGGATGGGGTCGATCTGCAGCTCGGCGTTGATGCCGGGTGCGCCGCCGGCGTAGGCTGACGAGCCCCCGAACCATTCGGTGGTCAGGCCGCCGAGGAGCCTGCCCGCCCGCAGCGCCCGGGCGAAGCGGAACAGGTCCATGGCCGTGGCGTAGCCGCCGCCGGCCGAGCTGCCCCGGGCCGGCCGCGTGTACATGTTGTTGCGCCGGGGCTCCTTATCGTGCTGCCCATCGTCCCACAGGCGGGTATAGCCGCTGGCCACGTTCTCGGCAGGGACGTCGGCCTCCAGGTGCTCCGTGGCGGTCAGGCCGGCCGGGGCATAGATGTGCTCGCGGACATAAGCGAAATAGTCCTGCCCGGAGGCCTTGGCAACGATCAGCCCCAGCACGATGTAGCCGCCGTTGGAATAGCGGCGCTGGCTCCCCGGCTGGAACAGCAGCGGCTCGTCGGCGAACAGCGGCAGATAGTCCTCCAGGGAGCGAATGCGGCCCTTGGGGGTCTGCGCGTAGCGGTTCCCGAAGAAGTCGCCGATCCCCGAGCTCATGTCCAGTAGATGCCGCACGCTGACCTTGGCCGCCGCCTCGCGGTTGGGATAATCGGGCAGGAACCTGGAGATCCTGTCGCCCAGGGATACCCTGCCCTTTTCGATGAGCTGGCCGATGGCCACGCGGGTGAACACCTTGTTGATCGAACCCAGGTTGAAGCGCGTGTCGAGACGGTTGGCCGCCCCGTATTCCTTGCTGGCCAATCCGCGGGCCTCGTGCAGCACGACCGCGTCGCCCTGGGCCACCAGGACCACTCCCGAGAAAAGGTCGGCATGCGCGCGTTCCTCCATGACGGCGCGGATCCGGGCCAGGGCCTCGTCGCGGCTCAACGGCGGTCCCGCCAGGTCCTCGACGTTTTCCGGATCGACGTGATCGGCCATGATCGAGGCGATCCGGGCATTGGCGCCGCTCTCGAAGCGGAAGGTGAATTGCAGCAGCTCTCCCTTGCCGCTCCGCACCAAATAGCCGGTCGTCTCCCCCGATTCACGCAAGAGCCTTTCCGGGGCGAGGCCCTGCGCCTCCCTCTTGAAGTCGCGGAAGCGCGCCAGGCGCTCCTCCAGCGGGGCGCGCTTCAGGGCAGTGGCGCTGAAATTCTCCTTGAGGAAGGAGGCCATGGCCGCTTCGGCGCCGGAGTTGAAGGCGTTGAAATAGGCTTCCGCGCGCCGTCCCTGGACCGAGGCCGGAAAGCGGAACGATTCTCCCTGCTGGGCGGTCAGGCCCAGGGACAGGACGGCAAGCAACGCGATTATGGTGCGGACGATGGGTTTCATTCCAACCTCCTGCAAAACAAGACGCGGCATCCGGCGCGATGGATTCACCCGAGGCCGCTTTCCTCACTCGCGGTTGTTGGTGAACATGGTGAGCAGGCGTTCGCGCATGCGGATGTAGAGGGGCGGCACCTGTTCCATCAGGCCAAGGCAGTACTCGGTGAGGTAGGCCTTAGCCCTGCGCGGGCTCCGGGCGTGCAGGCGCAGCGCCTCCTTCTCGATTCTTTCCTGGTCGGCGAACATCCTTTCCTCGAAGGGGCGGCGCATTTCCTGGACCAGCTTGGACGCCTCCTGGAAGCGCAGGTTGCACAGGTTGTCGACGAAATCGATCGTCCAGCGCGCCGAGCGGTCGCTGTAGTTTTCCGGGTCATATTCCTGATAGCATGCGGCGGTGCGGCTGCAGCCGGCGTAGACCGGGACGTAGGGGCCGATATAGGGATTGTCCTGGTAGACCCAGTAGACGCCGCCGATGGCGTCGGGAAGCCAGCCGCGCAGCTGGCAGACCATGCCGTAGTGGCCGCGGTGGCGGGCCACCGGCCG
>JAFGST010000103.1 GCA_016934475.1 Candidatus Aminicenantota bacterium | reverse complement strand
GAGGTTCGAGGCCGCCGGCCCTGGCAAGGGCGGCGTCCCCGAGGGGGCTGCCCCGAGTGGGATTCGACGTTCGACGTTCGAGGTTGAAGAAAAAGGCAAGAGGCGAGAGGCGAGGGGGGAGAAGAAGGCAGAAGACAGAAGGAAGGTAGTGTTAGCAGGGAAAAGGCAATTCCGATCGCAGGGGCGCGGTCTTGAGATCCGCCCGTGTTCAGCAGAGGGGTGGACGAGTCAATGAGGTTACCGCCCAGATAGCGTACGGTTGCGGTTCTCTGACCCCATCCGCCGCTCGACTCACCTCCCCCCCTATTCGTTCGAGGGGACGTACCAGGGGTACTTGTCGCGCTCCACGCAGAAGCGGCCCGAGGCGCCGGGGGCCAGCTGCGCCGTGAAGGCCAGCGGCTCGTCGCCAGAGTCCACGTAGGGATTGACGACCTGGATCGAATACTGGCCGGGCGGCAGGTTCTCGATCTCCATCTCCAGGTCGAAGAGGCACAGGCAGAAGCATAGGGCGGTTGCCTCGCTCTCCTGGATGGTGATCACCCAGCCATCCACGCGGATGTCGGCGCCGATTTCGCCCGGACAGCAGTTGAAGCAGGCGTTGATGTGCTTCATCCTCAGGGTGGAGCCGTCGCAGCGGTATTCCAGGCAGTCCTGGTCCGACGCCACGGCCAGGCTGACGGTGGCGCCCTGGGGGAACGACTTGCAGCCCTCGCTCCGCAGCAGCCTGCCCATTGCCTGGAACGGACTCTCCTCGCTGCCCTTGCAGCCGCTGGTGACCAGTGCCAGGCAGACCAGCGCCATGACGGAGCAACAAGCGATCCATTTTTTATTCATGGAGCCTCCGATGCACAGCCATATGCATTCAAACCACTCCTCTATCATGCAGGCAAAATGGATGCCAGTTATTTCGCCAACATTTGTCCTAAAAATAGGTCAGGTCGAACAGGAAAAAAGGGAAAAAGCAGACCGCAGACGGAAGAAGGCGACTGGCGATAGAAAAAAATGAGGTTCGATGTTCAGCATAAGACCCCATGGAACCTGAACAAAGACAAGGCACAGGCAGGGCTTTTTGTTTTGGTCATTTCTTAGGGGCGGCCCGTCATCCGGCCATTGAATCGCCCCGCGTAAAAAGCTATAATGAATTTGCAGGGATGAAAAAAGAACAGGTAAAAAAAGGCCGCAAGCACGGAGAAAAATCGGGCATTGTGTCACTCCGCCGATGCCGGGTCGTCCATAGATCCACGAGTTTCGCGGAAGCCCGCGAATGGGAAATACTCCAGGAACTCTCGATGACTCCCGGCCAGCGGCAACGAGTGGCCAAAGCCCTGAAGGAGAGGTTCTACGGCAAGAATCCGCCGGACGTCCGCGAGGCGCATCGGGGCCGATGACCCCCGCCCCGTTTTCTCAGGATATCCGCGAATTTCTCATGGGACTCTCCCGCCACGACGTCCGCTACGTGATTGTCGGCGGAGAGGCGGTCATCTATTACGGCCACGCCCGGCTCACCGGCGACATCGACATTTTTTATGACAACTCCCCGGCCAACGCCGATCGGATGTATGCCGCCCTCATTGATTTTTGGCAGGGAAGCATCCCCGGCATCCAATCGGCAAAGGACCTTCAGGGAGCCGACCTGATCATTCAGTTCGGCATCCCGCCGCACCGCATCGACCTTCTCAGCACCATCAGCGCGGTGGATTTTGCCCAGGCCTGGGAAAGCAGGGTGACGGAAATCATCAAGATCAAGCGCAATGAATTTTCCCTGCATTACATCGGATTGGCGCGACTGATCCAGAACAAAAAAGCGGTCCGGCGGCCGCGGGACATGGAAGACCTGGAATTTCTAACCCGCATTAAAATTCCGCCAAAATAGCGGATACTCCCTACGATCGCAGGGGCGGGGTGAAGAACCAGCACTCGTCGACGGGTAGAAGGGTAGACGGGGCAACGGCGCTGACAGCGAGCCATTGCGGTTCTCTTACCCCTTCAACTCTTCTACCCTTCTTCCCTTTTGCTCATATGCCTTTTATCTAAACAGCTCCAGGTAATCGGCAAGCGCAAAGAGGCGATTGCGGGAATAGCCGGTCGTCTCCTGCAGGAAGCCCAAGCGCTGGAAGTCGGCCACCAGGCGCGAGGCGGCGGCGAAGCCGCATTCCAGCGCCTCGGCCGCCCGGCCGATCGTGACCACGGGATGGGAGAACAGGTAAGTCAGGAAGCGCCTCGCTGTTTGCACTTTCTTCCCCAGGGTCGCGATCCGGTCCTCGTAGCCTTTTCGCAGGCGGACGATGGCCTCCAGCGTCTCTTTGCCGCTTTTGGCCGTCGTCGCCACGCCGCTCAGGAAAAAACGGATCCAGCCATCCAGGTCATTAGCGCCG
The DNA here is from genome assembly GCA_016934475.1 of Candidatus Aminicenantota bacterium. GTDB lineage: Bacteria > Acidobacteriota > Aminicenantia > UBA2199 > UBA2199 > UBA2199. The sequence continues at coordinate 1,697 of JAFGST010000103.1, read as the reverse complement.
CGCACCATGCTCAATGCGTCATAATAAGACCCTTTGTTCTTCTCGAAGAAATCGGACAGGTACAGCGCCGGCTTTTGCAGGAATTTCAGGTCCACGAGCTGCAGTGTGACCAGCAGCCGGCCGATGCGCCCGTTGCCGTCCAGGAAGGGGTGGATGGTCTCGAACTGGTAGTGGCTGATGGCGATCCTGACCAGCTCGGGAAGCGCCAGTTTCCGGTTGTGCCAGAACTTTTCCAGGTCGCTCAGCAGTTCGGGCAGGTCTTCGTGATGCGGGGGGATGAACGAGGCGTCCTTCAGGCTCGAGCCGCCGATCCAATTCTGGCTTCTCCTGACCTCGCCCGGCAGCTTGTGCTGTCCGCGCACGCCGAACAGGAGTCTTTTGTGCGTTTCCATCAGCAGCCTCATGGAGAGGGGCAGGCGTTCCAGTTCGTCAACCGCGAATTTCATGGCGTGGATATAGTGCTGCACCTCCTGCCAATCGTCCCTCCTTTCCGGCTGGATCTCGAACGCGTCCAGGACCGCCTCATCGATGCTGGTCCGCGTACCTTCCAGGCGGCTCGAAGTCGTCGCCTCCTTGGCGACGTGCATCTGGATAAAAAAATCGACATCAGGAACCAGCGTGGAATAGGCGTTGAGCTCCCCCAGGAACCGGTTCGCATCCTCGAGCAATACGGCGATCCGCGGATCCCTCCACTCATAGGCCTTGTTGATGAGGGAAGGCATGAAGCTCTTATATTCAAATTGCTGCTTGTACGTGCCGGAAATATACATTTTCACCCCTTAATGACAATACATTTTATCTTATTATCACTTCATGTCTTATTTGTCAATATGAATTTTCTTATTTTCAGAAAACAGCAAAAAAAGGATGAAAAAAGTTTAGGCTTTGCCGCAAACCGTACACCGTCAACCGTTTACCGATTCTCCTCTCAAATTGTGATTCACGAATTACGATAGTTCTATACTTGCTGCTTCTCCTCTCGTCGGGGACCTTCAGGGTCAGCACGCATCACTTAACACTCATCACGATTGTTCTTTTCCATGCTGTTGCGAACACTGGATGATCGTTCAGCTTCTCTTCTCAATGCCCTTGATCAAATCCCGGAATATAAAAATATGGAAGGGAAGGAAAAAATACCAGTTCATCTTGCCCAGGAGGGTTTTCGTGTAGTAGTGGGCGCGCACCGAGAGGCGCCGCCGCCGGCCCAGGTCCTCGACGTTGAACTCCAGCCAGGCCTTGCCCGGGAGCTTCATCTCCGCCCGCAGCAGCAGCTTGCGGTCCGGGACCAGCTCCTCCACGCGCCAGAAGTCGATGACGTCGTGGACGTGCAGGGTGGCGTGGCTGCGGCGGCCCCGCGCCGTGCCGATGCCCAGCAGCAGGCGGTCGAGTAGGCCGCGCAGGCGCCAGAGGAAGTTGGTGTGGAACCAGCCCTGGCGGCCGCCGATCTGGCAGGCGGAGCGGAACAGCGCCGCCGCCGGCTTGCGGCTCTCCAGGGAATAGAACCTGCCGTACTGCGGCGGCTCAGGCAGCTGCTCCAGCCTCATGGCCAGCTCGAAGGCGGGCGGGTAGGCGTCCGACCAGCGGGTGTGGATGCGGTCCTGCTCCTCGCGCGAAAGGGCCCGCACCAGGGCCTCGCGATAGGGGACGGTGGCGAACGGCAGGAAGCGGCGGATCTCCGACTCCTTGCAGACGACCTC
>JAFGST010000102.1 GCA_016934475.1 Candidatus Aminicenantota bacterium | reverse complement strand
GCCCACCAGACCGGAAACAACAGCGGCGTGATTCATTCCGGGCTTTATTACAGGCCCGGTTCGCTGAAAGCCAAGACCTGTGTCTCCGGCCGTGAAGCCCTCTACCGCTTCTGCCGGGAGCAGGGGATCGACCACCAGGCCTGCGGCAAGCTGGTGGTGGCTACGCGACCGGACGAGCTGGACTCCCTCGACGCACTGGAGAGAAAAGGGGCGGCCAACGGGTTGAAGAAGCTGCGCCGACTCAGCGCCTCGGAACTGAAGGAATATGAGCCGCATGTTTCCGGCATCGCCGGCCTTTGGGTGGGGGAAACCGGGATCGTCGACTTTGCCAGGGTGTGCGAGGAATTCGCGAAAGTCATCGGCTCCAGCGGCGGCGAGATTCTCCTGAAATTCAAGGTCGAAGGCTTCCGGCGCAAAGGCGGAGAACTGATATTGAGTTCGAAGAACGGTGTGGTGCGCTGCCGAAACCTGGTCAATTGCGCCGGGCTGCACTCCGACCGCGTGGCCCGCCTTTGCGGAATCAGGCCCGGCCTGCAGATCATCCCTTTCCGCGGAGAATATTTCAAGCTGGTCCCTGAGCGCTACGGCCTGGTGCACAACCTGGTCTATCCGGTTCCCGACCTGCGCTTCCCCTTCCTCGGCGTTCATTTCACGCGCATGATCGGGGGCGGCGTGGAGGCAGGCCCCAACGCCGTCCTGGCCTTCAAACGCAATGGCTACAAAAAGACCAGCTTTTCCCTCCGAGATACGGCCCAATTCACGCTGTACCCCGGGTTCTGGGCCATGGGCCTGAAGTTCTGGAAAATGGGTTTCAATGAGTTCTATCGTTCCATTTCCAAGAAAGCGTTTGTCCGGGCGCTGCAGCGCTTGATCCCCGCGATCCGCTCCGAGGACCTGCTGCCGGGCGGTGCCGGGGTGCGCGCCCAGGCGCTGGAGGCCAATGGCTTTCTGGCGGATGATTTCCGCATCCGCGAGGCGGAGCGCATGATCCACGTGCTCAACGCTCCCTCGCCGGCTGCCACGGCTTCGATCAGCATCGGGGAGTCCATTGCCGCCATCGCGCGAAAAAACTTTTCTCTGGGCCGTTAGAATCCAGGCGGAGGAGAAGCCATGAACAATATCTTCGATCGTGTCCGCGAGCAATTCCCGGCGCTGGCCTCCGGGATCGTCTTCTTGGATGGCCCCGGCGGCACGCAGGTGCCGCAAGCAGTGATGGACGCTGTGTCCACTTATTACCGCGAAGCCAACTCCAACGAGCACGGATTGTTTTCCACCTCGCGGCGCAGCGACGCGATCATCGCCAAGGGCCGCGAGGCCATGGCCGATTTCATCCACGCCCGATCTCCAAACGAGATCGTATTCGGAACCAACATGACCACCCTGACCTTGCACTTGTCCCGCGCCTTGGGCAGGGACCTTGGCGCGGATGACGAGGTCGTGGTCACGCGCCTGGACCATGATGCCAACATCGCTCCCTGGCTCCACCTGCAGGAGCAAGGCGTCGTGATCCGATGGCTGGAGTTCGATGCAGCTGACTGCACCCTGAAGCTGGAAGACCTGGAAAAGACGATCACGAAACGGACGCGGCTGCTGGCCGTCGGCGGCGCTTCCAACGCCTTCGGCACGGTCAATGACCTGCCCCGTATCCTGGCCGCCGCCCGCGCCGCCAACGTTCTGACCTTCGTCGATGCCGTGCATTACGCCCCGCACCGTCCCATCGATGTCCAGCTCCTGAACTGCGATTTTTTGGCCTGCTCGCCCTACAAGTTCTATGGGCCGCACTCCGGGGTGCTCTATGGCCGGCGCGAGGTCCTGGAGCAGCTCGATCCCTTCAAGGTGCGGCCGGCCGCCGACAGCGCCCCCGATCGCTTCGAGACCGGGACCAAGAGCCACGAGGCGATCGCCGGCGTGGCCGCGGCAATCGATTTCCTTGCCGCCCTGGGGCAGGAGCTCGGCACAGGCTGCGAGTCGTATCCCGCGGGACGCCGCCGGCTTTTGAAGCAGGCCCTGGCCGCCATCAGCGATCATGAATCGTCGCTCTTCGCCCGCCTGCTCGCGGGACTGAAGGAGATCCCCGGAGTGCGCATCTACGGCATCACCGACCCGAGGCGCCTCCGCGAGCGCACACCCACCGCCTGCTTCACGCTCTCCGGCAAGACGCCGGCCGAGGTCGCGAGCCGATTGGGGGATGAAGGCATCCATGTTTGGGACGGCGATTACTACGCCTGGGAAGCCATGCGTCACCTCGGCCTCGGCGACCGCGGCGGTGCCGTGCGCGCCGGCCTCTCCCTGTACAACAGCGCCGGCGAAGTGGAGCTTTTTCTGGACGCCCTGCGCCGCCTGGCCCAATGATTTTTCCCCGCGGCAAGCAGGAGCCGGGTCATGGCCATTCATAAACTGGAAAATATCTTCAATCCGCAGCGCATCGCGTTGATCGGCGTCAGTGCCAATCCCAAGAGCGTCGGCGGCAAGGTGCTCGGCAACCTGGTCAACAGCGGCTACCGCGGGGTCGTCTATCCGGTCAATCCCGAT
>JAFGST010000101.1 GCA_016934475.1 Candidatus Aminicenantota bacterium | reverse complement strand
CTGGACAAGGCCTGGACCGTCGATCCCGAGAACATCGACGAGATCCTGGCCTCCGGTGGCTACCGGGGCCTGGAGCGGATCTTCGGCGACAAAATTGCCCCCGAGGCGGTCATCGAGGAGATCAAGAAGTCAGGCCTGAGGGGCCGCGGCGGCGCCGGCTTCCCGACCGGCCTGAAATGGGAGTTCACGCGCAAGGCCGAGGGCAGGGAGAAATTCGTCATCTGCAACGCCGACGAGGGCGAACCCGGCACCTTCAAGGACCGGCTGATCCTTGAGGGCGATCCGCACCGGCTCATCGAGGCCATGACCATTGCCGGCTATGCCATGGGCGCCGGGCGCGGCTTCGTCTACGTCCGCGGCGAGTACGGGCTCTCCATCGAGCGCCTGAACAAGGCCATCGCCCAGGCGCGTTCCTACGGCTTGCTGGGCGAGAACATTCTGGACAGCGGCTTCGCCTTCGAAATAGAGATCAAGAAGGGCGCCGGGGCCTACGTCTGCGGCGAGGAGACGGCGCTGATCGAATCGCTCGAGGGCAAGCGCGGCAACCCGCGCGTCAAGCCGCCCTACCCGGTGACCCACGGCCTGTGGCAGAAGCCGACGGCGGTGAACAACGTCGAGACCCTGGCCAACGTGCCGGCGATCGTCGCCAGGGGCGCCGAGTGGTTCCGCAAGATCGGCACCGCCAAATGCCCGGGGACCAAGGTCTTCACCATCCTGGGCCATGTCGAGTATCCGGGACTGGTCGAGACCGACATGGGCACGCCGCTGCGCGAGATCATCTTCGGCTACGGCGGCGGCATCAAGGGCGGTAAAAAATTCAAGGCGGCCCTGCTGGGCGGCGCCGCCGGCGTCTTCGTGCCCGAGAAGCTGCTGGACGTGAAGATGGATTTCGAGAGCCTGAAGGAGCACAAGGCCGTGCTCGGCTCGGGGGCGGTGCTGGTGATGGACGAGACGGCGTCGATCGCCGACATGCTCTTCTCCATCGCCAAGTTCTTCGCCCACGAGAGCTGCGGCCAGTGCGTCCCCTGCCGCGTCGGCACCCGGCAGGTCCTGGAGATCATCTACCGCATCCGCCGGGGCCGGGGCCGTGAAGGCGACGCCGCGACCATGCTGCACCTGGCCGAGACGATGTTCAAGTCGTCCCTCTGCCCGCTGGGCCAGTCGCTGGTCATGCCGGTCAAGAGCGCCCTGGAGCATTTCAAGGAAGAATTCGCGATGGCCATCCACCAAAGCGAGAGAGCATAAGGAGGCTTCCATGTCGGACATGGCGACCATTCATATTGACGGAAAGGAGATCCATGCGGCCAAGGGCGCGAATCTGCTGCAGGTGGCCCGCGACAACGGCTTCGACATCCCCGGCCTGTGTTTTTACGACAAGGTGAGCCCGACGGGGGACTGCCGGCTGTGCATGGTCAAGATCGAGGGGCGCCCGGGCATGGTCCCCTCCTGCCTGGTCAAGGTCGAGGAGGGGATGAAGGTCACCGCCTTCGACGAGCAGCTGGAGGAGACGCGCAAGATGCTGGCCGACGTGCTGCTCTCCGAGCACAACGACGACTGCATCACCTGCGAGCGCGACGGCGATTGCCAGATCCAGGACCTGGCCTTCCGCTACGGCCTCGATACGCCCCAGCGCGCCTTCGCCTCGATATGGAAGGAGATCCCCCAGGCCCCCGACTCCAGCGCGCCGGTCCTCTTCTACGATTCCAGCAAGTGCATCAAGTGCGAGCGCTGCGTCAAGGCCTGTTGGGAGATCCAGGGCAAGGGCGTGCTGAGCATGGCCCAGCGCGGCATCCACAGCCACGTCGTGGCCGGCACCGGCGAGTGGTCCAGCTCGGAGTGCGACGGCTGCGGCGAGTGCGTCCAGGCCTGCCCGGTCGGCGCCCTGATGGAGAAGCCGCTCTACGGCGGCCGCGTCAAGATGAAGGACGTCGAGCGCAAGGTGGTCACCACCTGCCCCTACTGCGGCGTCGGCTGCCAGCTCGAACTGTGGATCAAGAACGACAGGATCGTCAAGGTCAAGGGCTTCGACGGGGTGCCCAATTTTGCTTCGGCCTGCGTCAAGGGGCGCTTCGGCCTCGACTTCGTCCACCGCCCCGACCGTCTGACCCGGCCGCTCATCCGCAAGGCCGGCAAGCTGGTCGAGAGCGGCTGGGACGAGGCGCTCGACCTGGTGGCTTCCAGGCTCGGCGCCATCCGGACCGAGCACGGCCCGTCGGCCCTGGCCGGACTCTCCTCGGCCAAGTGCACCAACGAGGAGAACTTCGTCTTCCAGAAATTCGTGCGCACGGCGTTCGGCAGCAACAACGTCGACCACTGTGCCCGCCTGTGCCACGCCTCGACCGTCGCCGGCCTGGCCCGCTCCTTCGGCTCGGGGGCCATGACCAACTCCATTGAGGAGCTGGAGCGCGCCGAGGTCATCCTGGTCACCGGTTCCAACACCACCGAGACCCACCCGGTCATCGCCACGCGCATCAAGAAGGCGGTCCTATTCCACGGCGCCAAGCTCATCGTGATCGATCCGCGCCGGATCGACCTGGTCAACTACACCGAGAAGTACGGCGGCCTGTGGCTGCGCCAGAAGAACGGCAGCGACGTGGCCTGGGCCAACGGCCTGATGAACGTCATCCTCGAGGAAAATCTGCTCGACGAGGAGTTCGTCAAGACGCGCACCGAGGATTTCGAGGCGTTCCGCAAGGTCGTCGCCAATTACACGCCGGACAAGGTGGAGAAAATCAGCGGCATCCCCGCCGAGAAGCTGCGGCAGGCCGCGCGCCTCTACGCCGGCGCCCCATGCGCCTCCATCGTCTACTCGATGGGCATCACCCAGCACACCACCGG
>JAFGST010000100.1 GCA_016934475.1 Candidatus Aminicenantota bacterium | reverse complement strand
GAAGCGAGCCGCCCCCTTGGGGCGCGCGTCAGCAGACGCGCGTCAATCCCCGTAGCGCTGCCATTTCTCTTAGAGCATTCCCTCGGGGATGAGAACCCCGGAGGGGTTCGACCGATTCGCGGTCAGCGAGGTTGAATTTATTTTCTTTTCTTCACTGACACTAAAACTATCACTAACACTTCTTCCTACTGTCTACTGACTGCTGTCATCCAATTAATGGTTGACATTTGGGCAAATATCTGATATATTAGATATCAGTCTAATGGCCACCAAGGGCATCGTTTTTGACGTCAAGCGCTTCGCCGTTCACGACGGCCCCGGCATCCGCACCACCGTATTCTTCAAGGGCTGCCCGCTGCGCTGCGCCTGGTGCCACAATCCCGAGGGCATCTCTCCTCGACCCGAGATCATGGTCTTCCCCGACCGCTGCCTGAAGGGCTGCCGCGACTGCCTGGCGCTCTGCCCGAAGCAGGCCCTGCGCAAGGGCAGGGGAACCATCGTCCTGGACCGCGCCCGCTGCGACGGTTGCGGGGCCTGCGCCGAGGCCTGCCCCTCCGAGGCCCTGCGCCTCGTCGGCAGGAGCTGCTCTTCTGAGGGTCTCATGGAGGAAATTTCCAGGGACGCGCCCTTCTTCAGCGAGTCGGGCGGCGGCGTCACCTTCTCCGGAGGCGAGCCCCTGCAGCAGCCGATCTTCCTGAAAGACCTGCTCACCTTATGCCGCCTGGAGGGCCTCCATGTCGCCGTCGACACCTCGGGCCATGCCCCGTATTCGGACCTGGAGGCCATCCTGCCCCTGGTCGATCTATTCCTCTTCGACCTGAAGGCCGTCGATGACTCCCTGCACCGCCAACTGACCGGGGTCACCAACCGCCTGATCCTGGACAACCTGGGGCGCCTCTCGGGCGCCGGGGCGCCGCTGGTCCTGCGCGTGCCCCTGGTGCCGGGAGGCAACGACCCCGCCGGCGAGCTGGAGCGCATGGCCGACTTCTGCGCCTCGCTGCCGCGGCGCCACCCGCTGCACCTCCTCCCCTACCACCGCGGATACGCAGCCAAGCTCAAGCGCCTGGGCCGGGGCCCTGCCCCTACGGAGATCGCGCCCCCTGCGGAGCAGGCCCTGCGGGAGGCGCGGGAAGTATTCGCCAGGAGAGACCTGAGCGTCACGATTGGAGGCTGACATGACCGAACGCATCCGGAAGCTGCGCGCCCGCTCGCTGCGGGCCGTTCCCGAGCTGTCCAGCGAGCGCGCCCGGCTGCTCACCCGCTATCACGGGAGCGGTGCCGCCGACGGGTTGTCTACGCCCCGCCGGCGCTCCGGGGCCTTCGCCTGGCTGCTCGAGCGCAAGAAGGTGGTCATCCTTCCCGGCGAGCTGATCGTCGGCGAGCGCGGGCCGGCCGCCAAGGCCACGCCCACCTACCCCGAGATCACCTGCCATTCGCTGCGCGACCTGGACATCCTCGACCGGCGCCCCAAAACGCGCTTCCGCGTCCGCCCCGCGGTGCGCCGCGACTACGAGCGGGAGATCATCCCCTACTGGACGGGCAAGACCATGCGCGAGAAACTCTTCGCCCACATGACCCCCGAGTGGCGGGCGGCCTACGAGGCGGGCATCTTCACCGAGTTCATGGAGCAGCGCGCCCCGGGGCACACCGTGTGCGGGGAGAAGATATTCGCCAAGGGACTCCTCGACCTGCAGGCCGAGGTTCGCTCCGCCCTGGCGGCCCTCGACTTCCACGATGATCCCCTGGCCCTGGCCCGGCAGGAGGAGCTCCTGGCCATGGAAGAGGCCGCCGGCGCCCTGGTGCGCTTCGCCGGCCGCCACGCCGCCCAGGTGCGGCGGATGGCCGGGAAGGAGAAGGATCCCGTTCGCAGGAAGGAACTCAGGCGCATCGCCGCCGTCTGCGAGCGGGTGCCGGCCCGCGCCCCGCGCGACTTCCACGAGGCGCTGCAGCATTATTGGTTCATCCACCTGGGAGTGATCAGCGAGGCCAATCCCTGGGACGCCTTCAATCCCGGGCGCCTCGACCAGCATCTCCTGCCCTTCTATCGCCGGGGACTGGCCGACGGCACCCTGGACCGCGAGAAGGCGCGCGAGCTCCTGCAGGCCTTCTGGATCAAGTTCAACAACCACCCCTCGCCGCCCAAGGTGGGGGTCACGGCCGAGGAGAGCGGCACCTACACCGATTTCGCCCTGATCAACACCGGCGGGCTCACCCCCGAGGGCGAAGACGGCGTCAACGAGGTCTCCTTCCTGATCCTGGAGGTGATCGAGGAGATGCGCCTGTTGCAGCCCAGCTCCATGGTCCAGGTCAGCCGCAAGACCCCCGACGCCTTCCTGCACCGGGCGCTGAAGATCGTGCGCAGCGGCTTCGGCCAGCCCTCGCTGTTCAACGCCGAGGCCATCGTCGCCGAGATGCTGCGCCAGGGCAAGTCGCTGGCCGACGCCCGGCGCGGCGGCGCCTCGGGCTGCGTGGAGACGGGCGCCTTCGGCCGCGAGGCCTACATCCTGACCGGCTACTTCAACCTGGTCAAGGTGCTGGAGGTCACCCTGAACAACGGCCGCGACCCGCTCAGCGGCAGGAAGATCGGCCTGGAGACCGGCGACCCGGGAACATGGGGCGATTTCTCCGGGCTGATGGCCGCCTTCGAGAGGCAGCTGTGCTACTTCGTCGACGTCAAGGTGCGCGGCAGCAACGTCATCGACCGCCTTTACGCCCGCGATCTGCCCGTGCCCTTCCTCTCACTGCTCATCGACGACTGCATCGCCGCCGGGCGGGACTACCACGACGGCGGCGCCCGCTACAACACCTCCTACATCCAGGGGGTGGGCATGGGCACGGTGACCGACGCCCTGAGCGCCATCCGCCACCATGTCTACGAGCGCCGGGACCTCTCCCTGGCGCGGCTGCTGCGGGCGCTGGCCGGCGATTTCCGCGGGGCCGAGAAGACGCGCCTCCGGCTGCGGAACAAGACGCCGCGCTACGGCAACGACGACGACCGCGCCGACGCCATCACCCGCGAGGTGTTCGAGATGGTCTTCCGCGCCGTCGACGGACGTCCCAACATGCGCGGCGGCCGCTACCGCCTCAACCTGCTGCCCACCACCGTCCACATCTATTTCGGCCGCAAGACCGGCGCCACCCCCGACGGCCGCCGCGCCGGCGAGCCGCTCTCGGAGGGGATCTCGCCGGTCCAGGGCGCCGACCGTTGCGGGCCGACGGCGGTGCTGCGGTCGGCCGCCAAGATCGACCATTTGCGCACCGGCGGCACCCTGCTCAACCAGAAGTTCACCCCGCGCCTGCTGGCCGGTGAAAGCGGCATCGAGCGCCTGGGCCAGCTGGTGCGCGCCTACTTCCGCCTGGACGGCCACCACGTGCAGTTCAACGTCGTGGACGCAGCCACCCTGCGCGCCGCCCAGAGGGAACCGGAAAAATACCGCGACCTGATCGTGCGCGTGGCCGGCTACAGCGACTACTTCGTCGACGTCGGGCCCGAGCTGCAGGAGGAGATCATCCGCAGGACGGAGCATCAGGAATTGTAACGAGCTATCGTGACGAGTGACGCGTAACGAGTGACGAGTAGTTGCAATCGAACGAGCTATCGTGACGCGTCACGGGAGTTCGGTATCTTTTCTTACACTTGTAAAATTCAGCGTGATCGAGCCGCTGGTCTTGCCCCCGTCGCCGTCGCTGACCGCGAAGCGGATCTCGATCGCCTGGCCCAGCTTCTCGACCTTCCCGGCGTCGAGGCTCCATGAAAGCTCGCCCGTGCGGGGATCGAGGACGATCCCCTGGTCCAGCGGCGACAGCAGCTCGTAGGTCAGCGGGTCGCCGTCGGGATCGCTGGCCGCGATGCGGTAGGCGATCTCTCCCGGCACCTCGAAGCGCTCCAGGGGGGCGGCGGCCACCTGGGGCAGGGCGTTGGCCACCTGCACGTACTTGCTGTGCAGCCAGGGGCCGCTTCTCCCCTCCAGGCTGGCGCGCGCCTCGCAGAAGATCCACTGGCCCTTGGCGTAGGAGCCGTGCCCCAGCGTGGGGCCCTCGGCCTCGGGCAACGGCTCGTCGTTCACGTACCAGCGATACTCGTAGCCGGCCTCGATGTCCTCGGGAAGCGCCTGGAGCAGGACGGGCTCGGCGGAAAGGTCGCTGGTGGCGTCGATGCGGGCGGGAGTGAAGCGGATCTCGCGCAGGCGCAGGGAATCGTCGGCGTCGGGATCTTGGACCGGCGGCTCGGGAGGGGGCCGGCGCGGCACCCGGCTCCCCTGCGGCGCGTCCGCGCCCGGCGTGTCCTTCTTTTCCCCCGCTTTCGGCCCGCCGCAGAAAACCAACGCCAGCAGGGCAATTCCCAGCACGATGGCCATCGTTTGCTTCACGTCACACCTCCGGCAGCGGCCTGAAGCGGCATTGTATGACGGGCGGGATCTTTTTGCAACCCCGCCCTCTTCCGTTGTCGCGGTCGGGCTATTGCTTGTCCTCCTTCCACAGCAGCGGGCCGAAGATGTTGGTCAGCTCGACGGGGGGCGTCGGGTTGGGTTTGAAATTGCCGGCCTCGCCATCGCCGAAGTAGGGCTTCCACTTGTCGTCCATCGGGCCGTAGCCCAGGATCTTGCCGCTCTGGGCGATGACCTCGCCGATGGTGAAGGCGTTGCCCTGGGAGGAGAGCTTGAAGAAGTAGATGTAGTGCATGCCGCCGACCGAGGAGGAGCCGCCGCAGGGGTCGTCGCTGGTGCCGCTCGAGCCCTCGCCCTCGTGCGGCGAGAAGGTCATGAAGTAGACGTACATGTTTACGTAGAGCGGCGAGGGCTCGAACATGATCTCGTTGGTGTCCATGAAGAAGTTGAAGTAGAAGCCGCGGGCGATGGTCGAGCCGCCGCTGTCCTTCAGTTCGTAGGAGTGTTCGCCGGGCGACTGGATGTCGGAGGTGACGTTCTGCAGCTGGGAGTTGTCGATCGTGGTGCCGCTGTTGTCGTCGATGAAGGCCACGAACTGCCCGGTGAGGTTGGAGAAGACCCCGCCGGTGCCGAAGGCGGCCTGGGAGCGGCGGCCGGTGCCGAACATCACCCAGACGCGGTAGTCGTTGTCGTAGGCCAGCGTGGGCGGGATGAAGATGGTCTGGCCGGCGGGGGCCTGGTAGATGAGCTGGGCCGTCCAGTTCAGCGGATTGCCGAAGCAGTTGATCTTCCAGATGCGGCCGCCCTGGTTGTTGGCGATGACGTAGTCGCCGGTCTCGGCGACGTACATGTAGTCGGCGATGCCGTCGTTGTTGCTGTCGAAGACGGTCGGCGCCGCCGTGAGGGCGCATTTCAGGCCGGGGATGTAGGTGAGGTCGGTGGAGTCGGTGCCGGTGCCGGCGAGGAACTTCTTGACCAGGGTGCCGTCGCGGGCGTCGAGGACGTAGAGCGACTTGCCCTCCTTCTTCTGCCACTCCTGGTACGGCAGGGGGGTGTCGATGGCCACCTCGGGCTCGTTGTAGCCGCCGGCGAGGATGGCGGCCGGGAAGGTGCCCAGCGCGCCGCCGTTCATATCCACGACGATCGGCTTGGACTCGGTGAAGCCCATGCGGCCGTCGGGGTTGTCGGAGGCGTCGTAGCCGTCGCTGAACTCCCAGAGCACCTGCGGGTCGTCGGGATCGGTCACGTCCAGGGCGCAGTAGGAGCGGCCGCCGATGCCCATGCCGAAGAACAGCCCGGTCCTCCAGTCCATCCAGGCCTCTTCGCCGGTGTGGCTCGAGGAGATCTTGATATCCTTGACCACGGCCTTGCCGTCGTTGAAGTAGGTGTGCTTGGTCGCGACCAGGGGGTTCAGCGCCGGCTCCTTGAGCCGCTTCAGCTGGTAGAAGGGGACGAAACCCCACAGCTCCTCGCCGTCTGAGGCCTGGAAGCAGTGGACCTTGCCGTCGTTGGCCCCGGCGTAGACCACCTCCTTTCGGGGATCCGGAACAAGTTCTGTCGCAGGATTATTTTCGTCCGAATAGCGTTCATAAAACATGGCGTAACTCGAATCGAAGCTGGCCTTCCATTTCAGCGGGTAGCCGACCAGCTGCGGGTTGAAGTGGAAGGTCTCGCCCAGCTTGGAGCCCACGTACTCGCTGATGGGGCTGTCGTCGGCGTTGACCATGTTCTGGGTGAATTTTTTGACCTGGTCGACCTGGCCCAAGGTAACGTCCAGGTCGCTGTAGGTGATGCCGCCGCCCATGAAGTCCAGCCGCTCCCAGTTCCCTGAGACCTTCTTGGCCGTGTATACCGTGCGAAGTATTCCCGCATCATCGCGATCGGCCAGCTTGGTCAGCGCATCCCATTGGAAAGATGTATGGGGCTGCCCGTTCACAATGACTTGGGCATTGGGATCGTCGATATCCCCGGGAAAATTTCCGTCGTCGTCCAACAGGAAGCGGCGCAGATGCCCCTGCCATACCGCCCTCTCCTGGGGGACGAAGTGGGCCACGTAGCCGTACGTGTCGCCGGTGATCGACTGCTTGGGCGCGGCGTAGGTGGTGTAGGTCATGGGCTCCGAGAGGAGCGAGACGCTGGTGACGATGGTCTGGAAGGCGTCGCTCAGGTCCTTGTAGTTGAAGGCGGTGAAATTGACGCCGCCGCCGTTTTTGGCCGCCTTCTCCAGCACCGGGTTGGCTATGCACAGGCCGACGGTGTAGGTGTTGATGTTCTGGTTATCGGGCCACTGCTTGTAGGGGTTGGTGTCGGTCTCGTTGAAGAGGTCGCCGTCGGCCTCGGGAGTGCCGGAGATGTAAATCTTGTCGGTGGTGCTCCAGGTGCCGCTCTTGATCATCTTGGTGGGGAACATGTCCTGGTGCGAGAGGAAGTAGGCGGTGTCGGGGAGGTACTCGCCGTCGTAGGATGTGATCCCCCCGGAGATGGTGTCGCCGTAGGGGGTGGGGCCGGAGCTGCGGTTGTAGTCGAACTTGAAGAAGTCGCTGACCACGTTGCCGGCGTTGGCGGTTTTCGTGCTGGCCTGGCTGAATACGCCACGATAGGAAGAAGTGAAATCGTCATCGGCAGTAGCATCACCATCGGTGATCAGCACGGCGAAGTTCTTCTGGCACCAGTACTCCATCGGTGAGCCCTTGGGATGGGTGACGCCGTTGATCTCCTCGAACTTCTCGTTGGCGCCGAAGGTGTTCTCGTCGACCGCCTCCCAGCCGGTGCTGGTCTGGCGGATGTAGCAGTTGTAGGGATTGGAGGCGTCGTAGCTGTTGTTGTTGGGCTTCAGGTAGTTCCAGACCTGGGTCAGCGCTTTGGCTAGTGGTGTCATACCGCTGGCGGTGAGCCGGTCGATGTTGTCGAGTACCCGGGTATTGATATAGGAGTCGGTGTGGTAGGTGCCGTCGCTGTTCTTCAGGCCGTAGTCGTTGAGGCCGCCGACGTAGGTGCCGCTGCTATTTGGAAGTAGACGAGCTGTAACATCATAATTAGATTCAGAACCTTGAGAATCTGTTTCGGGAAAAACAAAAAACCCGAAGCGCACCATGTCCCTAGCCCCTGAGTAGACCATGATCTTGGAGTACATGGGGTGGGCGCAGGCGCTGGTGCCATTCTGGCCGCGGGTTACGGCCAGGGTGTAGGTGGCGCTGTCGTGGGCGGTGACCAACATCACCTCGTCGCTGCCGGGGTTGTCGGGGTCAATGACCTTGATGTAGAAGGGGGCGACGCGGTCCACGAAATCGGGGTTGGCGTTGCAGTAGACCAGCTCGCTGTCGCTGTCGGCGGCGGCGGCGGCCAGGTCGCCCACGGCCGCGAGCATGTTCTTGGCCGTGACCACGTCGCAGATGGCCTCGCGCGCCGTCTGGATGCGGGTGAAGACGCGCTTGTAGCGCCAGCAGGTCTTGTTTGTGCCGTTGACGATCTTGGTCTCGGTCCAGGAGGTGTCGACGTCGCCGGTGCTCTCGACGACGTGCTGGGTGCTGGAAAAGAGGTGGTTCAGCGGCGCGTACTCGTCGATGCCCAGCGACTCGTTGTTGTAGATCATGACGGCCGCGAGGCTGGCGTGGCTGGCGGCGGAGGTGTTGTTCTGGGCCCGGGTCACCGTGAGGGAGCCGCAGCCTTCATTCTCGCTGTCCGGGGTGTGGGCGGTGACCAGCATGGTCTCGGCGTCGATCTTGATGAGGAATCCCGGGGTCAGATAATTGGCGAAGCTCTCCTTGGCCTTTTCATAGGCAATCGTGGTGGCGGTGCTGGTGATGGAGTTGGCCAGGTAGGCGATCTTGTTGGGGTACATGGCCTTCATGACCCGGTTCCACTCGGCCAGCAGGGTCTCCGACTTGTTGCTGTTGTCGGGGTTCAGGGCGTAGGCGTTGGCCGGCGAGACCGGCGTCGGGCGCAGGTAGCCGTTGTAGTCGACGTCGTAGGCCAGGGTGGAGAAATCGGTGACCTGCTGGCGCTGGGCGTCGTTGGCGTAGGCGAAGAGCCAGCGGCCGTACTTGGCGGGGCCGTTGTTATAACTTCCGTAAGAGACGCCGTTCTGCCCGAGATCCTTGTTGGTGCCGTAGAGCTTCACTATTCTTGGCGTATACGAACTGTATCTGTAATAACCGACATAATAATTCAGCGTCGGCGTCCCCTGTATGGTGCTGGGATCCAGTTCGAGGTAGGTGTAGCGGTAGGAGCCGCTGTTCTGCGCGGTTTTCGTCACGACCTGTGCAACCATCTGGTACTGAATATCGAACTCGACCGCGTCGTCGCCCATGGTGCCGTCATAGTCTCGATACTGCAGGATCCAGTCACCGGCCTTGATGTTCGTGTCGACGCCATACCCGGTCCTCAGTGTAAGCGTGTTCGTCGAGGAGTTCCAATTGTTGATCACCCCCCTGCCGTACTGGGAACGGATGGTGGTCCCGCTTACCCAGCGGATCACCCAGCTAGTCGTACGCAGGGTTGGCATGGTCAGGCTGTCGTCGTACACCGTCGAGTTGGGATCGAAATCGGGGTGGTAGAGGGTCTCCACCATCGAGCCGGAGTGGTCCTGGATCAGGATCACGTTGTACTTGCCGGCGCCGCCGGAGATGGCGGTGAACATCTTCTCGTCGTTCCAGCCCTGGAGCGCGGCGACCAGCGCCGCCAGCAGGACCAGCAGCACAAAGGTTTTTTTAGCGTTTTTCATGTTGAAACCTCCCCAAATCCATCAATATTCGGCGACCATGGTGACGACGACCGTCTGCAGCTGCTTGCGCACCTGGTTCCTCGTCCCTATCGCGCGGCCGGCAGAGACCTGCAGGTGCCAGCCGGCGGTGGTCATGCCCAGCTCGCCGCCCATCTCGATGGACTGCCCCACCGGCGGCGGCGGCTTGAAGCCCAGGAAAGCCTTGACGTTCTGCGGCGTGGTGTCGCTCAGCGTCCCGGAATAATAGGTCTGCGTGCCGAAGGTGCTGGAAAAGCTCACCCCGGCGGGATTCATGCCGCTGTGCTTGATCTGGTTGATGCCGTCCTGGATGCCGGCGTCGGCGGCGTAGAAGGCGTTCTTGTCCTGGTAGAAGTTGCGCGCCGTGCCGATCTCGGTGTTGCTCTGGGTGAGCGCCGAGACGGCGATCAGCGACAGGATGAGCACGGCGACCAGCACCAGCACCAGCGTCGAGCCCCTGCGGTTCATTATCGTCATGGCCTGCCTCCTAGTAGACGTTGCTGAAATTGCGGATCAATACTTCGTATTGCATGTATACGTAGTGGAAGCGCCCCGTCGGCAGCGTCACGGCGGGACGGTCGCCCATGGCCGGCTTGGCGTAGACGATCCCCGAGCCCTGGTGCTTGCTGCGCTCCTCCTCGGTGCGCAGCAGCACGTAGATGCGCGCCGTGGCGATGTTGCGGGTGAAGAACTGGCTGTAGAAGCTCTGGCAGTTGCCGGAGCTCTCGTTGCCCGCCGGGCAGGGGTCGCTGCGCGCCCCCTCGCCGCCGGCCCAGGCCAGGGGCGGCGCGTCGTGGGTCAGGTAGTCGATCTGGATGTCCTCGACGTTGGGCATGACCGGCAGGGCGCGGCGGTCGGTGATGGGATTGGCGAACACGTCGCCGACGTTCTCGCAGTCGGTGGTCAGGGTCAGGGTGCGCGTGCCGTCGGCCTCGGTGCGCACGAGGAAGATGTTGAAGAATTCCAGGCGCACCACCGGGCTGCCGCTGGTATAAGGCCCGTTGTTGCCGAAGCTGCCGAACTGATCGTCGCAGGGATCGTTGTAGTTGGCGGTATTGAGCAGCCCGGAGTAGTAGGCGGGGGTGGTGCGCACGGTCAGCTTGGTATCGCCCGGCGCAGGAGGCGGATCCGCAACGCGAAAGACGTAGTAGCCGTCGGGGCGCATGACCAGGCCGAAGTCGTCGACCTGCCAGGCCACGCCGGTGTTGTCGGGAAGGTTGACCGTCAGGATGTTGACCTCGGAGTGGTCGCCCGGCAAAAAATCCCCGGTGAGCCGGGTCAACGCCTGGGGGTCGCCGGCGGCCAGGATGACCCCGTCGGGGTAATCGGCGTTGTTCAGGGGGAAGACGCCGTTGAAGGGGACGACGGCGCTCTGGAGCATGGTCGGGGTGTTGGCCAGCGACAGCACCGAGGCGGAGCTGCGGAAGTTGTCGTAGAGCAGCTGCTCGATCAGCCGCGCCCCCTGGTTCATGTCCAGCTTGCGCCCCTCCGTCAGGTGGGTGCTCTGGGTGGTGATGATGAGCGACACCAGCGCGATGATGACGAAGAGCATGATGGTCAACGCGACCATCATCTCCACCAGGGTGAAGCCCTTCGGCCCCGCGTTGCGAGCTCTCATGGCGACACCCTCAGGGTGGAAATGACCAGCGGCGGGGAATCGCGGTTCAGCGAGCGCCAGTTGACCGTCACCTGCAGCGTACTGATCTGCGATCCCCAGACGACCTGCAGGCGGCGGCGGAAGTCGGGATAGTTGGGGATCTGACCGTAGTCGCTGAAGGAGAGCGCGTTGGCGCCGTCGTAGTTGGGCAGCTCGTTGTTGTAGTCGACGCGGCGCAGGATCTCCAGGCCGCTCTCGGCCAGCTGGACCGCCTTGGTGTGGTGCTGGGTGTAGGCGTTGCTCTTGATGTTCATCGAGGTCATCAGCAGCACCCCGACCACCAGGAAGGAAAAAAGGACGATCGCCACCAGGACCTCCACGAAGGAGAAGCCCCGCACGTCATCTGAAATCGGTCTGTACACGGATCCCTCCATAAGGATAGATATTGATCGTGATCACGTCCTGGCCGGCGGGATGGGGGGCCTGCACGCGGATGGTCTGCATGCCGTAGATCGCCAGCGTGTTGGGGTGCAGCAGGATGCCGCTGGGAGAAATGGCGAAGCCCGTGCTGTCGGCCGGGATCTTGTCCACCGTAATCTTCTCGGCGTAGGTCCCCCCCTTCAGCCGCTCCCAGGCGTCGTTGCGCCGCACCATCAGGACGTATTCGTCGGCGGTGAAGTCCAGCATGACCATGGAGCTTTCCCGGGAAGCCGCCTGCCGGGCCTGGTAGTACATCGCCGTGATCTCCCGGGCCGTGCCGCGCAGGGCCCAGCGATGGCGGTTGCGCAAGCTCATGTTGACGGCCATGGCGGCCAGGAGTCCCACGACGAGCAGGACCAGAAGCAGTTCGACGATGGTGAAACCCTTTTCTCTTTTAGGCATTGACCACTCCCTTCTTTCTAAGCATTTTCCGTGCCAAACACGGAAATAGACGAATGGCGGCGCGAGCCAGCAAGGAAAGGCGTTCAAGAGTATACTTCAAGGCCTCCCTTCCTGCTGTTTGTATATTTTTTATACAATTGTGTGGTTCCTCAAACAATTTTCGTGAATTTCCCAAGACTATGGATCGCCCCATTTACCCTTCCGGCCTAGAAAAAGAACAAGGGATAGAAAGACGATCAGGTTGAGAAGGATGGCGGCGAAGAGCATGTAGAAACGGACGTCGTGCAGGATCTTCACGGCGCCTTCCCCGTCCGGCTGGAGGTCACGACTTGACCCGGAAGCGCAGGCCGCCGAAGACGAAGGCCAGGGCGTTGTAGAACAGGCCGAGCAGCACGCCCAGCAGCGCCATGGCGGCGAAGCCGGCGATGCCGCCGACGGCGCCGAAGAAAAGCCCGCCCTGGAACTTGCCGCGCATCTCCTGGACCATCACCGGAAACTGGTAGATCAGGTCGCCGAGGATGTTGAAGATTCCGAAGGTGGCTCCGAAAACGACACCGAGCACCAGGCCGAGGCCGCCGAAGAACCTGGCGAAGGCCAGCAGGCGCACCGCTTTCACCTGGAGCTCGTCGGCGACGGCGCGGCGCGCCGGGGCCGGGGCGGCGGCCTTCTGGCTGGCGCCGCAGAAGCGGCAGTAGACGTCGTGCTCGTTCATGCGCGAATGGCAGAAGCGGCACAGCGTCTCGCTGGGGGCGACGCCCTCGCCCCCGCCCTCCGGGGCGGGCCGGCTCTCTTCCTTCTCCGCCATCTCGGTCTCGGGGCGCAGGACGAGGGGCGTGGCCTCGTGGTGGTAGGGGTCGTCGGCGTTCCAGGAGGTGCCGTCGTAAACGTACCAGCCGCCCGTCTTGCCGCCCAGCATCCAGTAGCGGTTCTCCTCGTCGCGGATCATCATCTTCTTCAGCTCGGCCTTCATGTCCTCGGCCGATATCTCTCCGGCGGCCTGGCGCTCTCTCAGGTCTTTATACAGCCTTTCGACTTCGCGGAATTGCTTGGCGTCCATCCTTTTTTCCTCCCAGGGCGACGGCCCGTATGGCTCCGACCAGATACAAAGAACCGCATACGATTATAGTTTTTTTGAATTTTTTTGCAATGGCCAGCGCCCGGGCCGGGTCCTTCTCGACGCGGCACTCCAGGCCGGGGAAATATCTCCGCAGCTTTTCGGCGGGCAGCGCCCGGGGCGATTCGGGCTCGCTCAGCACGACGCGGCCCGCCAGCGGCGCCAGCTTGCGGGCCATGTCCGCGTAGAGCTTGTCCCTCAGGACGCCGAACAGCAGGGTGAAGCCGTGGATGCGCTCCTCGCGCAGGAAATCGACCAGGGCCTGGATGCCGGCGCGGTTGTGGCCGCCGTCCAGGATCAGCGGCGGCCGTTGCCCGATGGTCTCGATGCGCCCCGGAATGACCATGCCGGCGATGCCCCGGCCGATGGCGGCGGCGCCGACCTCCCAGCCGCGCCGCCTCAGGGCGTCGACGACGGCCACGGCCACGGCGGCGTTGCGCGCCTGGTGGCGCCCCTTCAGCCGCACCAGGAAGCGGTGCTCGCCTACGCCGTTCCGGTAGCGGCAGAAATACCCGGCACTCCCCTTCTCCACCGTCAGCGGCCGCCGCCCGGCGAAGACCTCGCTCAGGGGTGCCCGGCGTCTACGGGCCGCGGCGCGGATGACGGCGGCCGCGCGCATGCCGGGGGCGCAGCCGCAGACCAGCGGGACGCCGCGGCGGATGACGCCGGCTTTCTCGCGGGCGATGGCCTCCAGCGTGCGGCCCAGAACGTTCGTGTGCTCCAGCGAGACGTTGGTGATGACGGTGACCTCGGGCCGGACCGTCGACGTGGCGTCGAGCCTGCCGCCCAGCCCCACTTCCAGCACCGCCCAGTCGGCGCGGCAGCGGGCGAAATGGTGCAGCGCGGCCAGGAAGAGGGTTTCGAAGAACGTGGCCCGGTTGGCGATGGCCCCCTCGGTCAGGAGGCGCTCGCACCAGGCGCGGGCGGCGCTGACGGCGCAAGCGAAGTCGCGCCGCGAAACGGGTCGGCCGTCGACGCGGATGCGCTCGCGCACGTCCTGCAGGTGCGGTGAGGTGAACAGGCCGACCCGCCAGCCGGCCGCCTTCAGGATGGCGGCGATGAAATGGGACGTCGAGCCCTTGCCGTTGCTGCCGGCTACCTGCACGTAGCGGCAGGCGCCGATGTCGACGGGCGCCCGGGCGATGAGCCGCCGGACGTTATCCAGGGAAAGCTTGCAGTTTTCTCCCTGGATTTGTCTCAGGTACTCGCACGCGGCGGCATACTGCATCGACCGGTCGTCGCCGGCGACCGCCTAGTTCTCCTGGCCGGCCTCGCCTTCCTCGAATTCGTTCTTGACGCCCAGGATGTTGGATGCCCCGTCGTAGATCAGGCGCGTGGCTTTCTTCTGCTCCTGCAGCTGGGCGATCACGTCCTTGACCCGGGCCAGCTCCTCCTCGATCTTGGCGTCGATTATCTCAATCTGCTTCTTCGCTTCCCGGAGGGTGGATTCGTAGAACGCTTTGGCCTCGATCTTCAGTTTTTCCATGATTTCACCTCGTTATTTTTTTATTGTCAAAGGAATGGTCTTCCATACCTTGACCCGCTGGGAATCCTTCCTGGCCGGCTGGTACTTCCAGGTCTTGACCAGATCGGTGAGAATGGCGTTCAACTGCCCGATCGCCGATTTCTGCAGCAGGCGCACCGTCTCGACGTTGCCGTTTTGGTCGATCAGCACGGTGAACATCACGGTCTGGCTGTCGGGCATGCTGGAGCGGATGCTGGAGGGAATGATGGGCGACGGCGTGGAAACGGCGATTGGCTGGACGTCGACCTCGCTCAGGGGGACGATGTCGCCCTCCTTGACGCGCGCCTGCTCGATGCGCTTGAGCTCCTCGGCCTTGCGGCGTTCCTCCTCTTCTTTTCTCAGCCGCGCCGCCTCCTCATCCTTCCTGCGGCTCTCCTCTTCCTGGCGCAGACGGGAATCCTCTTCCTGCTTCAGGCGCTCCGCCTCCTCTTTCTTCAAGCGGTCGGCCTCGGTTTTTTTGCGCCGCTCCTCCACCAGCCTCTTCCTTTCCTCCTCGGCCTGGATCATCCGCAATTCCTCTTCCTGCTTCTTCTTCGCCTCGTCCAGGAGCTTCTGGGTGGCTGCGAGCTCGGCGGCGATCCGCTGGGCTTCGGCATCCTGGGCGCTGGGCTGGGGTTCCTGCCCGGCGGGAGGGGGTACGACCGCCTCGGCCGGCACGGTCGCCGCCGGCTTGTCTTCGACCGGGACGGCGGAACGGGCCTGGGGCCTCAGCACGAAGAAGTACAGCCCTGCGGCCGATGCGGCCAGGATGAAGAAAACGGCCACCAGCGCCATGACGGGGAACTTCTTTTTCTCCTTCTGCGGCTCCTGGAATATCGAGTCGGGCCGGTACGCGGCGCGGGCGGCGGCCGCGCGTTTCTTCTCCTTTTCCGGGGCGGCGGCCTGTTCCTCGTCGAAGCTGATGCGCACGACGCCCTCGCGCTCGGGAACGGTGGTGGGCGGCGGGGGCGGCGGGGGCGGTTGGGGGGGAGGCGCGGGGGGAGGCTCGACGGCAGGCTTGGGCTTCTCCGGGGGCGGCTGCGGCTTGGCGACCTCGCGCGGCCGGGGGGTGAAGGGGATGGGCTTGAGGTCCACCTTGATCCCTTCGCGCTGGATGTCGGCCTCAAAGAGATCATAGATGAAATGGGAGAGATGGACCGGCCCCGGGGCGCGGTCGTACTTGCGGTGGATGTAGGCCTCCAGGTCGGTGATCATGGATGCCGCGTTCTGGTAGCGCTTGTCGCAGTCCTTGTTCAGCGAGGTGAGCAGGATCTTCTCCAGCGCCGGGTCGATGTCGGGCTTGACCTCGCGCGGGGAGATGATCTCGCCGTTCTGCACCTTCTTGAGCACCATCATCTCCGAGGTGTCCAGGAAGAGCTTCTTGCCGGTCAGCAGCTCGAAGAGCACCACCCCGACCGAGTACAGGTCGGAACGATAGTCGATGGAACTCTCGCCGCAAGCCTGCTCCGGCGACATGTAGAGCAGCTTGCCCTTCAGCGCCCCCGACAGCGTCTGGTGGATCTTGATCGAGGCCTTGGAGACGCCGAAATCGGTCAGCTTGACGTCGCCGCTGTACGAGATCAGGATGTTGGGCGGCGAGACGTCGCGGTGCACGATGTCCAGGGGCCGGCCGCGGCTGTCCTTGGCCTTGTGGGCGTAGTTCAGGGCCTCGAGGATCTTGACGGTCAGGTACAGGACGATCTCCTCGGGGAACCACTTGTCCCGCTCGCGCAGCCGGGTCTGGATCTGGCGCAGGTCCTTGCCCAGAACGTATTCCATGGCGATGAAGTAGTAGTTGTCCTTGCGGCCCAGGTCGTAGATCTGGACGATGTTGGGGTGGGAAAGCTCGGCGGCGATCTTGGCCTCGTCGACCAGCATCTCGATGTACTTGTCGTCCTCGCCGTAGCCGGAGAGGATCTTCTTGATGGCGATCACCTTCTCGAAGCCCTTGACCCCTTTTTTCTTGGCCTTGTAGATCTCGGCCATGCCGCCGCGGGCGATCATGCCCAGCAGGACGTAATCCCCCACTTCGTTGGGATTCTCCTCGGGTGGGGGCTTCCTTTCCTCCCTGGGCTCCTTCGCCGCCTCGGCCTCCTTGGCGGCCTCGGGCGCCTGGTCCGGCGGCGGCGCCTCGCGCAGCGATTCTTCGCCGAGTTCGATCACCTCGTCGGGGATGGTCTTTTCGACCTCCTTGACAATGACCCTGCCCGCGGGGGGGGCCGCTTCGCTTGGCGGCCGGGTAGCGGGCTTCGCTTCCGGAGCCGGCGCGGGCGGAGGCGGAGCCGGCTTGGGCTCGCTCGGCCGGGAGGGCGGCGCCGGTTTCCGATGCAGGCCGAGCCCGGAGAGGGTGTCCTCGAACTTGCGCGCGATGTCGTCCTCGATCTTGCGCATCTTGCTCTCCGGGATCTCGCGCTTGACCTGCTGCGTCCGCAGGCCTTCCAGGCTGAGGTCGATTTTCTGGGTATCGGCGATCGAGGGCGCCGGCGGCGGGGCGGTCTTGGGCACTTCCCTCAGCTTGTCCAGGTCGAAGACCGGAGCCGCGGCCCGGGTCTTGCCCGGATCGGGCCGGGGAGCGGCGGCGGGAGGCGCCTCCTTCTTCAGCAGGACGGTCGCACCCGGGTCGGGACGACGCGGCTCCTCCTTTTTGGGGGGGCGCGGCTTGCCCTCTTCCAGGTCGATCTCAAACTCGGGAACCTTTTCGATCTTTTGGATGATGTCGCCGAAGATGTCGGCCGAGCTCAGCTTGCTGGCATCGTCGTCGCCGAAGACCGGCGCGGGGATCTTGGAGGTGTCGAACATGGGCACCTGGGTGGTCCCCGCCTGGCCGGTGGCCTTGAGATCGTCCTCGGAGAGGTTCAGCAGCTCGAGCACGCGCTTCCGGATGCGTTCCCGGTCCAGGGGCTTCTCGAAGAAGTCGTTGGCGCGATACTGGGTGATGGCCTGGTGCCGGTACTCCAGACCCTTGTATATGGCGCTGATGATGATGATCTTCATGGCCGGATGTTCCTGGGAGACGGCCAGGGCCAGGTTGAATCCGTGAAAGCGCGGCAGCATGGCCGCGGTGATCATCAGGTCGAACTCGCGGTTCTGCAGCAGCCCCTTGGCCGCCTCGCCGTCGCTGGCCACCGCCACGTCGAATAGCGGAGGCTGGAAAAGCTCCTTGATGACGTGGATGGTCGACTCGTCGTATTCCACCAGCAAAATGTTCTTGGTCATCCTTCTCTCCTGTTCACCATGCCCCTGCCGGCTCCGGGCCCATTCCCGCGTGCCCTACAGCACCGATCTGCCGGCATACTTTTCGAACGTGCGGACCTTGTCCTTCACCTTCCAGGTGATGGGGGTGTTGATCAAGGCCAACAGGAAGGCGCTGACGAAAAAATGGAACGTGCGGGCGAAGGGCATGCCCAGCAGGGTGATGACGAGGCCGAAGATCGCGATCAGCTCGGCGAACGACAGCAGGACGATGTCGATGGACCGCCAGCGTCGCAGCAGGGCGGTCAGGGAGAAATCGTCGCGGACCAGGCGCGGCGAGAAATAAATCGTCTTGCGCACGGCCAGGACCCCGATGATCAGCAGGATGGAAACGATGTTCAGGACGCTCCAGGCATCGCGGACCGCCTTGGAGGCGGGCGCTCCCCCCCGAACCAGGAGGGCGACCATGGTGTAGACGACGATGGAAGCCAGAAGAGAGAGGCTGATGAGCAGGGTGAGGCGGGACTCCCTGCGGATGAGATCGTTCTGCACCTTTTGTTTTTCGAACTCGGCCAACATGGAACTTCTTTACCATATCTTTTCCATATTTGTCAACAATCACCGGGAAAAAATGTGCCCGGGAGCCTCCCGGCACCCGATTGACATTTGCCCTTTTTCTGATATAAGTAGGCCATCATGTGCGGCGTTCTGGGCATCATTTCAAGCGAAGCGGTCGTCGGCAAGCTCTACGCCGGCCTGCTGACCCTGCAGCACCGCGGCCAGGATTCGGCGGGCATCCTGACCTACGACGGCCACTACCACCTGAAGAAGGGCAACGGCCTGGTGCGCGACATCTTCGACGAGCATCACGTCGCCCGCCTGCGCGGGAACATCGGTCTCGGCCACACCCGCTACCCGACCGTGGGCGAAGGCACGGGCGAAGACGCCCAGCCGTTCTGGCTCAACCATCCCTACGGTCTCGCCGCGGCCCACAACGGCAACGTCGTCAACTTCTACGAGCTCAAGAGGGAGCTGTTCGAGAAATCGCACAAGATCGTCAATTCCAACAACGACGTCGAAGTGATCCTGAACGTCTTCGCCGAGGCCCTGGAGAGAACGGTGCGCACGGGCTTCACTCCCGACAGCGTGTTCAGCGCCGTGCGCCAGGTGTTCCGGCGCGTCAAGGGAGCCTATTCGGCGGTGGTCCACATCGCCGACAAGGGCTTGGTCGCCTTCCGCGATCCCTACGGCGTGAAGCCGCTCCTTTGCGGCGTCGACCGCAGGCAGATCATGCCGGCCTTCGCCTTCGCCTCCGAGAGCGTCACCCTGGACCTGCTGGGCTTCTCGGAGGTGCGGGACGTGCCGGCCGGTTCGGCCGTCTTCATCGACGCCCAGCGTGCCGTCCACGAGCGCAAGCTGCAGGCGGCCCCGTTCAGGCCCTGCATCTTCGAGTACATCTATTTCGCCCGCCCCGATTCCTACCTCAACCGCATCAACGTCTACCAGGCGCGGGTCGACCTGGGGCGCGCGCTCGCCCACCGCATAAAGAAGAGCGGCATGGGAATCGACGTCGTCGTGCCCGTTCCCGACTCCTCGCGTCCGGCGGCCATCGAGATCGCCCGCCTGCTGCGGCTGAAATACCGCGAGGGGCTGGTGAAGAACCGCTACATCGGCCGCACCTTTATCATGCCCGGCGACCAGGCGCGGCAAAAGAGCATACGCCACAAGCTGAATCCCATCGCCGACATCTTCCAGGGCAAGGACGTGATGATCGTGGATGACTCGATCGTTCGCGGCAACACCTCGCGCTCCATCATCCAGATGGCGCGTCAGGCCGGAGCCCGCAGGGTATATTTCGTCTCATACTCGGCGCCGCTGACCCATCCCTGTGTCTACGGCATCGACATGCAGACCCGGGCCGAGTTCATCGCCAGCGGCGCCGACGCCGGCGAGATCGCCGCCCGCATCGGCGCCGACCGGGTGCTCTACCAGGACATCCGGGACATGGAGCAGGCGGTGCGCCGGCAGAATCCGGCCGTCCGTTCCTTCTGCACGGCGTGCTTCACGGGCCAGTATCCCACCGGAGACGTCTCGCGGAGCTACCTGGAGCAGATCGAGCGGGAGCGGGAGCTATATAAGCCCAAACAGAAGGAGCTGGACCTCACCTATTGATGAACCGTCCCCTGCCGATCTCGGGCCCGCTGAGCGAAATCGACGTCGCCACCATTCTCGCCCTGATGCAGGCCCAGGCGCTCGAGGGCCGGCTGAAGGTCACGGCCTCGCCGTCCACCAAGACCCTCTGGCTTCAGGACGGTCGCGTGGTGTTCGCGCAGTCGAGCCTGGCCGCCGACTCCCTGGGCAGCTTCCTGCTGCGCCGGCGGGTGATCGACCGTTCCGCGCTGGAGAAGGGCCGCCGCCGCATGAAGAAGAGCGGCAGCCGGCTGGGACGGGCGCTGCTGGAGATGGGCCTGCTCAGCCCCGAGATCCTGTGGGCCGAGGTCGACGCCCACCTGCGCGCCATCGTCTTCTCCCTCTTCCCCCTGCGCTCCGGCCGCTACGACATCGCCCCCCTGCCCGACGGCGCCCGGGAGAACATCCGCCTCGAGCTGACCGTGCCCCAGGCGATCGTGGAGGGGGTGCGCCTCATCCGCGACGAGGAGTTCATCGAGAGCCGCTTCGAAGCCGGCATGACCCTTTACCCCGGGAGCGCCAGGGGGTGCGAGCGCATTGCGCTTAAGCCCCACGAGGACCACGTGCTCTCGCTGGTGGCCGGCCCCACGCCCGTTGAGGACGTCGTGCGCCGCAGCGAGCTGCTGCGACTCGATACCCTGCGCATCCTCTACTTCCTTCTGAAGCTGGACCGGCTCGCTGACCGCCGCGTGCCGGCGCGTCGCCCCACCCCGCAAGCGGTCGTCTCGGCGCCGGCCGCCTTCGCCTCCTTCGAGGAGACGCTGCAATACTACAACGCGAGGTTCGAGTATATCTACCGCGTGCTATCCAAGGAAATCGGGCCGGTCGCCCATTCCATCCTCTCCGACGCCATCACCGCCGTCCAGGAATCGCTGCCTTCGTGCTTCCGCGACCTGGAACTGCGCCCCGACGGCCGCCTGGACGACAAGTCGGTCATGAAGGGCGTCTGGTACGAGAATTTCGCCGAGAACAGCAAGCCGTTCCTCGCCGGGCTGGAGGAGATCCTCTACGCCGAGATCTACGCGGTGAAGCGCCACCTGGGCAAGGAGCACGAGAGGTCGATCCTGCAATGGATCCGCGAACCCGGAAGCTGATGCGCCTGCGCCAGCAGCTCGCGTTCCTGGCCCTGCTGTTTCTCCTCCTGCTCCTCTTCGCGGGATGAAGGCCCTGGTCCAGATCCTCGGCCCCACCGGCTCGGGCAAGAGCCGCATGGCGCTGGAGGTGGCCCGCGCCCTGGACGGGGAGGTCATCTCGGCCGACTCGGTCCAGGTTTACCGCGGCTTCGACATCGGCAGCGACAAGCTCGCCCCCGACCTGCGCTGCGGGATTCCCCATCATCTGATCGACATCATCGATGGCTGCGAGCAGTTCCATGCCGTGCGCTTCCTGGACCTCTCCTTCGCCGTTGCCGAGGACATCCGCCGCCGCGGCCGCCTGCCGGTGGTCTGCGGCGGCACCGCCCTTTACCTGCGCGTCATGATGCGCGGCATCTTCCCGGAGCGCAAGGACGGCCAGAGGCGCGAGGAGCTGAGGCGCGAGGCCGAGGAGCGGGGCTGGGATGCGCTGCGTGGGGAATTGCGGCGCATCGATCCCGACTACGCCCGCACGATCGGCGCCAACGACCGGGTGCGGCTGCTGCGGGCCCTGGAGATCCACCGCCACACCGGGCTTCCGCCCAGTGAGGTGTTCCGCCTCAACCGCTCGCCCTTCGCCGACTACGCCTTCGTCCGCGTGGGGCTGCTTCTTGAGCGCCGGGAGCTGTACCGGCGCATCGACGCCCGGGTGCAACGCATGCTGGCCGCCGGCCTTGTCGCCGAGGTGCGGGGATTGCGGCAGCGCCTCCCCGCCGACTGCCCCCCATTCCGGGCGCTGGGCTACAAGGAGGTGCTGGCCTTTCTGCGCGGCGAAGCCGATTTGCCAACGACGATCGAGCTGATCCAGCGCCATTCGCGGCAATTCGCCAAGAGACAGCTCTCCTGGTTCCGCCAGGAGAAGGACATCCACTGGCTCCCCGCCGGAGACGAGGAGGCCGTCCTCCGCCACATCCGCCGATGCCTGTCGAGCGCGCCATAACCTGCGGCTGGTTCAGCGGCCGGGAGAAGGATGCCGAGATCGCCTCGGCCATGAACGAGTTGCGGGCTCTCTGCCGTGCCGCGGGCGCCGTCGTGGTCGGCCAGTCCTGGCAAAGGCGCCCGCTCCCCGACCGCCGCTTCCTGGTCGGCGCCGGCAAGGCCGAGGAGCTCAAGCGCACGGTCGCCGGGCGCGGGGCCGGGCTGGTGGTGTTCCACAACCTGCTGACCACCCTGCAGCAGCGCAACCTGGAGGACCTCCTCCAGGTCAAGGTCATCGACCGCAGCCGCCTGATCCTCGACATCTTCGCCCAGCGCGCCCGCAGCCAGGAGGGCAAGCTGCAGGTGGAGCTGGCCCAGATGCTCTATCTGCTGCCGCGCCTGACCGGCAAGGGGACGGCCATGTCGCGCCTGGGCGGCGGTATCGGCACGCGTGGCCCCGGGGAGACCAAGCTGGAGACCGACCGGCGCCTGATCAAGACGAGAATCGCCCACATCCACAAAAAGCTGAAAAGCGTGAGCCGCAACCGCGACTTGCAGCGCCGGAACCGCCTCCTGCTGCCGGTGCCGCTCGTCTCCCTGGCCGGCTACACCTCGGCCGGCAAGTCGACGCTTTTCAAGGCCCTGACCGGCGAGGACGTGTTCATTTCCCGGGAATTGTTCGCCACCCTCGATCCGCTTCTGCGCCGCGTCGACATGCACGACACCCATCCCGGCTATTATTTCATTCTCTCGGACACCGTCGGCTTCATCCGCGACATGCCCGCCGAGCTCTTCACCTCGTTCCAGGCCACGCTGGAGGAGGTGCGCCAGGCCGACCTGCTCCTGCACGTGATCGACCTGGCCGATCCCGGCTGGCCGGCGCACAAGAAGGAAGTGGAGAACGTGCTGCGCCGCCTGGGGATCGATGCCGACCGCGTCATCCCGGTCTTCAACAAGATCGACCTCTGCGGCGACCGCGAGGGCCTGGAGCTTCGGGCGCAGGCCGGAGAGGTGTTCGTGTCCGCCAGCGAGAAGGCGGGCCTTGCCGCCCTGAAGGAGGAAATCTTCCGGCGCAGCTTCGCCGACCATGCCCCGTTCACCGTCGAGGTGGCCGAGGAGCGCCAGCTGGAGACGCTCGGCCGCTGGGCGATCGTCCTGGAGACGAGCCGCGTTGCGGGGGGCTGGCGGGCGCAGGTTTTATGTTCCCGGCAAAAAATGCTACAATTCGAGGAAATGCACGGAGGTGTGACCCGATGAAAGCGATACTGCCCGCGGCGCTTGTCCTGCTCACCGTCGCCTGCGGCGGCGTCAGGCCCGTCACCATCGACTTCCATCTTCCGACCCTGGAGAGCGGCACCTTCATCGACTCTTACTTCCGCCAGGGCTGGGAGCAGCTGCGAAACGGGGACAGCGAGGCGGCCTACCGCTCCTTCCAGCTGAGCGAAGCCCCCCTGGACAAGAAGCAGGCGGCCTTCGGCTACGTCTTCCTGGCCCGGAAGAAGTTCAGTGCCGCCGCCGCCCAGTTCGACCAGGCCCTGGAGGCGAATCCCGACAACCTCGAGGCCGGCATGGGCCGGGCCATGGTCCTCGAGCTGGAGGGGCGCATGACCGAGGCCTACCGCGCCTACGGCCGGCTGGCGCTGCAGGCCCCCGCCGACGCCTGGATCAACCTGAAGTACGAGTCGATCCGCTCCAGCGCCACCCAGGCCCACCTGCTGGCGGCGGAGCGGGCCAGAGGCGTCGACAAGGCGCTCTACATCCGCGAGCTGGAGCAGGCCGCCTTCTTCTCCCCCGACATGACCTCCATCGCCCTGCAGATCGCGGATCATTACTATGACGAGCAGCAGTGGCAGCGCAGCCAGCCCTACTACGAGGCGGTCCTGGAGAAGGAGCCGCACAACGAGGGGGTGCTGCTGAAGCTGGCCGCGCTGTACGAGAAGAGGGACAAGCTGGACCTGGCGCTGGTCACCCTCGACCGCCTGCTGGAGACCAAGCCGGGCGACCCGGTCCTCGAGGCGGAGAAGCAGCGCCTGCGCGAGCGCTTCCAGGAGCTGACCCTGCCGGAGAAGTTCAAGAACATCTTCTTCAAGAGCGAGATCAACCGCGAGGAGCTGGCGGCGCTGGTCGGATTCTACTTCGACCGCTACATCCGGATGGAGGGCCCGCCGGTGATCATCACCGACATCGACGGCTCCTTCGCCAGGGAGCAGATCATGAAGACCGTGACCGCCGGGATCATGCGCGCCCGCCCCGACCACACCTTCCAGCGCTTCGCCGCTCCCGACCGCGCCGCCTTCGCCGCGACGCTCAACGCCCTGATCGCTTACCTGAGGAGCCAGGCCCACATGCTGCGCTTCGCGCCGCCGGCCGACTCCCCGGTCATCGCCGACCTCTCGCCGCTGCACAAGGACTTCCAGGGCATCACCTTCCTGGTTCGCGCCCAGATCCTGGCGCTCGACGCCGAGGGCCGCTTCAACCCCACCCTGACCGTCTCCCCCGCCGACGTCATCCAATCACTGAAAAAGATCCTGAACGCCATTGAGGAATAGCGAAAAAAAGGGCATCGGGGTCAATAACGATAGATCGCCGCGACTCCCGTAGTGGTCGGCATCCTCTCAGCGGGGACAATGACGACCTGGCCGCCTTTTTTTATGGCCAACT
This sequence comes from Candidatus Aminicenantota bacterium, assembly GCA_016934475.1. Taxonomy (GTDB): domain Bacteria; phylum Acidobacteriota; class Aminicenantia; order UBA2199; family UBA2199; genus UBA2199. Next base: position 65 of record JAFGST010000100.1, on the reverse strand, counting down.
CCGCCAGATCGTCCAATACATCGTCCAGCTCGGGATGGGCCAGGTCGCCGAACTCGATGTCGCCT
>JAFGST010000099.1 GCA_016934475.1 Candidatus Aminicenantota bacterium | reverse complement strand
GATCGCCATCTTCCTGGTATACATCTTCTCCAACAACCTGGCGCAGATCCTGAGGGCCATCTTCAAGAGCGACTACTTCTTCCTGGTCTCGCTGCCGGGGAACATCCGGCAGCTGGGAAGCTTCCTGTTCGGCCTGCGACCGGCCTACGGGTTTCCGGCCTGGCTCTCGGCGCTGCTGCCGCTGCTGATTACGCTCCTGGCCGTCGGACTCCTCTCGTGGCGCATCCGCAGGGCGGAGGCGGGCGCATGACCCCCGTTCTCAAGGCCGAAAAGCTCTCCAAGTGGTACGGCAACATCCTGGGCATCAGCGACATCCACCTGGAGATCGGCAGCGGCATCACCGGACTGCTCGGCCCCAACGGCGCCGGCAAGTCGACGTTCCTCAAGATCGCCGCCGGCCAGCTCAAGCCCAAGATCGGCACCCTGACGGCCTTCGGCGAGGAGGTCTTCAACAACCCGCGGCTCTTCCGGCGCATCGGCTTCTGCCCCGAGCACGACAGCGCCTACATGGAGATGAAGGCCGGCGAGTTCATCATGCTGCTGGCCCGGCTTCACGGCTATGCCGGAGCCGAGGCGGCCGAGAAAAGCGCAAAGGCCCTCGACACCGTCGGCCTGCTGGACAACGGCGACCGCCCGATTAAAGGCTACAGCTTCGGCATGCGCCAGCGCCTGCGCCTGGCCTCCAGCATCCTGCACGATCCGGAGCTGCTGATGCTCGACGAGCCTCTGCGCGGAGTGGACCCCCTGTGGCGCATCCGCATCATCGAGCTGATCCGGGAGTACGGCCGCCAGGGGCGGACGGTCATCGTCTCCTCGCACATCCTCCCCGAGATCGAGGCCATGACCAACGAGATCGTTCTCATCCACCAGGGCAAGATCTTCGCCAAGGGCGACATCCACCGTATCCGCGGCCTGATCGACAGCCATCCCCACCAGATATCCATCCGCTGCCCGCAGCCGCGCCGTCTGGCCGAGACGCTCGTCGCCAGCGACTTCGTCCTCAGCGTGGAGTTCGGTCCCGACGGCCGCAGCCTGACCGTCAAGACCGGCCAGCGCGACCTCTTCTTTGAATCTCTGATGCGCCTCATCGCCGAGGCCGGCCTGGAGGTGGAGGAGATCACATCCCCCGACGACAACCTGCAGGCGGTCTTCGACTACCTGATCGGGAAGTGACCATGAAAGAGAATGAAGCCCTGTGCGTCGTCTTTTCCACCTTCTTCCGGACCGGCCTGAAGGCCAAGCGCACCCGGGTATTCATCCTGCTGGGCCTGGTCCCCGTCCTGCTGATGCTGGCCGTCCGCGTCATGGAGGGCGCCGGCACGCTGGAGGCGGGCGCCGCCGCCGAGTTCTTCGCCCGCGTCACCCTCGCCTTGTACTTCCAGCTGCTGGTGCCGGTTCTGGCCCTGTTCTTCGGCTCCTCCATCGTCAACGAGGAGCTGGACAACAAGACCCTGGTCTACCTGACCACCGTTCCGGTGCGGCGCCGCACCGTGCTGCTGGGCAAGTTCCTGGCGGCCTTCCTGCTGGCCGCGCTGCTGGTCGCCGCCGGCTTCCTGCTCTGCTTTCTGTCCGCGTCGCTGCGCCGCCTGGGCCAGGCCGCCGCCTGGGGCGAGCTGGGCCTTTTCCTCGGCGCCGCCCTGCTGGCCCTCCTCTGCTACATGGCCCTGTTCTCCGCCGCCGGGGCCTTCATGAAGAAGTCGATCCTGATCGGCCTGTTCTTCATCTTCGGCTGGGAGAGCGTGGTGCAGTACTTCCCGGGCGTCACCCAGAAGTTCACCATCGTGCATTGGGTGAAGTCGCTGCTGCCGATCCCCCCCGGCGAGGGCGGCTTCCTGATCTTCCAGCTGCAGCCCTCGCCGCCCCTGCAATCGATTCTCGCGTTGCTCTTTGCCGGCGCTCTCTTCCTGGCCCTCTCCGTCTTCATCTTCGAGCGCAAGGAGTACATCTTTTCCGACAACGCCTGATCGGAATCAGGCCAAAGCCGGCTGAACTCGGCGGACGGCATACGGCGTACGGTTGACGGCAAGAGAAAGCACCTGATCCCAGATACCGACCCGTCTCAGTAACGAGTAACGAGGAACAGCGCCAATGAGCTGTAGTGAAAAGTGAAAAGCAGCCGCTTAGGCTTTTGCTTGGTTCACGGCATGCGCCAAGACGGCAGCAGAAATGGATCGGCCCATGTTGTTCCAATCACGAAGCACCCATTGCCGATCACCAGAATCAATTCGCCTTCTTGCTGTTACTCGTCACTTGTCACTCGTCACTCGTCGCTATAGATCGCTCATGGGCCATTGCCGTACGCCCTACGCCGTATGCCGAGTTCGTTCTTAGTTTACAAACGCCAGGGCATACGAGAAGAATATTACCACGTCGGGGAGGAAGTGAATGATCCAGGGGGCCAGCATGCCCTTCGTCTCAAGCATGGCCTTGGCCATGATCCAGGCCAGGAAGCCGGTCATGGCGAAGCCGACGAGCCCCGGGGGTGAGCCGTGCAGCCAGTGACTCAGGCCGAAGAACACCAGGATGAGCGCTAGCGTGTGCCTCTTGCCGATCACCTCGTGCAGGGTGGAGAGGAGGCTGCAGCGGAAATAGGCCTCCTCGGTGAAGGCGTTGACCGCCGCCAGCAGGATGCACGCGGGCAGCAGCGGCAAAGACTTCAGCATCGTCGGGCCCGAAGGGGAGATGCCGATGAGGGTGGGAACGGTGACGGCCAGCGCCGCGATGCCGCCGAAGATCCAGGCGAAGGTCTTCCATGACTCCCCCGCCTTGATGCCCAGCCAGCGGATCGGCCCGACGGGCGCATCCATCCGCCCCTTGGCCAGGAAGAAGGACCGGCGGTCGCCCTTCATGAGCCACAAGACGGCGATCACCGCCAGGGCCACGAGGACGTCAAGGGCCATGACCGCCGCGTAGCCGGTGAAAAAAGGGACGCCGCGGTAGTTGAAATGTCCCTGGAACCAGGCAGTGCCACGCAGCAGCGAGGCCAGGCCGAGGGCCAGGAAGAGAGTGCAGAGCACCAGGGCGTACTGCCAGAGGGGGCGGATGACCCGGTTCAGCCGCGTCGAGGCGAAGAGCAGGAACAGGAAGGCGGCCTTGGCCCAGAACATCCAGGACGGGATTGAGCCCCCCAGCCAAGTGATGAGAATATCCGGCAGGTCGGAAACCACCAGCATGGCCACCCAAGCCGCGACCGTCAAGGCACGCCGGTCAACATGTTCGTTGTTCATTGGATCCTCCTTCGGCGGCCGGGGGGCGATTTCATCCTCAACGGAAACGCCGCGGCCCACCATTCCCACGATAGCATGGCCGGCGCGGCTGTAAAGGGGGCTTGTGACGGGTGTCAAGAAGTTGTGATGAGAGGCACGACGCGGGAAATCGCCGCTTTCATCGAGGGGCGGCATCCCCGGGGGAGGCGGACAAGAAGAGGGACGAAAGACAGGCCTACAGGCTCGGGATCACGCGGCGGAACTCGTTGACGTAGCGCCGGGCCACCGGCACGACCGCCGCCGAATCCTTCAGGGACAGCCGCAGCCCCTGGGCGTTCCCGCCCACCCCGGCGATCTGGCCCGTGTTGACGACATAGGCTCGGTGGCAGCGGAAGAGGCGCGGGTAGAAGGGGCGCAGCTGGCGCTCGACGCGCGTCAGGCTGCTGCGCAGCAGCGGTGGGCCGGGCTTCTCGCCGCAAGCATGCAGCCGGACGTAGTTCTCCTCCGCCTGGATGAACAGCATGTCGTCCAGGGCGACGCACCAGGCGTCCCTGTCGTTTTCGCCCACGATCCTGACCTGCGGCATGCTTCCGGCGCCGGCGGCCGGCGGCGGGGCGGCCGGACGCTCCAGGTGCCGGTTGGCCTCGGCGACGACACGGGCGCTGCGCTGCAGCAGGCGGGCCGAGTCGGCCAGGCAGATGAGCGTAATCGGGAAGATGGCGATCAGGAAGGTGTCGAGCACGATCACCCGCATCCGCACCCAGTGGGCGGAAAGCCCGTATTGGGCGCACAGCGCCCCCGAGAGCAGGTAGCAGCCCAGCCCGATGGTCAGGGTCACCCAGCCCATCCAGAGGATCTGCCGGCCGAGGCTCCAGCGCTCCTCGCGGAAGAGGCGCGGCAGCAACCGCGGCAGAAGAAGGCCGTTGAGCGCGATGGCCAGGCCGGTAACGAGGCCGTAGCCGACGTAGAGCGCCCGGCGCGGCGCCTCGGGCAGCAGGAAGAATCCGAAAGGCTCGAACGCGGCGAAGAAAAGAAAGACGAAGAGGCCGCAGCCAAGCCCGTAGAGCAGATTGGCGGCGGGCGTGGGCTCGAAGGGATGGGGACGGCCCAGCACCTCCCGCGCCCTGGGCATCATCGCCAATCCCCGGCCGGCGCCCGCAAGGGATGGATCGCGCTTACTTGGCCGGAACCGTCATGTCGGCCAGGATGGCCTCCAGGTCCTCCTCGTGCTCGATCTCGTCCTCGAGGATCTCCAGGACGATGTGGTAGGTGATGGGATCCTTGCCGGCCACGTAGTCCAGGATCTTCTTGTAGGTCATGATGGCGCATTGCTCGCCCTTGATGTTCTGCTGCACCAGCTTCTTGGTGTCGGGGTCGGAAGGCGCATCGTAGCCGCAGCCCGATTCCTTGAGCAAGTCCTGCGGCGTCAGTAGCGGCGTGCCGCCCAACGTGATGATCCTTTCGGTCAGCATGACGGCGTGCTTCAGCTCCTCGGTGGCGTGCTCCTCGAGCTCTCCGGCGATGATGCCGCGCATGCGCCCGACGGCGACCTTGGCCCCCACCCAGTATTGGTAATAGGCCAGCCACTCGTCGGCATAGGCCTTGTTCAGCATCTTGATCAGCTCATCGACATTGACGCCCACGATCTCCTTTCCTTTGGTTCCCATGGTTTATTCTCCTTGCTGTTTATTGTTGCCCGTTTGCCGGCTTCTGACGGCGGCCGCGGCCGGCAAATCCAGGATGACGTTATTGTGAAATAAAAGAAGCCGCTTGTCAACCCCTCAGGGCAGGCGGTAGACGACGGCGTTGATGTTCATGCCCGCGCCGACCGAGGTCAGGACGATGGCGTCGCCGGATCGCACCCGGTGGCCGTCCAGCTTGTCCTTGAGCAGCAGGTCGAGGAGCGTGGGCACGGTGGCCACCGAGCTGTTGCCCAGCCAGGAGATGGTCATGGGCATGATCGCCGGATCGTATTCGCCGCCGCAGATCTTGCAGAGGCGCTTGAGGATGGCCTCGTCCATTTTTTCGTTGGCTTGGTGGATCAGCACCTTCTTGATATCGGCGATGCCCAGCCCGGCCTTCTCGATGCTCTCCTTGGCCACCAGGGGCACGGTCTTCAGGGCGTACTCGTAGAGCTTGTGGCCGTCCATCTTCAGGTACAACTCGTCTCCACGGTGGGCGGGGTCGTACGAGGGTCCCATCCAGAGCATGAAGGCGTGCTCGATGGCGTCGGTGCGGGCGGCGTGGGCCAGGATGCCCACGGGTCGGTCGCTGGCGACCGCCTCGAGGATCGTCGCCCCGGCGCCGTCGGCGTAGATCATGGTGTCGCGGTCGTGAGGGTCGCTGATCCGGGAAAGGGTCTCGGCGCCGATGACCAGCGTTCGCTTGCCGTCCCCCGCCTTCAGGTAGTAATTCGCCTGGATCATGCCCTGCAGCCAGCCCGGGCAGCCGAAGGGCAGGTCGTAGGCGACGGCGCGGGGGTTGGCGATGGCCAGCTTGTGCTTGACCCGCGAGGCCAACGAGGGGACGAAGTCGGAGCGGACGTTGCCGGGGCGCACGTCGCCGAAGTTGTGGGCGACGATGATGGCGTCCAGCGACTCCTTGTCGACCCCGGATGTCTCCAGGGCATCGGCGGCGGCCCGAAAGGCCAGGTCCGAGGCCAGCTGGTCGTCGGAGGCGTAGCGCCGCTCGCGGATGCCGGTGATCTCGGCGAGCTTGTCGATCGTCTCCTGGTTGCTCTTCTTCAGCTTTTCGCCGCTGGCGTCAAAAAAAGTCCATCCCAGGAAATCACTGTTTGGGACACGCCGGGCCGGGATGCACGATCCCGTGCCCGCGACGACCGAATACAGTTTCTTTTCCATTTTCACCATTCGGGATTGATCTTTGGAAAGCGACCCTTTCCAAGGGGCTATTGTGAAGGATTTTCCACTGAATGTCAACTGCGTGCGGCGCGGCCTGCCCAGAGCGGAATGCTTTTCCCCTCGCCCCGGCACGAGGGGGCCCCGGGACTCCGCCCCGCCGCGGCGGCCGGTTCAGCGGGTTTCCTCCTCTTTCCACCGGGAGCGGTCGGGCTCGGCGGGCACGGCCGGCTTCTCCCGGGGTTGCCGCTTCAGCTCCTCGAGCAGCACTTGCACGGCCTTCTCGACGCAGGGGTCCTTGCCGGCGGCCACAAGCTCGGGACGGTCGACGACCTCGATGTCGGGGTGGACGCCTTCGCCCTCCACCGCCCAGCGGCCCTGGTCGTCGACGAAGCCGAAGGTCGGCACGCTGAGCGAGCCGCCGTCGGCGAAGTCGGGATTTCCCGAGAGGCCGATCAGCCCGCCCCAGGTGCGGGTGCCGATGAGCGGCCCGAGCTTCTTTTTCTTGAAATAATAGGGCAGGGCGTCGCCGCCCGACGAGGAATAGCCGTTGATCAGCATCGCCTTGGACCCGTCGTGGGCCACGCCCGGATCGGGATTCATCTCCAGGCCGCGCCGCGCCCAGTAGTTCAGCGTCTTGCGCGCCAGCAGTTCGGCCATGACCACCGGGATGAAGCCGCCGCCGTTGTAGCGGGCGTCGATGATCAGCGCCTCCTTGCGGCCGTAGGCATACATGCCCTTGAACAACTCGCGGTTACCCTGCGTCGCGGTGTCGGGGACGTGGATGTAGCCGATGCGGCCACCCGACAGGCGGTCGACCATCTCGCGGCGCGAGCGCACCCAGTCAAGGTAAAATAGGCCCCGCTCGCTCTGGATCGGCTTGATCCAGTACTCGCGGGCCGAAGCGCCGTCGGGCCGGGCGCTGACCTTGATGGAGACCTTGCGGCCGACGGTGTTCTCCAGGAAGCGGTAGGGATTGTCCCTGATCGTCACATCGGAGCCGTTGAGGGCGATGAGGTAATCGCCGGCCTGCACGCCCACCCCCTGCTCATCCAGCGGCGAGCGCGTCTCCTCGTTCCAGTTCTCGCCGGGGTAGATCTTGGCGATCAGGTAGCGCCCCGCCTTTTCGTCGGCCTTGAGCTCGGCTCCCAGCAGCCCCGTGTCGATGCGCGGCACACGCGGAAAGTCGCCCCAGTTGACGTAGGTGTGGCCGGCGTTGACCTCGCCGACCATCTCGCCGAAAATGAAGTCGAGGTCGGCGCGGTGGCTCAGGGACGGGAGCATGCGGGCATACTTGTCGAGGATTCCCTGCCAGTCGACGCCGTGCAGGTTCTTCTGGTAGAACCAGTCGCGGAAGATGCGCCAGCCGTCGCGGAAGATCTGCGCCCACTCCCGCGGCGGATCGATCTTCATGGTCAGCCGGGAGAGGTCGAGGGCGCCGTCCCCGGCCTTCTGATCGGCCCCCAGGCCGACGATGCCGAACTGGTTCCTGGCCTGGTAGAGGATCTTCTGGCCGTCGGCGGAAAGCACGCCCGAATCGACGCCGCCGATCACCAGGCTGTCCTTCTTGTCCTCCAGCTTGAACTGGCGGATCTCCTTCTCCTTGAAGTAGAGAATCCCGCCGTCGACGGCCTTCAGGGCGGCATAGTCGCCGCTCGGCAGGGGAAAGGCCATGACGCGGCCCTCGCAACCCTCGAGATCGATGCGCAGTGCCGGTGGGGGCTCCTTGCCGCCGGCCGGCTTTTTATTCTCCCCGCCGGCCTTGGCTTC
>JAFGST010000098.1 GCA_016934475.1 Candidatus Aminicenantota bacterium | reverse complement strand
CCTCCATGCCCAGGATGGCGATGATGTCCTGCAGGTCCTTGTAGCGCTGCAGCACCTCCTTGACTTGGCGGGCCACCTGGTAGTGCTCCTTGCCGACGATCTTGGAATCGAGGATGCGCGAGAACGAGGCCAGGGGATCCACGGCCGGGTAAATGCCCATCTCGGTCAGGGCCCGCGAAAGGTTGGTGGTGGCGTCCAAATGGGTGAAGGTCGTGGCCGGCGCCGGGTCGGTGTAGTCGTCGGCCGGCACGTAAATGGCCTGGACCGAGGTGATCGACCCCTTCTTGGTCGACGTGATGCGCTCCTCCATCTCCCCCATCTCCGAGGCCAGGTTGGGCTGGTAGCCGACTGCCGAGGGCATGCGCCCCAGCATGGCCGACACTTCCGAACCGGCCTGGGTGAAGCGGAAGATGTTGTCGATGAAGAGCAGCACGTCCTGATTCTCCTCGTCGCGGAAATACTCGGCGACGGTCAGTCCGGAGAGGGCCACGCGCAGGCGGGCGCCGGGAGGCTCGGTCATCTGGCCGAAGATCAGGGCCGTCTTCTCGATGACCCCCGACTCCTTCATCTCCAGCCACAGGTCGTTGCCCTCGCGGGTGCGCTCGCCCACCCCGGCGAACACCGAGAAACCTCCGTGCTTGGTGGCCACGTTGTGGATGAGCTCCTGGATGAGCACGGTCTTGCCCACGCCGGCCCCGCCGAAGAGGCCGATCTTGCCGCCCTTCAGGTAGGGCTCGAGCAGGTCGACGACCTTGATGCCGGTTTCGAACAGCTCGAGGCGCGTATCCTGTTCCTCAAGCGACGGCGCCGGGCGGTGGATGGGGTAGCGTTTTTTCTCATTAATCGGGCCGAGCTCGTCCACGGGGTCGCCGATGACGTTGATCACCCGGCCGAGCACCTCGCGGCCCACGGGCACGGTGATGGGCCCGCCCGTGTCGCGGGCCTGCATGCCCCGCACCAGGCCGTCGGTGGGATGCATGGAGATGGTGCGCACGCGATTCTCCCCCAGGTGGTATTGCACCTCGCTGATGATGCGGATCGGCTGGGGGCTGGCGAAGCCGTCGGAAACGATCTCGAGGGCGTTGTAGATCGCCGGCAGATCCCCCTTGGCGAATTCGACGTCCACGACCGGCCCGATGACCTCGATCACCTTGCCGATATGGCTCCGTTCCCCGTCTTTCTTGCTCATGTTCGCTCCTATTGCTTTAGGGCCTCGGTGGCGGTGATGATCTCCAGAAGCTCCTTGGTGATGGCCGCCTGCCTCATCTTGTTCAGCTGCAGGGTCAGCGCGCGGATCATGTCGCTGGCGTTGCGCGTGGCCAGGTCCATGGCCACCATGCGCGCCATCTGCTCGGCGGCCACCGACTGCAGCAGGACCTGGTAGACGAAGGCGACGACGAAGCGCGGCAGCAGCGCCTGGAAGACGGCGGCGGCTCCCGGCTCATAGATGTAGTCCTCGGCCTCCGCGTCCATACCGGGCGCTGGAGTCCCGGCCCACGACAGCGGAAAGAGGCGGCGCAGGGCAAAGCGCTGCGTCGAGGCCGAGACATACTCGCTGAAGGCGAATTCGACGCTGTGCAGGCCCTCGTCCAGGAACAGCGCCTGCAGCTCGGCGGCTAGGCGCTCGGCATCGCCGAACTGCAGCCGCCCGATCATGCCGTTGTAGGCCTTCCTCGGGGCCATCTTCCTCTTGTTGAAGAAGCGGGTGGCCTTGGTGCCGACCGTGACCAGTACGATCTCCCGGCCCTCGGCGGCCAGCTCGCGGCAGCGCGCCTCGCCATTTTTCAGCACGTTGGAATTGAAGGCGCCGCACAGCCCCTTGTCTCCGGCGACGACCACCAGCAGCACCGCTCCCGTCTCGTTCCCCGTAAGCAGCGGCTGGGAGGCGACGGCGGCGAGGTCGGCCCGGCGTCCCGCGTCCCGCAGCAGCTGCTCCACCTTCTGGCGGTAGGGCCGCGAGCGCTTCAGCTCGGAAGTGGCGCGGCGCAGCTTGGCCGCGGAAACCGTCTTCATGGCCTTGGTGAGCTTCTGGGTGTTCTTGACCGACTTGATGCGTCGGCGCAGGAAGATCAGGTTGCCTGCCATCAGGGATTGTCGGCCTTCTTGAACTCGGCGCTGAATTCCGCGAGCAGCTTCTGCAGCTCCTGCTGCAGCTCGGCCGAAAGGGTCTTCTTCTCGCGGATCTCGCGCAGCACCTGCGGCCGGTTCCGCTGCAGGTGCTCCAGCATCTCCTCCTCGAAGACCCGCACGCGGTTCAGCGGCAGATCGTCCAGCAGGCCGCGGGTGCCGGCGAAAATGGCCACCACCTGCTTTTCCACCGCCATCGGCCGGCCCTCGTCCTGCTTCAGCAGCTCGGAGAGGCGCTGGCCGCGCGCCAGCTGGGCGATGGTGGTTTTGTCCAGGTCGGAACCGAACTGGGTGAAGGCCTCCAGCTCGCGGTACTGGGCCAGATCCAGCTTCAGCGATCCGGCCACCTGCTTCATGGCCTTGATCTGGGCGTGGCCGCCGACGCGCGAGACCGAGATTCCGACATCGATGGCCGGGCGCTGCCCGGCATTGAACAGGTCGGGCAGCAGGTAGATCTGGCCGTCGGTGATGGAGATGACGTTGGTCGGTATGTAGCCCGAGACGTCGGAGGCCTGGGTCTCGATGATGGGCAGCGCCGTCAGCGAGCCGCCGCCCTTCTCGTCGTTCAGCTTGGCCGCGCGCTCCAGCAGCCGGGAGTGAAGGTAGAACACGTCGCCGGGGTAGGCCTCGCGCCCGGGCGGGCGGCGCAGCAGCAGGGAGATCTCGCGGTAGGCGGCGGCGTGCTTGGAAAGGTCGTCGTAGACCAGCAGGGCGTGGCGGCCGCGGTCGCGGAAGTACTCGCCCATGGCGCAACCGGCATAGGGGGCGATGTACTGCAGGGCGGCCGGGTCGGAGGCTGAGGCCGCCACCACCAGGGAGTATTCCATGGCCCCGGCCTCGTTCAGGGCCTTGACCACCTGGGCGATGGTCGACTGCTTCTGGCCGATGGCCACGTAGATGCAGACGACGTTCTGCCCCTTCTGGTTGATGATGGTGTCCAGGGCGATGGCCGTCTTGCCCGTCTGGCGGTCACCGATGATCAACTCGCGCTGGCCGCGGCCGATGGGGATCATGGCGTCGATGGCCTTGATGCCCGTCTGCAGGGGCTCCTTGACCGGCTGGCGGTCGACCACGCCCGGGGCCAGGGCCTCGATGGGCATGAAAATCTCGGAGCGGATGGCCTCCTTCTCGTCCAGGGGCTCGCCCAGGGGGGAGAGCACCCGGCCGATGACGACGTCCCCGGCCGGCACCGAGATGATCCGCCCCGTCCTCTTGACGATGTCCCCTTCCTTGATCCGGTGGCTTTCGGCCAGCAGGATGGAACCGACATTGTCCTCCTCCAGGTTCAGGGCGATGCCGAAGATTCCGCCGGGGAACTCCAGGAGTTCATTGTACATGACGTTGTCCAGGCCGTAGATGCGGGCGATGCCGTCGCCGATGGATATCACCACCCCGGTTTCCTCTTTCTTGAAATCGAAAGCGAAACCCTCGATCTTCTGCCGGATCAATTCGCTGATCTCGTCGACTTTGATGAGCATTTACCTTTCCCCTGCTAGCGTTTCGCGGAGTTTTTTCAGGCCGCCGGCCAGAGAGAAGTCGTATTGCACCGACCCGCGGCCGAGACGGATCCCGGCGATGAGATCCGCGTCCAGCCCGAATTCCAGCGCCACGCTCCTTGACAGCGCCGCTTCCAGGTTGCGGCGCAGCCGCTCCTTTTGCTTGGCGGTCAGTTCAACGACCGACGCCACCGTAATCCTCTCGATGCCCCGGGCCTCGTACCAGGCATCGGCCAGGCCGCGCACCATGGTCCCCAGGTAGGACATGCGGTTTTCGAGCATCACCGTCAGCAGGAATTGGCGGGTCTTGGGGTGCAGGGACATCCGCTCGGCGACGATCTTTAGCGCTTTGCGCTTTTCCGCCGTCTGGACCAGGAAGGTCCCCAGGCCGACCCTCAGCTTTTCGTCGGCGGCGAGCAGTTCCAGGAAGGCGCCCAATTCACCCTGGACTCGGCGGAACTCGTTCTCGTCGTCCATGGCCATCACTAGGGCCTTGGCATAGCGCTTGACCAGGCTACTTTCCTTCATCCAGTCCTCGGCAGGCATCGATGTTGCGCTCGATGATTTTCTGCTGGGCGCTCTCGTTCAGTCCGGCGGCGAAGTCCTTCTTTGCGCGCTCGATGGCCAGGTCGGCGATGCGTCCCCGGACCTGGCGCACGGCAGCGGCGACCCGCTGGCGGATCTCTTCCTCGCTCAGGGCGACGATGCGCTCGGCCTCGAGCCGTCCCGCCTCCTGCAGCCGCTCCATCTCCTCCCTGCCTGCCGCCTCGGCGGAACCCTTGATCGCCTCAACTTCCGAGGCCACGGCGGTCAGGCGGCGGCCGATCTCCTCAAGGCGTGATTCGCTCTGGGCCAGGCTCTTTTCGCGCTCGACGATGTCCTCGTGGATGCTCGCGCTCTTGCGGGACAGCATCTGGATCAGCGGCTTGCGCAGCAGGAGGATCAGTCCGCCGAATAGTACGGCGGAATTGAATACCTTGCCCAGCAGGTTGAACCAATCGATGTGCGCTTCTCCCGCCTCGGCGACGGCCCCCAGCGCCGGGGCCAGGGCCAGAAACAGGAGCGGCACGAACCTTTTCTTTCTCATAGATAGGCTTTTTTGATCGTTTCGCTGAAATCGGCGACCTGCTTTTGCAGGGTGCGCTCGGCCGCGACGATCTCGCTCTCCAGCTGGGCCATCTGCTCCTGAAGCAGGCGGGCGGCCTTCTTCCTGGCCTCGGCCACGGCGCGGGAGCGGAGGTCATCCCCCCGGCGCAGGAGTTCTTCCCGGATGCGCAGGGCCTCCCGGCGGGCTTCGCCGAGCCGGTTTTCCACGGTCTGCGTGCGTTCCTCGATTTGGGACAGCAAAAGCCTTTGACGCTCGGAGTCGGCGTTGATCTTCGCCTCCCGCTCGTGGATCACCCTGCCGATGGGCCGGAAGAAGATTCGATTGAGCGACAGGTAGAGAATCCAAACCAGGAAAAATATCCAGATGAAGGAAGAATTGAGCTCTAACATAGAGGAAATGTAGCATAGCGGAGCGCAAAAATCAACCCGGCCGCCCGTGGTGCGCCTGCGGCTGCGCTCGCTGAACCATTTCAGGTGCATGCTGGAATCCGACACCTGTTTGACACGAAGCCGCGATCCGGCTACAATGGTGCATGCCGATCATGCTTTTTTCGCTGTTCCCCGGGAAAAAGGGAAATAAACCGTGCTGGAGCCTGACGTGAAGGAGAACCTGTCAACATCCGTGGCCGCAACGCTGCTGTTCTCGTTCACGCTCTTCTTTTTCGTTCCCCTGCAGCTATACCTGACCAACTCCCTGGAATTCGACCTGCAGTTCCCCGGCCTGCTGCTCTTCCTTCTGCTGCTGGCCGCGGCCTCCTCGCTGCTGCTGCTGGCCGCGCTCGCCCTTGTCCCCGCCCGCTCCTCCCTGCGTCGGCGCGCCCACGTTCTGTTGTTCGCCTTCGGCCTGCTGCTCTGGCTGCAGAGCTACGTCTTGGTCTGGAGCTACGGACCGCTTGACGGCCGCCAGATCCCCTGGGGGGAGATGGTCGCCTTCGGGTTTCTGGACGGCGCCGTCTGGCTGGCCGTGCTGGCGCTGAGCCAATGGAAGCTCGACTTCTTCTCGCGCCTGCTGAAGGGCGCGGCCTGGGCGCTGCTCGCGCTGCAGCTGCTGACCGGCGTCTATTATTTCCTTTCCACGCCTCCGCTGCCCAAGTACCTGGACTATTCGTTCGCCAAGGAAAGGCAGTTCGATTTTTCCCGGGAAAAAAACGTCATCGTGCTCGTGCTCGACTGCTTCCAGTCCGACCTGTTCCAGGAGATGCTGGACGAGGACCCCGCCATCCGGGAATTGTTCGCCGGTTTCACCTACTTCCGCAACAACCTGGGGGGATTTCCAGTCACCTACGCCTCGGTGCCGCTCATCCTGACCGGGAAGTACTATGACAATTCCGAGCCCATCCAGTCGTTCATCGAAAGGGCCTTCCGCTCGCCCTCGGCCCTCCCCCAGGGCTTGACGCGGAACGGGATCGAGACCGACCTTTTCCCGGCGAGCCTGAAGGTCGTATCCGTTGATCCGACCATGGCGGCCAATGTCAGAAAAAGGCGCTACCCGTTCTATTGGTCCGATTTCGGGATGTTCATGGATGTCGCCCTCTTTCGCTGCCTGCCCCACTTCGCCAAGCGCCTCGTGTACAACGAGCAGAAATGGTTCCTGAGCGAGCGGCTGCCCGCAAAGCCGTTCTTTTTCCCTTTCGCCGGCCGGGCGGCGGCGGACGAGAGCGGGAAGCACAGGGCCAGGCGGAATTCAAGTAGGCCCAGGGCCATTCGCCATGCCTTGCGGGAGGCCTTCGGGGCCGACACCCGGCGCCGGGGATTCTCGAACGCCTCCCTGAAGATCCCGGACGTCAATTTCGTGTATCGGGCGATCCATTCCATCTCCGCCCGGCGCCGGAAGCCGGTCTTCAAGTTCTACCACCTGATGGGGGTACACCCTCCCTGGCGCATGGACGAGAATTTCGAGCCCGCCCGCCTGGCTCCCACGCGGGCCAACTGGAAGCGGATCGTGCGCGGCGAGCTCAAGCTGGTCCGCATCTTCTTCTCCCTGCTCGCCGATCATGGGCTGTTCGACCGCTCGCTCATCCTGCTCATGGGCGACCACGGCCATCCGCGCGGCCAATTGGGTCGGGTCTTTCCCGAGCGGTGGAAGCATGACCCGGGCGGCCCCGGCACGGTTCCCGACACCGTGATCGCGGCGGCCAATCCCCTGCTGCTGGCCAAGCCGTTCCATTCCCGGGGGGGGCTGGAGATCTCCGATGCACCGGTGAGCCTCGGCGACATCGCCAAGACGGTGTTCTCCGAGTTGCGGATCGCGGCCGACTGCCCGGGGGAGTCCATTTTCACCGTCCCGGAAACGGCGGCGCGCCCCCGCTGGTTCTACTTTTACACCTGGACGCGGGACGACTGGAGGAACTGGTACCTGCCGCCGTTCAGCGAATTCCGCGTCGACGGACACTCGTGGCTGCGGAGCTCCTGGCGCGCGACCGGACGCGTCCTGCGCCGCCCTTGACAGCTCGGTCCTTCTTCGGGTAAGATGGGCCTTCGCCGCATCCGCGCCGGGTGCCACGCCGCACCGTCCTTCCCGTGGAGAACACATGGAACTGATCTCTGAACTGATCGACCTGGTCGTGCACCTGGACGCCCACCTCAACTCGCTCATCGTCACCTACCGGCTTTGGACCTACCTGATCCTGTTCCTGGTCGTCTTCTGCGAGACCGGGCTGGTGGTCACTCCCTTCCTCCCCGGGGACTCTTTGCTGTTCGCCGCCGGCGCCCTGGCCGCCACTCCCGGCAGCCCGCTGAAGCCCTACTGGCTGTTCCTGGTTCTAGGGGCGGCGGCCATCATCGGCGATACGGTCAACTACTGGATCGGCCACGCCGTGGGCCCGAGGATCTTCACCCGGGAAAAAGTGCGCTTCCTCAAGAAGGAACACCTGGACAAGACCCATGCCTTCTACGAGAAATACGGGGGCATCACCATCATCCTGGCCCGCTTCATCCCCATCATCCGCACCTTCGCGCCTTTCGTGGCCGGGATCGGCCGTATGACCTACTGGCGCTTCATCAGCTACAACGTCGTCGGCGGCGTCGCCTGGGTGGCCATCTTCGTCTTCGGCGGCTATTTCTTCGGCAACCTGCCGCTGGTCAAGCGGAATTTCTCGGTGGTGATCCTGGCCATCATCCTCATATCGGTGCTGCCGGCGCTGATCGAGTACCTGAGGCACCGGAGCCAGAAGGACTGACCTCGAGCTTTCGTGACACGTGACTCGTAACGCGTGACGTGAAGCCGCAAAGTGGCGGACTAGCGGACAGATCCGGAACAAGCTTCAGGCCGGGGAATCCGGATCAGGAAACTCAGTTAGGATGAAAATCGTTTTTCCATGCAGGAATTCGCCCGGTTGCCGTTTCTTGTCACAGCCCCTCTCCTCGTCGGGATCTTGAGGGGTGTTGGTTGTCACGAAAGATCGCTCTTTTTAGCCGTTCCCTGTCACGTGTCACGCGTTACGCGTCACGATAGTCCGTCTTTTTCCTCGAGCTGGGCGATCTTCCTTTGCAGGCGTTGCAGGCGTTTCTCCATCTCGCGCCGCCGGCTCGGGGTGAGGCCGCCCTCGCCGATGGCCTGCTCGACATAGCGCAGGGCCATGGAGAAATCGCGCTGGCGATGCTCGAAATGGACCGAGAGCTCCCGCTGGGCCTGGACGTCGTGGGCGGCGGCGAGCTGCTGCCAAAGTTCCAGCGCCTCGCCGTACAGCTTCTTCTTCTTCAGCAGCACGGAGAGGCGCCTCGTGGCCAGGGCGCCGACGTCGGAGCGGGCACTGACCTGCCGGGCGATCTTGTAGAATTCCTCGGCCCTCCCCAGCAGCCCCGCCCGCTCGCAGACCCGGCCCAGGCCGAAGATCTCCCCGCCGTCCCCGGTCAGGGAATGGTCGTCGAGATACAGGACTCCTAGCAGCAGGACGGCGGCCAGCCCGACCAGGTCCATGGCGTTGTGCTCCACGACGGGATCGATCAGCGAGAAGGCCTGGTGGCGCAGGAAGCTGAAATAGAGGGCCGGAATATCGCTGCCGTCGACGTCGTCGTCGCGCGAGAGGCCCAGCAGCATTTCGCCCAGGTAGCCCAGCTTGCGCGAGTCGAAAGTGTTGCGCCATATGGTGCGGGCCGGGAATAAGAAGTCGAGGTGGGGCATCCCCTGGAGCGGAGAGCGCCGGCGCTGCAGGACGTAGCGGGTTTCCAGCAAGGGCAGGTCGAAGGCCCTGCCGTTATAGGTCACGACGGCGGAAAATTCCTTCTCCTTCAGGAAGCGGGCCACGGCATCCAGGAACTCCCCTTCCCGCTCCAGGCCCAGCAGCACGAAGATCCGCACCTGGAAGGCCTGCTCAGCGAAGAAGCCGAATCCCAGCATGAAGGGAACGGTACCGGTCCCCCCGGCCAGGCCGGTGGTCTCGCTGTCGAAGAAGACCACCCGCCGCGGATCGACGGCGGCGAACTCATCGCTGCCGGCGATCACCGCCAGGGCACCGGTCTTCAGGAAGAGCCAGTCGCCCAGGCGCACCTTGCCGTAGCGGCCGTCCAGGGAGTAGGTGAACTCCTTGACCAGGAAGGGCTCTGCCATTGCTTCCGGTTTGCGGGGCTCCAGTGGGCGGGAACCCGCGACCGGGGCCCTGCCGTCCTGTTTGAGGTTGCGGCGAACGAGTTGGTCCAATTTTTCCCGGGTCGAGAGGCCTCCCTCGCCATCCAGCTTGCGCCATTCGTCCTGGATGCCTTTCCCTTCAAGATCGTGCAAGCGGTCTTTTAATTTCCTCATCGGGTTTACGGCCGTACCATAACACAGAAAACCTTATCCGGCAACGCAGACACCGTGACGCGTAACGCGTGACGCGTGACGAGTATTTTTTCATCGAGCGAAGTGACAAGGAACCGCATGGATCGATCTTTGGCCTTTTCTCACAGGGCTTTTCCCACTCTCTCTTCCCTCATTCTTCCCTCTGACTTCCCTTTGTCTTCCCTGAGCTTCGTTTCGCTGCTGCTGCTATCTGTTACGCGTCACGATTGCCCGCATCATGCCGGGCGCCGATTGCCCAGGAATTCCTACGTGCGCCAGCTCGATCCCGGCCCAGCTTCCCCTCAAGGTGCGAAAGCGCAGTCCTTGGCGCACGAGTTCCAGGTAGCGGCGGCGCGGGATGGAGCGCGCTCCCCAGGCGGCAAGGTGCGGCGTCGGCACCTGGCAGTCGATGAGGACGAACTCCATCCTGTGCAGCGTCGCGGCCAGCACGGCCAGGGCGGCCTTGGAGGCGTTGTTCGCACAATGGAACATCGACTCGGCGAAAAAGCAGTTTCCCAGCACGACGCCATAAACGCCGCCGGCGAGGTCACCGCCGATCCATGCTTCCAGAGAATGGGCGTAGCCCAGCCGGTGCAGCCGGAGGTAGGCCGCGCGCATGTCCGGGGTGATCCACGTTCCCGGCTGGCCGGGCCGCGGCCGGGCGCAACACTCGACGACGGCGCCGAAGGCGTGGTCGAAGCGGAAGCGGAAATCCCCCCGGCGCAGGACCTTCTTCAGTGTGCTCCCGGCGTGGAATTCGGCGGGAAAAAGGACGAAGCGCGGGGCCGGGGACCACCACAGGATGGGCTGCCCCTCCTCGTACCAGGGGAAGATACCCCGGCCGTAGGCGCGCAGCAGGCGCCGCGGCTCGAGGCCGCCGCCGACGGCCAGCAGCCCGTCGCGCCGGGCCCGCTCCGCCGGCGGGAAATCACGCGTTTCGCCCAGCCACAAGATCGGCATGCCCTGCTGCTCCTCGCATTCCCACTCCCCCATGGTAGCAGAAATCCGCCCGCGGCGCAGCAGGAAATTGACAAGCCGTGGCATTGGCGCTACAGTAACGGCGATTGCTGCCGTGCCGCTGAATAGGGGCTCTGCCCGATCAAGGAGGAAGAAAACCATGAAAAAGGGAACTTGGATTCGAACCGGCGTGGTGCTGGCCATGGTCTTGCTGGGGCTGCAGCCGCTGGGCGCCCAGGAGACGCAGACAGACAACCCGTTCTTCCTGGAGCGCGCCACGCCGTTCCGGGTGCCCCCCTTCGACAAGATCACCAAGGAGCACTACCTGCCTGCCTTCCAGGAGGGCATGCGGCGCCAACAGTCCGAGATCGACGCCATCATCGCCGATCCGGAAGCGCCGACTTTCGCCAACACCATCGCCGCCATGGACCACAGCGGTATCTTCCTGAGCGACGTCGCCGCCGTTTTCTACGCCCTGCTGGGCGCCGAGACCAATCCCGACCTGCAGGCCCTGGCCCGCCAGATTTCGCCCCTGCTGTCGGCCCATCGCGACAACATCAGCCTGAACGAGAAGCTTTTCGCCCGCGTCCAGGCGGTCTACGCCCAGCGCGGCGGGCTGACGCTCACTCCCGAGGAGCGCTATCTGCTGGAGAACACCACCAAGGGCTTCATTCGCAGCGGCGCCCTGCTGGGCGAGGCCGGCAAGGCCCGCCTGCGCGACCTCAACCGCGAGCTTTCCCTGCTGGGGCTGAAGTTCGGCGAGAACCTGCTGGCCGAAACCAACTCCTCCTATATCGTCATCGAGAGAAAATCCGACCTGGGCGGGCTCTCCGAGGGCATCGTCGCCACGGCGGCCGAAACGGCCCAGGCCATGAAACTGCCAGGGAAATGGGTGTTCACGGCGCAGAAACCCAGCTGGATTCCCTTCCTGCAGTACTCGACGCGGCGCGACCTGCGGAAGAAGCTGTACCTCGCCTACGTCGCGCGCGGGGACCGCGACAACGCCAACGACAACAAGGAGATCGTCAAAAAAATCATCGGCCTGCGCGCCGAACGCGCCCGGATGCTCGGCTACCCAACCTACGCCCATTTCGTCCTGGAGGAGCGCATGGCCAAGGACCCGGCCACGGTCATGGACTTCCTGCAGAAGCTGTGGACGCCGGCGTTGAAAAGGGCTAGGATGGAAGAGGCCGAGATGCAGGCGATCATCGACCGCGAGAAAGGCGGTTTCCGCCTGGCCTCATGGGACTGGTGGTACTACGCCGAAAAGCTGCGCCAGGAGAAGTACACCTTCGACGACACGCTGCTCCGGCCCTATTTCTCCCTGGAGAACGTGAAGCAGGGCATCTTCGCCCTCTGCGAAAAGCTGTACGGCCTGCGTTTCCTCAGGCGGGACGACCTGCCGCGCTACCATCCCGAAGTCCTGGTCTACGAGGTCCAGGAGGCCGATGGCGCCCATGTGGGCTTGCTGTACATGGACTTCCACCCCCGCCCCGGCAAGCGCGGCGGCGCCTGGTCGGG
>JAFGST010000097.1 GCA_016934475.1 Candidatus Aminicenantota bacterium | reverse complement strand
GCCGGGGGTCGTCTTGCGGGTGTCGAGCAGGAGCGCCCCGAAGGGCTCCAGCTTCTTGACGAAGCGCCGGGTCAGGGTGGCCACCCCGCTCAGGCGCTGCAGGAAGTTGAGCGCCGTCCTCTCGCCCCTCAGGATGGAGCTTTCGCGGCCGCTGACCTCGAGGACCAGATCGCCCGCCTCGACCTGGCAGCCGTCGCCGGCGAAGACTTCGACCTCCAGGCCGGCGTCCACCTGGCGCATGGTTTCCTCGAAGGCCTCGATGCCGGAGATGACGCCGGCCTCCTTAGCGCGTAGCTCGGCCCGGGCCGGGCCGTCGAGGCCGAGCAGCGATCCAGTCGTGACGTCGTCGCGTACCCGGTCCTCTTCCAGCGCCAGGCGCACGATCTCGACCAGGCATTTCCGCACGAGGTCCATCATGGGCCGATTATAGGCGCCGGGCATGAAATAGTAAAGGCTGAGCTCGGCATACGGCTTACGGCGTACGGCTGACGGTGGGAGGCAGAAAAGCAAGCTCATGGAAGACCCAGGGAAGAGAGAGGGAGGAATGAGGGAAGAAAAAGGGAAAAAAGCCTTCTCCGTGCTTCTTCTTTCCCACTCTGCCTTCCCTTTGTTTTCCCGCTTTCTTCCCTGGAGGGCTTGAACCGTACGCCGTCGGCCGTCTGCCGCTCGCCGAGCCGCTGGCTCCTAGAATCTCCAGAGATACGACGCCTTGAAGAAAAAGCTCTTCCGGGTCTGGAGATAATCGTCGCCGGGGAAGTACTCGCGGTCCTCGTGGCTCCACTTGATCTTCTCGTAGGCCGAGCCGTAGCCGAGGTAGATGACGGTGCCGGGGATGTAGTTGAACGAGGCCAGAAAGTCGGCGTTGATCTTCTTCCAGTAGTTGTTGTACTCGACGATGGCGCGGAAGAAAAGGTAGCGGTTCAGCTGGAAGGTGGTGCGGCTGCGCCAGATTGTGTAATCGTAGACCTTCTCGTTGTCGCTCGAACGGTAGAAATCGTAATACGAGAGCCCCAGCGAGGTGCTCAGCTTCTCGAAGGGCTGGAAGAGCAGGTAGAGATCGGCCGTATTACCCCGTCCCTGGAAGGGCGTTTCCGCGTCGTAATAGATCCGGTCCGAGCGCCGGTAGCCTCCCTCCAGGTACAGCTGCTTGAATAGCTGGGTGTAGCCGCGCACGCGCCAGCCGCTGAGGCTGAAGCGCCGGCCGGCGAAGATCTCGTTGCCCAGGATGGCGTCGAAACGCACCTGCGACTGCCGCGGCATGCTCAGCCGCAGCACCAGATGGTTGTAGGTCTCGAAGAGGTCGCTGGGCTTGTCCAGCAGGTGGTAGCCCCACCAGAAAGCGTCGATCTTCTGAAAGAGCTTGGACTGCGGATAGGCGGAGTACATGATGAACGTCGGCACCATGGTGATGCCGGTGCGGGTGATGTAGCCGCTGTCGATGCGGAAATTCTCGCTCAGGTCGAAGAGGCCCAACTCGGCGTTCCAGTGGCGGTTGCTGAGGTTGTAGCGCAGGCCCAGGTAGTGCCCCGGCTCGTCCGCGGCGGCGCGTTCATCGCGGCTGAAGGAGCCGAGGGCGCTGTATTCCAGGAAGCTGGTGTTGTTCAGCCGCCAGCGTCCGTCAATGCCGCCGACGGTGTTGCGGTCGCCGGCGAAGCTGCGGTTGGTGAAGAAGCCGCCGAGGTAGCTGTCCTTGCCCAGCTGCCGCTTGTAGCGCAGAATGGTGATGGCGGCGTTGCGGCCGCTGCGCTCGAGGTCGCCCTCCTCGGCGGCCAGGTCGCCGGGGAACTCGTCGAGGGCGAAGATGCCGGAGAGGACGTTGCGGCTGCCGACCTTTCCCGTCAGCTTCAGCCCCAGCAGCGGATCGGCGATGGTGCGGGTGTACACGACCGCTCCGACGGTGTTCTGCTCCATGGCCGTGGCAAAGTTGAAATTCTCCATGCCCTCCAGGAAAAAGGGGCGCTTTTCCGAATAATAGATCGAATAGCGGAGATTGACGTCGATCTGCCCGGCATCGGCTTCGACCTGGCTGAAGTCGGGATTGTAGGCGGCGTCCAGGGTCAAGTTGGAGGTAAGACCCAGCTTCCCCGTCAGGCTGAAATCGGTGTTATTCCCCAGGGAATCCATGGCACCGCCGCGCTGGACGTCGGTCTGGTTGTAGGTGACGGCGGGAATGAATTCCACCGGGCGCTCGAAGGTGATGTCGTTCAGCTCGATCATCTGCGACTGGCCCATGATGGAGCCGCCCTCGGGACTGAGCTCCGGGAAGCTGGTCTGCTCCGACTTGCGCCCGATGTAGCGCGAGACCAGCAGGCCCATGACGATTTTCTTCTTGAAGGGGTAGCGCAGGCTCTTGAAGGGCACGGCGATCTCGGCACTGTATCCCCCGTTGTGGATCAGCCCCTTGCTCTCCCAGACGGTGTCGAAGCTGGCGTCGCCGTTGCCGTCGGCGTTGATCATGCCGTCGAGCTGCACGCCCAGCGGGTTGACCTCGAACAGGTAGCCGCCCTGCTTGTCGCCGAAGGTGTCCAGCACCACGCCGATCCAGTCGTCCATGTCGATGCCGTCCCGCTTGGACATGGCGGCCTTGATCTTGGCCGGTTCGCTGTCCCGGCAGTCGAAGGCGAAATAGATGTGTTTGCGGTCGTAGGTCATCATCACCACAGTCTTCTCCGAGGTCGGCTTGCCGAAATCGGGCTTGAATGTGACGAAGGCATCGAAGCGCGTGGCCTGTTGCCACAGTGGATCATCGAGCTTGCCGTCGAGGACCGGCGGCGTCTCGGTCCGGTGGACGGTGACGACCGCCGCCGGGCCGCCCGGGTCCACGACGGGCTTCGCTGCCGCCAGCGCCAGCGCACCCAGCAGGGAAATGCCCATCATGCATACCACGTTCAATCCCGTCTTTTTACTCACGTTGTTCCTCCGTGAAGTCCGTCTCGTCCCGCAACGACGGGGCCCGGCCTTGTTCTCATAAAGATAAACGAACATCGCGACGCAAAAGTTGCACGAAAAGATCAGATTTGGGACCGGGCAAGCCTGGAAGCTCAAATTATTAAACTATGTATGCCGACGGCAGCCGTCAGGCGTCATGAGGGTACGATTATAATAGTCTTTTCTGGGGCGCGCGGACCTCTTTTCCGAAATAGCGCAGGGCTTTCTCCGTGGCCAGGCGTCCGCGCGGGGTGATCTGCAGGAAGCCCTCCTGGATCAGGAATGGCTCGTAGATGTCCTCCAGAGTGCTGCGTTCCTCCTGCACCGAGGTGGCCAGGGTGGTGATGCCCACCGGGCCCCCGGAGAACTTGTCGATGACGGCCAGCAGGATCTTGCGGTCCACCTCGTCGAAACCGGCCTCGTCGACCTCCAGGGCGGCGAAGGCCGCCTCGGCGACGGCGAGGTCGACGCCGGCCTTGCCCTGGGCCTGGGCGAAATCGCGCAGGCGGCGCAGCAGGCGGTTGGCGATGCGCGGCGTGCCCCGCGAGCGCTCGGCCACGGCCCGGACGGCGGCGACGTCGATGGGCAGGCCAAGGATGGCGGCGCTGCGGCCGATGATCTCCTCGAGCTCGCCGGCCGAGTAGAAATCGAGGTGGCACGTGATTCCAAAGCGATTGCGCAACGGGTTGGAGAGCAGGCCGGCCCGGGTGGTGGCGCCGACCAGCGTGAAGGGATTGATGTGCAGGGAGACAGTCTTGGCCCCCGGACCCTGGCCGATGACCACGTCGATCTGGAAATCCTCCATGGCCTTGTACAGGATCTCCTCCAGGGCGGTGCGCAGGCGGTGGATCTCGTCGATGAAAAGTACCTCGTGCATCTCTAGGTCGGTCAGGACGGCGATCAGGTCGCCCTTCCTCTCCAGCACCGGGCCCGAGGTGCACTTGATCCCCACCCCCATCTCGGCGGAGACGATGTGGGCCAGGGTGGTCTTGCCCAGGCCGGGCGGGCCGTCCAGCAAAACGTGGTCGAGCGCCTCGCCGCGCTGGCGCGCCCCCTTGATGTAGGTCTTCAGGTTGGCCACTTTGCGCTTCTGGCCGCTGAACTCGCGCAGACGCGACGGCCGTAGGCGCTGTTCCGGCGCCGTGTCCTCGCTGCGCTCGACGGGGGTGGTGACGTTCTCGGCCCTCATGGCTTGACCTTCCGCAGCGCCATCTTGAAAAGGGCCTCGAAATCGGTGCGCCCGGGATGTTCCTTGAGCAGGCGGCCGACGGCCTCGCGGGTTCCCTTGATGGGATAGCCGAGGTTGACCAGGGCGGAAACCAGGTCGGCCGCCAGCCCGCCCATGAGATCGGGGGCGCCCGGTTCCACATCCAGCTTGCCGGTCAGCTCCAGAACGATGCGCTGGGCGGTCTTGCGGCCGATGCCGGGGATGGCCGCGATGCGCGCCACGTCGGCGCCGGCGACCACCGTCCGCCATTCGTCGGGCGAGAGAGAGGAGACGCAGGCCATGGCGATCTTGGCGCCAATGCCCGAGACCGCCAACAGCTTCTCGAACAGCGCCTTCTCCCCCGTGTCCAGGAAACCGTAGAGGACCGGGTCCTCGTCCTTGATCTTCAGGACGGCGTGCAGCAGGACCTCCTGGCCCTGGCTCAGTTGCGGGAAGCAGGAAACGGGAACGACCAGCTGCAGGATCACGCCGCGGCCGGTGTCCACGGCGACACGCCCGGGGCTGATCCGGAAGACCGTCCCGCGCACCGCGGCGATCATCCGAGGCTCACGCCGTGGCAATAGGCCACGGCCAGGGCGTCGCTCTCGTCGAGGCCGATCTTCCGGCTCCGGATGCTCAGGAGCAGCGAGGCCATCCTGGCCACCTGATCCTTCTCGGCGTTGCCATAGCCGGTCAGGGCCAGCTTGATCTGGCGCGGGGCATAGAGGCGCAGGGGCAGCCGCCGCTTCAGCACGGCGGCCATGGCGACGCCACGCACCGTGGAGAGCTGCGACATGGAGCGGATGTTCTTGCCGAGGAAGCCCTCTTCCATGGCGGCTTCTTCGGCGGGGAACTCCGTGGTCAGCGCGTCCAGGCGGTCCCACAGCGCCTGCATGCGAGCCAGGAAATCCCGCTCCCGGAGGCGAATGGTCTCCGAGTGGACATAGGTGAAGCGCCGCCTCTCCTTCTCCACCAGGCCGACGCCGAAGCGCAGGGAGCCGGGATCCAGACCCAGGATCAGCATTATTCCTTGCCGGCCCTTTCCATTTCCTCGTCGGCGATGTCGAAGTTGGCCCAGACGTTCTGGACGTCGTCCAGTTCCTCCAGCTTCTCGAGCAGCTTGAGCATCTGTTCGGCCTGCTTGCCCTCCAGCTTGATGGTGGTGGATGGGACCTTGGCGATCTCGGCCGATTCGACGGCGATGTTCTTGGCCTTCAGGGCCTCGTGGACCTTGTCGAAGTCCTCGGGGGCGGTGGTGATCTCGAAGGAACTCCCCTCCTTGACCATGTCCTCGGCGCCGCCATCCAGGACGATCTCCATCAGCTCGTCCTCACCGGCGGCCGATTGCGGCACCAGGATCACACCCTTGCGGGTGAACATCCAGGAGACGCAGCCCTGCTCCCCCAGGTTGCCGTTGTACTTGCTGAAGACGTGGCGCACCTCGGACACGGTGCGGTTCTTGTTGTCGGTCATGGCGTCGACCAGGATGGCGACGCCTCCCGGGCCGTAGCCCTCGTAGGACAGCTCTTCGTAACTGACCCCTTCCAGCTCCCCGGTCCCGCGCTGGATGGCTTTCTTGATGTTGTCGCTGGGCATGTTGACCGCCCGCGCCCCCTCGATGGCGTGGCGCAGCCGCGAGTTGGCGTTGGGATCGCCGCCGCCGCTGCGGGCGGCGATGGTCAGCTCGCGGATGAAGCGGGTGAACATCTTTCCCCGCTTGGCGTCGGTGGCGGCCTTCTTATGCTTGATCGAGCTCCATTTCGAGTGTCCGGACATGGCTGTCTCCTTATTTTATGTCGATTCTTTCCCCCTCACGGGCCAAGGCACTGGCGGGGAATATTTGTCGCGCCTGGGTCAGCATCTCTTCCAGCATGGCATCGGAGTAGCGGGGATCAAAATGGAACAGGAACAGCCGCTTCACCCCGCTGCGCAGGGCGTTGTTCGCGGCCATGGCGACGGTGCTGTGCCCGAATCCGGCCCGGGGATCGGTCGCGCTGAAATAATCCCGCTCGAAATACTGCGAATCGTGGACCAGCAGGTCGGCGCCGGCGATGAAGCCGCCGACGACCGGATCAAAGCCTCCGGGGCTTTCCACGTCGGTGGCATAGACCACTCGGCGCCGGCCGCAGGCGATGCGCAGGATGAACACTCCCTGCCGCGGGTGCGAATCGTGCATGATGTGCGCCACCTCGACACCGTTCTCCAGCTCCAGCGTCGAGACCTCCTTGGACGCCGCCAGCGGCTGGAAATCGAGGCGGGCCTTGATGCCCCGCAGGGTGATCGGCGAATAGGGAGGGATGAACAGCGCCTCCAGCGCCCGCTGCGATTCGGCGCCACCGCTCTCGGGGCAGTGGACGACGACGGTGACCTCGGGATTGAACAGGGGGGCGAAGAACGGCAGACCCATGATATGGTCGCTGTGCAGGTGGGTCAGGAAGACGTGCACGGCCTGGCCGGAACGCAGGCGGCCGTCCAGCCAGCGCCCGGCCTGGATAATGCCGGTGCCGGCGTCGAAGATCACGACCTGCCCGGCAATCTCGAACAGCAGCGAGGAGGTATTTCCGCCGTAGCGCCGGGTTGCCTCCCCCGGCACCGGGTAACTGCCGCGCACGCCGTGGAACGTCAGGGAGAACTCGTTGTTCATAGCCGGTACTTGTCCAGGATCTTGTACACGCAGAAATCGCCGCACATGGAGCAGGCATCGGTCCGCGATCCGCGTCGCTCGCGGATGCGCCGGAACATGCCGGGATCAAGGCAAAGCGCCTCCTGGCCGGCCCAGTCCAGGTTCCGGCGCGCCTCGGCCATGCGCCGGTCCCAGTCCAGGGCGCCGGGCAGCTCCTTGGCCACGTCGGCGACGTGGGCGGCGATGCGCGAGGCCATGATCCCCTGGCGCACCTCCTGCTCCCCGGGAAGGCCCAGGTGCTCGGCCGGCGTGACGTAGCAGAGGAAATCGGCCCCGGCGGCCCCGGCCAGGGCACTGCCGATGGCGGCGGTGACATGGTCATAGCCGGGAGCGACGTCGGTAACCACGGGCCCCAGGACGTAAAAAGGCGCCCCGGCACAGACCTCCTTCTGCAGCCGGATGTTCATCTCCACCTGCTGAATGGGAAGGTGGCCCGGGCCCTCGACCATGACCTGCACGCCGGCTCGGCGCGCGCGCTGCACCAGTTCGCCCAGGGTCAGCAGTTCCTCCAGCTGGGCCCAGTCGCTGCCGTCGGCAAGTGAGCCCGGTCTCAGCCCGTCACCCAGCGACAGGGTGACGTCGAACTCGCGGGCGACGGCCAGCACCTCGTCGAAGCCGTCATAGAGCGGGTTTTCCCTTTCATTATGCAGCATCCAGGCGGTCAGCATGGATCCGCCGCGGGAGACGATCCCTGCCAGGCGCGGCTTCTTTCTCAGCTTCTCGATGGCCCGGCGGGTCAGGCCGGCATGGATGGTCATGAAATCGACGCCGTCGGCGGCCTGGCGTCGAATGTAGTCCAACATCTGCGCCGCCGAAAGGGACACGAACGGCGTTCCCCGGCGCGGCGCATCGATCATCATTTCATAGACCGGGACGTTGCCGAAGGGGATGAACGAGCGTTCCAGCAGGGCGCGGCGGATGGCGGTGATGTCGCCGCCGGTGCTCAGGTCCATGACCGTGTCGCAACCGCAGTCCAGGACCGCCTGCAGCTTGACCATCTCGTCTTCCAGACGGGGGAAATCGGCCGAGGTGCCGATGTTGGCGTTGACCTTGGTTCTCAGTCCCCTGCCGATGCCGATGGGGCGCAGGTCGTTGTGCTTGACGTTGGCCGGGATGACGGCCAGGCCGGCGGCGACCGCTGCCATCAGCACGGTTTCCCCGATATTTTCACTGGCCGCCACCGCTTTCATCTCCGCGGTGACCCTCCCCTGGCGGGCGTGTTCGAGCTGCGTCATCGTTCCTCGGGGTCCATAGTATCTCATTTTCACAAGCAAATCAATAGAAAGCGGCCCGTGGCCACCCTCCATTTGTGCTATAATCCGGGCAAGAAATCCGATGGCAAAGCCCATAGTGAAGCTCGAGGCGTCGGCGGGATCGGGCAAGACCTACCGGCTGGCGCTGGAGTACCTCAGCCGCCTCTTGCTGGCCTTCGCCCCCCAGGGCAAGAAGCCGATCGATCCCAGGCGAGGGCGGGAGATGCTGGGCTCCATCCTGGCCATCACCTTCACCGTCAAGGCTGCCCGCGAGATGAAGGAACGCATCCTGGAAAAGCTGAAGCGCTTCGCGCTGAGCGACAGCGGCAGCAGGCTGGCCAAAGGGGACCGGGAGTTCCTCGACCGTCTGGCAGCGGAGACCGGGCTGGACTCCGGAAGGATCATCGAGCTGTCGAGCGGTCTGATCGAGCTGGTCCTGGCCAGCTACGACGACTTCAACGTCACCACAATCGACTCGCTGATGAGCGCCATGGTCAAGGCCGTCTCCCCCGATCTCGACCTGCCCGCCGACTACGAGATCGCCGTCGACGCCGGGAACGAGATGGAGTCGCGGGGCCGGGCCATGCTCGCCCGCCTCGCTGACGACGACTGGCCGCGGCTGGAAGTCCTCCTGCGCGACATGCGGCGCCTGAGCCAGAGGATCGCCTGGAAAACCGACGAAGAGATCGTCGCCAAGGTCATGGCCCTGTTCCGGCGCATGCTGCGGCAGGAGAGCGGCGACATCGCTCCGGGCGACCTTCCTCGGCAAATGTCCGCTAGCTGGGACGTTTTTCGCGATGCGCTGGTGCCGCTCCATCCCATCCTGCAAGAAAGAGAGACCGACGGCAGGAAGCGGCGCTTCGTCAGCGGCACATACCTGAAGGATCCGCTTCTGGCGCACATCGCCAGAACGATGGAGGAGGGAGCCGACTTTGATCGGATGGAAGAATTCATCAAGAGCACCTTCTTCCGCAAGGAAGACCCGCGGAAGCTGCTCATCGGGGACGCCCCCGACGGCTATCGCGAGCGCTTTATCGCCGCCTACCGGACGGCCCAGCGCAGCCTGCGCGACGCGGTGCTGGCCTTCAGCGCCTACCGGACGCTGCCCTACCGCGAACTCTTGGGCGACTTCGGAGAGGAATGGCGGCAGGGGAAACAAACTCTGTTCGTCGAGGAATTCAGCCATTCCCTGGCCGGGCTCTTCGGCCAGTGGTGCGCGGAGGCCTTTCCCTATCTCTACCTCAAGCTGTCCGACCGTTTCCACAGCTTCCTGTTCGACGAGTTCCAGGACACGTCGACACTGCAGTTCAAGGCGCTGGCCCCGCTCATCGACGAAGTGCTGTCGCGGAAGGAAAGGGGCTCCCTCTTCGTCGTCGGCGACCGCAAGCAGGCCATCTACCGCTGGCGCGGCGGCAACAGCGAGCTCATGGATGAACGGCGGCTGCGGGAGGAGGTGCCGGCCATCGACCACCTTAGCCCCGAAGGATTTTCCGCCACCCTGGACAGGAACTGGCGCAGCGGCAGGGTGATCGTCAAGTTAAACAATGACTTCTGGCACCCGCAGGCCATCGCGCGGATCGCGGCCGAATCCCGGCTGAGGGAAGTCATCGAGGAGAATTTCAAGGATTCGCAGCAGGAGCTTCCGGAAGGCAGGGAGGCCGCCGGGGGGTACGTGGAACTGTCCCTGCATGCCGCGGTTCAGGAAAGCGGCGGCGGGGAAGACGACGAAACAGATACTCCCGAGGAGGAAGGCCTGGCGCTTTCCTCCTCCCAGTTGGACGAGATCGAGAGGATCATCCGCCGCCTGCACGAGGAGCATGGCTATGAGCACTCGGACATCGCCGTGCTGTTACGCAAGAACGCCCAGGTGCGCGCCGTCATCCGCCGCCTGGGGCGAAGGAACATCAGCAGCCTCTCCGACCAGTCACTCCTGTTGAGCGCCAATGCCCGGGTAGCCGAGATCATCGCCTTTCTGCGCTTCCTCGACTTCCCGCCCGACGATCTGAACTTCTTCGCCTTCGTCACAGGCCGGATCTTCCAGGAAGCGGCCGGGCGGAGTTTCCCGGAGGAAATGACCGGCTTTTCTGAGAAGATCATCATCGATTGTCGAGGCCCGTTCTACAAGCTGTTCCAGGAGCGGTTTCCCCTCAGCTGGAAGAGCTTGATCGAGCCTTTTTTCCAGGCGGTCGGCTTCCTTCCCCCCTACGACCTCTTCTCCGACTTCACCCAGGCTTTCCACGTCTACGAGAACTTCGCCGGCGACACGCCGTTCATCCAGGCCCTGGGCGACGCCCTGCACCGCGCCGAGCTCGACAACGGCAGTTCCATCGCCGGCTTTCTCCACCAATGGCAACGCATGGCCGAGAACGAGTCGATGCCGTCGGTGACCATACCCGAGAACGCTCCCGGCGTCCGCGTCCTGACCATGCACCAATCGAAGGGATTGGAATTCCCCGCAGTGATCGTCCCAGTCGACGATAGCGGCAGCAACAGCGGCGACAATCTCCACTGGGACCGGCAAGGGCTGTTCTACATCCAGGGTAACATCGCTCGGGCCCATCCGGCGTTGGCCGAGATGTACGAGAAGGAGAACGCCCGCGGCACGATCGACCTGCTCAACCTCCTCTACGTGGCGTTCACCCGGGCCAAGGAGGCCCTGTTTGTCCCCGTGGCGGTGCGCCGGACGACGCTGGCCGCGGCAACCGACGCGGCCGGCGCCGGAGCCCACGGCCTGGTCAGGAAGATCTCCAGGGCCAGCGACATTCTCGTCCGCCACCCGCTGCTGCAGTGGCAGGGCACAGCGCCCGTGCGCCCCTATTCCCGCGGGAAGCTCTTGAAAAGAGCCGGAATGAAAGCGGGTCCCCGGGACCATCCCGGCGCCATTCCATCCAAAAAAACATTCACCCGCTCCTGGCAGTCGCGATACCTGGTCTTCCACAGGGCGGATCCCAGTAAACGAGGCGACCGGCAGGCAGCGAAGCGCGGCGAGCGCTTCCACGATCTTCTCTCCCGCCTCGGCCCGGTCGGCGACCGCGGAGAAATCGAGTCGCGGGTGCGCGCCCAAGCCGGCGCCGCCGGCTGGCCAGCGGGCGATATCGAGGCGGTCACCGGATTCCTGCGCCGGGACGAGGTATTCGACCTCCTATCCCGGCCGGGAGACGTGTTCAGCGAAAAGGAGGTTATAAGCCAATCAGGAGCGCTGCCCGAACTCCGGCGCCTTGACCGCTTGCAGGCCGGCGCCGGGGAGATCTTGGTCATCGACTTCAAGACAGGGAACGAAAAAGACCCACGGAACAACGTCCAGGTGCAGGGCTACATGACCGCAGTCGCTCCCCTCTTCCCCGGCAGGGTTGTGCGCGGCTTCCTACTATACATCGACCGCGGCGAGGTCGAGGAGGTCGAATGCTCGAGCTGATTGGGCTCCAGGAGGACTTGGTCGAGCGCACGGCCGCCGCCGTCATCGACCGCCGCGATGGGAAGGACCTCTCCGGAACCGCCGTCGTCTTCCCGAGCAAGCGCTTCGGATTCTTCCTGCGCCAGGAGCTGGCTGCGCGCGTGGGGGGGAACTTTTTCCCGCCGACCATGTTCCCCATCGAATCCCTTTTCGAGACGCTGTACAGGTTGAACTACCCCGGCGGCCGGATCCTTGACGAGCTGGAGGCCGTTCACGTGCTCCACGAGAGCGCCGGCGCCGTTTTCCGAGGCGGGATGTACGGCAACCGCACCCTCTCCGGCTTCGCCGCGTTCCTCCCCTGGGGGCGTAAAGTGCTGGCCGCCCTGGAAGAGATCCTCGGCGACGGCGGCCGGACCGAGGGGATCGACTTCAAGAAATACCGGGAATTCGCCGCATTGGGCGATT
>JAFGST010000096.1 GCA_016934475.1 Candidatus Aminicenantota bacterium | reverse complement strand
CTGGCAGGATACCCGGTGGTCGACTTCAGGATCGAGCTGTACGACGGTAGCCACCATGAGGTCGACTCGTCGGACATGGCCTTCAAGATCGCCTCGTCCAAGGCCTTTAAGGCGGCCATGAAGGTGGCCAAGCCGACCATCCTCGAGCCGGTGATGAACGTGGAAGTGGTCATCCCCGAGGAGTTCATGGGGGAGATCAACGGCAACCTCAGTGGCCGGCGCGGCCGCATCCAGGGCATGGAGACCCAGGGCAAGAACCACGTGGTCAAGGCCGCCGTGCCCATGTCGGAAATGCTCGACTTCGAGCCGACCTTGACCTCGATCACCGGCGGCCGCGGCAGCTACTTCATGGAGTTCTCGCACTACGAGGAGGTCCCGGCCCACCTGCAGAAGAAGATCATCGACGAGGCCGTCAAGGAAGGCCGGGTCAAGGAAGAAGAAGAATAAGAAGTGGTAGTGATAGTGCTAGTGTTAGCCGAGCCAGTGCGGGCAATGTGTGCGGCCTTCCAGTGTCAGTGACCGTGTCAGTGTCAGCAAGCAACTCAGCGATCGAATCGTGATTCGGATTAGTGAACAGTGATTGGGAGCTGCCAAGGTCGATCTCTTCCCTTTCCCATTCCCTTTTCAGTGTAGTTCGATTCATGCGGCTCCTCGTCACTTGTCACGCGTTACGCGTCACGATAGATCGATCGGTCGCCTAGCGTGAAGCTCTCCGATTTCGATTTCGCGCTGCCGCGGGAGCGGATCGCCCGCTTCCCGGCCGAGCGCCGCGACGGCTCGCGGCTGATGCGGCTCGACCGCCGGCGCGGTTCCGTCTCCCACCACCGCTTCGACGAGCTGCCGGGGCTGCTCGCGGACCGAGATTTTTTGGTGGTGAACGATTCACGCGTGATCCCGGCGCGGCTGCTGGGGGCGATCGGCGGCCGGGCGGCCGAGATGCTGGTCATCGGCGACCTGGGCGACGGACGGCTGGAGGTCCTCTGCCGTCCCGCCGCGCGATTCCGCCTCGGCGCCGTGTTCTCGGGGGAGGGCGGGCTGAGGGGCGAGGTGCTCGCCGGCGGCCAGCGCGGCCGCCGCGTGCTGCGCTTCGACCGCTCATGCGACGAGGTCCTGGCCCACGGCTACGCCCCCCTGCCGCCTTACATCCAGCGCCGGGGGGAGGAGGCCGTCGCCCGGCGCGGCTTCGACCTGGAGCGCTACCAGACCGTCTACGCCAGGCAGCCCGGCTCGATCGCCGCGCCGACGGCGGGCCTGCACTTCAGCCCCGAGGTGCTCGCCCGCCTGCGCCGCGAGCGTCCCGTTTTGCGGATCACGCTCACGGTGGGCGAGGCCACCTTTCAGGCGATCACGGCCGAGGAGATCGAGCGCCACCGCATGGGCAGCGAGCACGTGCGCATCCCGTCCGCGACGGCCGGGCGCATCGCCGCCTTGAAGGGGGCGGGCGGCCGGCTGCTGGCCGTGGGCACGACCACGGTGCGCGCCCTGGAGAGCTACGCCCTGCTTCCCGAGCCCCGCGATGATTTCCACTCGGAGCTGTTCATCCGCCCCGGCTTCCGCTTCCTCCTGGTGGACGCGCTGCTCACCAATTTCCACCTGCCGAAGTCGACGCTCTTCATCCTGGTCGCCGCTTTCGCCGGTTTGGAGCGGTTGCAGAAGGCCTACCGCGAGGCCATCGAGGAGAAGTACCGCTTCTTTTCCTATGGCGACGCAATGCTCATTATATGAATATATAAGCAATCGTGACGCGTAACGCGTGACGAGTAGCTGCAATGACATAGAATAAAAAATTCCAAATCTCAAGCACCAAATCACAAACAAATTTCAAGCACCAATAACCCAATGACCAAAACGAAGAAAAGAAACTGACGGTGTTTTGGTTTGGGTAATTGGAATTTGGATTTTGTAATTTATTTGGAATTTGGTGCTTGGAACTTGGGATTTATTTCTTCTTCTGTCACGCGTCACGTGATTGACAAACGCGCTTGACTTCAATAAAATACCTTCCTTTAATCGCCATTCCGTTAAGAGGAGAGGAATATTGGAACCGCTGGCCCGGGCGGATTTGCCATTTCAATTGCTCAAGCGCGGCAAGGTGCGCGACGTGTTCGAGGTGGACGGCCGGCTGCTGATCGTTTCCAGCGACCGCATTTCGGCATTTGACTTCATCCTGCCCTCGCTCATCCCCGGCAAGGGGCAGGTGCTGAACCGCATCGCCGCCTTCTGGTTCGAGCGCACGCGCCGGCTGATGCCCAACCACGTGCTGAGCGCCGAGCCGGAGACGATGCCCGAGTTCAGGGGCTTCACCGGCCTGCTGGAAAAGCGCTCGCTGCTGGCCCGTAAACTCGACGTCTTCCCTGTCGAGGCCATCGTACGCGGCTACCTGTCGGGCTCGGGCTGGAACGCCTACCGCAAGAGCGGCGAGATCTGCGGCGTGAGGCTGCCCTCCGGGCTGCGCTCAGCCGACCGGCTGCCCGAGCCGATCTTCACGCCGACGACCAAGGCCGAGAAGGGGCACGACGAGGACATCACGTTCACGCAGTTGGCCGGCCGCCTGGGCGAGGAGACGGCCGGGCGCATCCGCACCCTTTCGCTGCGGTTGTTCGACGCCGCCAGCGCCTATGCCCATACGCGCGGCATCATCATCGCCGATTCCAAGTTCGAGTTCGGCCGCGACGAGCAAGGAGAAATCGTTCTGGTCGATGAGATCTTCACCCCCGATTCCTCGCGCTTCTGGAAGCGCGACGACTACCGCCCGGGACAGGATCCCCAGCCCTTCGACAAGCAGTTCGTGCGCAACCACTTGCTGGCCTCTTCCTGGGACCGGGTCTCGCCCCCCCCGGAGCTCCCCCCCGGGGTGATCGCCGCCACCGCGGAGAAGTACGGCGAGATCTTCCGCATCCTGACCGGCCGGGAACCATGAGCGGCGAGTTGAACTTCCTCGACGTCCTCTTCATCCTCATCCTGTTTTTTTCCTTTTTTTTCGGCCTCTTCCGCGGCCTGACGCGCGAGCTGCTGTCGCTGCTCTTTCTGGTGGCGGCTCTGGCCCTGGCCTTCGTGTACTACCCGCAGGCCGGCCGCATGCTGGACGGGCTGGTGCGCAGCCGCGAGCTGGCCGACCTGGCCGGCTTCCTGCTGGTGCTGGCGCTGGCCGCCGCCGCCGGCTCGCTGGTCACCCACCTGGTGAGCACCTTCCTTGTCGTGGGGCCGCTCAAGGCGGCGGATCGCCTGCTGGGGGCCGTCTTCGGGACGGTGCGCGGCATCCTGCTCTGCGGCCTCCTGATCTACGGCTTCCTGGCGTTCCCCCTGAACCAGGATCTTCTCAACCGTTCGCGGTTGGCGCCGGACCTGACGCGCGTGATCGTCGCCGGCATCCGGGTGTTGCCTCCCTCCCTGCGGGACAGGCTCAAGTTGATCGAGATCCATGAGCGCAAAAAAGATAGCCGAGATAGCCGAACAGTTTGACGCCCTGACCATCAAGAACCAGATGAGGATCCTGGCGGGCAAGGCGGTGAATTCCCGCTACCTCTTCTACAAGGAGATCACCGAGGAGTTCGAGCGCACCCTGCTCCAGGCCCTCCTGGAAAAGTACGACCACAATCTCCTCAAGATGTCGACCAGCGTCAAGCTGCACCGCAACACGATCGCCAAGAAAATGAAGAAGCTGAAAATCAAGGGGAAAAAGGCGAAATCCAGGTAAGGCCCCCCGGGAAGAAGAAATATTCCGCTCGGGTACCAAATGGGTTGACTTTGTGATATAAGGATTCGTTAAAAAAAAATGACCTGGAGGTAGACCATGCTCCTGCACCAGGAATTCATCAAGATTGCCAAGAAATTCGGGAACAAGCTGGCCATCATCGATCGCAGCACCGACAAGAGGGTGACCTACGGCAAGGCGCTCATCGCCTCGCTGATCCTGGCCAAAAAATTCAAGAAATACCACGACGGCTTCATCGGCATCATGATCCCGACCTCGGCCGGCTGCATGCTTTCGGTGCTCGGCGTGCTCCTGGCGGGAAAGGTTCCGGTGATGGTCAACTACTCCACCGGCGCCGCCGGAAACGCCGAGTACGCCCAGAGGAAGTGCGGCTTCAAGACGATCATCACCTCGCGGGCCCTGCTGGAGAAGATCGGCTGCCGCCTGGTCCCGGGAATGGTCTTCATCGAGGACATCATGGAGCACGTGAGCACCGGCGACAAGCTGGCGGCCCTGCTCAAATCCAGACTGCCGCTCGGCCTGCTGCTGAAGTCGGTCCACCGGGGCCACCCCGACGACAACCTCGTGATCCTCTTCACTTCGGGATCCGAGAAGGACCCCAAGGCGGTGCAACTATCGCACCGCAACATCGGCTCGAACCTCGTCGACATCGGCAAGGTCCTGACCGTGACCAGTGATGACATCATGATGGCCAACCTGCCCCTTTTCCATGTGTTCGGGCACAACATCGACTTCTGGCTGCCGCTGCAGTACGGCATGACCATCGTCACCTACGCCAATCCCCTGGAGTACCGGATGGTCAGCTCCATCGTGCGCGAGGAAAAGGTCTCGCTGATGGTCGGCACCCCCAGCTTCTTCCACGGCTACCTGCGCCAGTCCGATCCCGGCGACTTTTCCACGCTGCGTGTCGCCGTGGCCGGCGCCGATAAGACCCCCGACTCCCTGCGCGCCGGCTTCCTGCAAAAGCACGGCCTCGAGCTGTGCGAAGGCTACGGAGCCACCGAGACCAGCCCCGTGGTCTCGACCAACCTCCCCGGCGCCAACAAGCCCGGAAGCGTGGGCAAGGTCCTTCCCAGCGTGCGGGTGAAGATCGTGGACATCAACAGCGGGGAGCCCCTGCCTCCGGGCGCCGAGGGCAAGATCCTGGTCAAGGGCGACCTGGTCATGAAAGGCTATTTCGACGATCTGGAGGAAACGACCCTGCGCATCAAGGACGGGTGGTACGAGACGGGCGACATGGGCATGATGGACGAGGAGGGGTACCTCTGGCACCGCGGGCGCCTGAAGCGCTTCGTCAAGATCGGCGGCGAGATGGTCTCCTTGGTGCGGGTGGAGAACGTCCTGCTGAAATGCCTGCCCGAGGGGACTGACTGCTGCGTGGTCGAGGTGCCCGATTCGCTGAAGGGGGCCCGCATCGTCGCCGCCGTCACCGCGGCCGTCAACGAGAAGAAGATCCTCAAGGCCATGAGCGAAGAGCTGCCTTCCATCGCCCTGCCCAAGCAGTTCGTGGTCCTGGACGATTTCCCCAAGATGGGCAGCGGCAAGATCGATTTCCGCTCCATTACCGACCTGGTGCGCCAGAGGCTGCAAGGCCCGGAGGAATGAGCCGGCGGCGCCCTCCCGGGGCGCCTACAGGAACATCAGCGCCAGCAGGCCGAGGGGGACCAGGTAGAGGGCGAAGAGGTGGAATTTTTCCCGAATCACGATACGGCGCAGTGCCCCCAGAGCCAAGATCCCGACCACGGCCGAGACCGCGATCGCCAGCAGCAGGTGGGGCCAGTGCCCGCCCTGCCAGGGGATCTTGCCGGCCTCGAGCAGCGCGGCGCCCAAAATGGCCGGGATGGAGAGCAGGAAGGAGAGGCGGAAGGAATACTCGAAGCCCAGGCCGAGAAGCAGGGCCACGGCGATGGTCATGCCCGAGCGTGAGACGCCGGGGGCAATGGCCAGTCCCTGGGCGATGCCGATGAGCAGGGCGGCCGGCAGGCCCGGCATCTCCCTTTGGCGGCGCAGGTACCTCGATCCCAGCAGCAGCGCGGCGCTGAAGAGGAACGCCAGGCCCAGGTGGGAGGTCTGCTCGAACAGCGACTCGAAGAATCCCCTGAAGAAGAAGCCGATGAGGGCCGTGGGCAGCGAGGCCAGGGCGATCATCAGGAGCAGGCGGGCGTTTTCCCGCTCGCGGAAGCGCAGTACCAGCGACCGCAGGTCCCGGGAAAAATAGACGACCACGGCCAGCAGCGTGCCCAGGTGGAAGAAGATGTCGTAGACCAGGGGCAGGGTGGTGAAGTCCAGGAGCTTCTGGAACACCAGCAGGTGGCCGCTGGAACTGACCGGGAAGAACTCGGTGAGCCCCTGCACCACGGCCAGCAGGAAGACCTTCAGCGCCAGCGGCACGTCAGTCGCCCAGCTCGGCCTGCGTGCGGCGGATGACCGCGTTGACCTCTTGGCGGATCCGTCCCAGCTCCTGCTCCGAGTCGGCCTCGAAGCGCAGCACCAGCGAGGGCTGGGTGTTCGAGGCCCGGACCAGCGCCCAGCCGTGGGGGAAGGTGATGCGCGCGCCGTCGATGTCGATCACCGGGCGGATGGCGCGGAAGTGGTCGCGGACAGTCTCGACGACGCGGAACTTAACCTGGTCGCCGCAATCGACGCGGATCTCGGGGGTGTTGAACACCCGGGGGATCGTGTCGAACAGTTCGGCCAGGCTGGCTTTGCCGGCGGCCAGGATCTCCAGCAGGCGCGCCCCGGCGTAGACGGCGTCGTCGAATCCGAACCACTTGTCGTTGAAGAAGACGTGACCGCTGACCTCGCCGGCGGCGAGGGCGTTGACCTCGAAGAGCTTCTTCTTGATCAGCGAGTGGCCGGCCTTCCACATCAAGGGCTTGCCTCCGTGGCGCTTGATCTCGGCGAAGAGGACCTCCGAGGCCTTGACCTCGGAGATGATGGTGGCGCCGGGATGGTCCTTCAGGATGTCGCGGGCGAAGAGAATAAGCAGCTGGTCGCCCCAAAGGATGCGCCCGAGGTTGTCGACGACCCCGATGCGGTCGGCGTCGCCGTCGAGGCCGATGCCCAGGTCGGCCCCATGGGCGCGCACGGCGTCGATCATGTCCCGCAGGTTCTCCGCCACCGTCGGGTCGGGATGGTGGTTGGGGAAACGGCCGTCCACGTCGCAGTACAAGGGGATAACCTCGGCGCCCAGGCGGCGGTAGAGCTCGGGGGCGGTGAGGCCGCCGGTGCCGTTGCCGCCGTCGACGACGACGCGCAGTTTTCTTTTCAGCGTGATGTTGCGCTGGATGTAATCAAGGTACTCGGGGAGCATGTCCTCCGGACGCACGCTCCCCTGCGCCTCGGCGGGGAAGGGGCCATGGACGGCCAGGCGGTAAATCTCCTTGACCTGATCGCCATAGAGGGCGGCGGTCCCGAGCATGACCTTGAAACCGTTGTAGGCGCTGGGATTGTGCGAGGCGGTGATGATGACGGCGCCGCCCAGGCGGCGGCGGAAGGCGGCGAAATAGGCCACCGGGGTGGGCACCAGCCCCAGGTCGATGACGTCCAGGCCGTAGCGGGCCAGGGTGCGGCTGAATAGCTCCTTGATGCGCGGCGAGCTGGGACGGCCGTCCATGCCGACGGCGATCTCCTTCTTTCCCTCGCGCACGTAGACGGCGGCCGCGCCCATGGCGATGCGTTCCACGACCGGGTCGCTCAACTCCGTCTCGGCCAGGCCGCGGATGTCGTATTCTCGGAACATGGCCTCATTGATCATTGGGGAGCACCTCCGATTGAATGGCCATTATAACCCAGGAGTGGCAAACGAGCAATCGTGACAGGGGATGAAATGCGTGCCGTGACGCGTAACGCGTGACCTGTAAAAAATCAAGTTCCAAGCACCAAATCCCAAATTCTAAATAAATTCCAAGTTCCAAATCCCAATCCCCTGGCGGGGACGTTGTGTCCCAAACGAAAGCCATTTCAAGTGTCTTTTCTTCGTTTTGGACATTGGGTAATTGGTGCTTGGTGTTTGTTTGTGATTTGGTGCTTGTGATTTGGTGCTTTAGTCCTACCCGTTCGTCAAATTGCTTTT
>JAFGST010000095.1 GCA_016934475.1 Candidatus Aminicenantota bacterium | reverse complement strand
TGGGCACGACCGCCTGCAGCGTTTTTCCCGCGGCAACCAGGCTCTCGGCCTGCTCCAGGGTCAGCGCCTGCTCCAGGTGGAAAGAGCCGATGCGCTCGCGCTTCAATTCCAGGAGGAAGGCACCGCAGCCGAGCTTCTGGCCGAGGTCGTGGGCCAGTGAGCGGATGTAGGTGCCCGAGGAGGTCCGGGCCCTGAACTCCAGGGTTTCGCCGTCGACGACCCGGCCCGAGAGCTCGTGGATGGTGACCTCGACCGGCGGGACGCGGACCGGCTGCCTACGGCGGGCGTACGTGTAAAGGGGGCGGCCCTTGAATTTCTTGGCCGAAAAGGCCGGCGGCTCCTGGAGCAGCCGGCCGCGAAATCCCGCCAGCAGGGCCTCCAGGTCGGTTTCCCGCAGGTCGATCGCCGCCTTCGTCCCCAGGGGCGTTCCCTCCCCATCGTAGGTGGTGGTGGCGTAGCCGAAGCGGATGAGGCCCGAATAGAACTTGTCCTGCTTGACGTAGAAATCGAAGAAGCGCGTGGCCTGGCCCAGGGCGACGAGCAGCAGGCCGGTGGCGTTGGGATCGAGGGTGCCGAAATGGCCGGCCTTGCGGGTGTGGAACAGGCGGCGGACACGGGCCACCACGTCGTGGGAGCTGACGCCCTTCTCCTTGTGGACGGCGATCAGGCCGTGGATCATGGCAGCCGCCCGGCGACGAGCCCCAGGATCTCCTTCCTGGCGGCGTCCAGGCCGCCGCGGTAGAAAAAACCGGCCGCGTGGCGATGGCCGCCGCCCTGGAAGGCCTGGGCGACGTCGCGGGCGGAGAAGTCGTCGCGCGAGCGGATGGAGACGCGGAAGTAGTCCTCGGCGATCTCCTTGAAAAAGAGCACCACCTGCACGCCGTCGATGGAGCGGGCCACGGCGACGATGTCCTCGGTCTCCATGTTTCTCAGCTCGAGGCCCCCCAAGAAGTCGCGCCGGAAATGGATGATGGCCACGCGCCCGTCCAGGGCGGTCTCCAGGGTGGAGAGCACGCGGGTCATCATGCGGACCTTTTCCCGGGAGTTGGAATTGAAGAGCAGGTTGCTGACCTCGACGGGGGCGAAGCCGCCGCGGCGCGCCAGGTCGGCGGCGATGGCCAGCGCCGAGGGGGTGGTGTTGGAGTATTTGAAGGAGCCGGTGTCGGCGGCGATGGCGGCATACAGGTTGAAGGCGATGTCGCGGTCGAACTCCACTCCCAGCTCCAGGCCCAGCTCATAAACGAGCTCGCCGGCGGCGGCGGCGCCGGGGACCACCCAGTTGATGGCGCAGTCGTCGCAGCGGGCGGCATGGTGGTCGATGTTGACGCAGAAATACTCCCGCAGGTGCTTCTGCCCGGTGCGCTCCTCGCCGCCGCCCTCGATGAGAATGACGAGGTCGAACGGGCGCGGGTGGATCTGCCCCAGCTGGATGGCCCCGTAGCCGGGAAGCTTGCGCAGGGGATGGGGCGCGTGCTCGGAATTGATGAAGGCCGGCGCCTTGGCCATCCGCTGCAGCATGAGCCGCAGGGCCAGGCTGCTGCCGATGGAGTCGGCGTCGGGGCGGACATGCGAACTGATGGCCACGCGGCGGGCCGCGCGGATCCGTTCAGCGACCGCCGCTTTCATGGCTTCTCCCGGGGGGGCAGGCGGAGGCCCTCGTCGGCCGCCGCGCCGAATGCGTCCTCGACGAACTCGATCTCGGGCATGGCCCGCAGGATCATCCGGCGCTCCAGCTGCTTCTTGATGAATCCCCGCGAGCGGAGGAGCTGCTCGAGAAGGGCGGGGGCGTCTCCCGGCGGCAGGGCGACGAACACCGTCGCCCGCTTCAGGTCGCGGGAGAGGCGCACGCCCAGCACGCTGACCCGTTTGAAGCCCGGATTCAGGCTCTCGCGGGCGAGGATCTCGCCCAGGGCCTGGCGCAGGGTGCTGGCGAATTTCTCCAGGCGGTAGGCCATGTCAGTAGTAGCGGATCCTCAGCCGGGTGATGCGCAAGGCGTAATGGCGGCAGACGAAGTCCTCCACCTGGCGGAACGTGCTCTCCAGGTCGGGCCGGCCCGGGGCCAGGGAGACGACGGTCAGCTGGGCCCGCTGCCACAGGTCCTGGTGGTCGCTCTCGGCGACGGCGACGTTGAACTGGTTCTTCAGGCGCTCCTTCAGGCTCGACACGAGCCTCCTCTTGTCC
This sequence comes from Candidatus Aminicenantota bacterium, assembly GCA_016934475.1. GTDB lineage: Bacteria > Acidobacteriota > Aminicenantia > UBA2199 > UBA2199 > UBA2199. The sequence goes on along the minus strand of JAFGST010000095.1, from coordinate 3,298 downwards.
TTCAGGCTGTGAAACTGGTCGCCGAAAAGATCGATCTCCAGCGTGCCGATCGTCATGGGATGATGGACGTCTCGTATACTTCCAGTATGTCTCCGGGCTCGATGCCGTTGAAGTTGCGGATGCGGATGCCGCACTCGGTGCCGGCCCGCACCTCGGACACTTCGTCCTTGATGCGCTTGAGCGATTCGATCTCGCCCTCAAAGACCAGGTCGCCGCCGCGGGTGACCTTGACCTTCGACTTGCGCGTGACCTTGCCCTCGCGCACCAGGCAGCCGGCGACGATGCCCACGTTGGATATCTTGAACTTCTGCAGGATCTCCACCTCGCCGATGCGGGTCTCCTGGTACTCGGGACCGATCATGCCCTTGACCGCCTTCTGCATGTCCTCGACCAGATGGTAGATCACGTTGTAGAGCCGGATCTCCACCTTCTCCATCTTGGCCATGGCCAGGATCTTCTGCGGCGCCTTGACGTTGAAGCCGATGATGACCGCCCCGGCGGTCGATGCCAGCAGGATGTCGCCCTCGGTGATGTGGCCCAGGCCGCTGTGCAGGACCTGGATCTTCAGCTTCTCCTCTCCGAGGCCGGCGAGGATCTGCTCCAGGACCTCGACGCTGCCGAAGTGATCGGCCTTGACCACCAGCGGGAAGACCTGGGCCTTGTCCGCCTCGATTCCCTGGAACAGGTTCTGCAGGTTCAGCCTCTTTTCCGCCAGGAAATCCTTGCTCTTGGTCGCCTTCTGGTCCGACTGCCGCATGCGGATGATCGTCTTGGCCTTCTCCAGGTCGTCGATCACCTGGAAGAGGTCTCCGGCCTGGGGTACGGTCTCGAAGCCCATGATCTCGACGGGGTCGGGAACCTGCGCCGAGTCGAGCACCCGGCCGTTGTCGTCGAAGATCGACTTGATCTTGCCCAGCGAGTTGCCGCAGATGAAGTAATCGCCTTTCTTCAGCCGTCCGTGCTGGATGAGCACGGTGCCGAGCGGGCCCAGCTGGGGATCGAGCCGCGCTTCGATGACGGTGCCCCGCGCCGGGATGGCGGCGTGTGCCTTCAGCTCCTGCATTTGGGCCACCAGCTGGATCATCTCCAGCAGCGCGCCCAGGTTCTGGTTCATCTTGGCCGAGATCTCCACCGAGACGACCTTGCCTCCCCATTCCTCGACCAGGATGCCGTGCTTGTTCAGGTCCTGCTTGACCCGGTCGCGGTCGGAGCCGGCGATGTCGATCTTGTTGATGGCGACGATCATCGGCACCTGGGCGGCCTGGGCATGGTGAATGGCCTCGACGGTCTGCGGCTGCACGCCGTCGTTGGCCGCCACCACCAGGATGACCAGGTCGGTGACCTTGGCGCCGCGGGCCCGCAGGTTGGTGAAAGCCTCGTGCCCGGGGGTGTCGATGAAGACGATGTCGCCTTCGGGCGTGCTCAGCTTGTAGGCGCCGATCCTCTGGGTGATGCCCCCGGCCTCCTTCTCGGCCACGCGGGTCTTGCGCAGCGTGTCCAGCAGGGTCGTCTTGCCGTGGTCGACATGGCCCATGACGGTGACCACCGGCGGACGCGGCGCCGGCTGGCTCTTGCTCTTGGCCACCTGGGTCTGGAAGACGAATTCCTCATAGGGCAGGATCTCGATGGCCACCCCGAGGTCGGCGCACAGCTTCTCGATGTCGGCGCCGTCCATGATCTGGTTGCCTTGGTAGTCCATCTTCATCTCGACGATCTTTTCTTCCAGAAATTTCAGCTTGACGTCCAGCCTTTCGGCCAGCTCCTTGACCGTGCAGAAGTCGGTGATCTGGATTTTTTCCGGCAGGGGACCGCTCTCGATCATTTTTTCCTTCGCCGGCGGCGGAGCGGGGCGGGGCTGGGGACGCGGGCGTGGCCCGCTCCCGGAGGATCTGCGGAACGGCGGCCGCGACGGCCGGAAGATCCTGGGCGTATGGGATTCCTGGGCTCTCGGCGGAGCCTTGCGGAAGTCGGGGGGAGCGGCCGGGGGCCTGGGCGCGGCAGGGGCCGGCGGCTTTTGCTGGACGGGGGGCCGGACCGGGGGTGGGGTGGCCGGCCTGGGGGGGGTGGTCGGTCTGGGCGGAGCGGCCGGTTTGGGCGGAGCCGGCGGCCGGCTCACCGCCGGCGCCGCGGCCGCGGGCGCCTCGGCCACCCGGGCCTTGGGCTTGGCCGGCGGGGGCTTGGTCTCGGCGCCCTTCCTTTCCGATGCTTTCTTCGCTGCGGTCTTGGTCTCGGCCGCCTTCTTGGCGCTCGTTTTCTTCGGCGCCGGAGGCGCTTTCGGCTCGACCGGGACCGCCTTGGCGGCGGAGGCGCCCTTGCCGGCCTTGCCCTTCTTCATCTCCGCCTCCAGGGCGGCGATTTTCTTGGCGCTCGCGGAGAGTTCGCGCAGGGACTCGAGCTGGTCGACGGTGATGACCGAGGAGTGCGACTTGACCGGCATGTCGATCTTTTCCAGGAAGAACATGGCCAGCTTGTTCGACAACTTGAAGCGCTTGGTGGCTTCGTGGAGTTTGATGGTGGCAGACATGTCGTCCTCCTCCTATTGCTTGGTTTGCTTCTCCTCGCCCGATCCGTCCTTGCGGTTGGCGATCTGGATGTCCCAGCCGGTCAGCTTGGAAGCCAGCTTGATGTTGACTCCCTTCTTGCCGATGGCCGCCGACAGCGTCTCGTCCTTGACGGTCACCTCGGCGACGTGGTGCTCGGGATCGGCCAGGTGCACCTTGACCACCTCGGCGGGCGTCAGGGCGGAGGCGATGAAGCGCTCGGGAACGTTGCTCCAGGCGATGACGTCGATGCGCTCGCCGCGCAGCTCCTTGGTGATGGCCAGGACGCGGTTGCCGTTCATGCCCACGATGGCCCCGACCGGATCGACGGCCTTGTCGGTCGAATAGACCGCCACCTTGGACTTGATGCCCGGTTCGCGGGAGATGGCGAAGATCCGGACGATGTTTTCCGCGACCTCGGGAACCTCCATCTTGATCAGCTCGGCGACGAAGTCGTTCATGTAGCGCGTGGCCAGCACCAGCGGGCCCTTGCCCTCGGAGAAGACCCTCTTGATCAGGAAGTGGATGATCTCGCCGCGGCGGAAATTGTCCTTGGGAGAGAGCTCCTTGGGGGGCAGGATCGCCTCGCCCCATTCCAGGCCCAGGATGATGTTGTTGTTCTCGATGCGGCGGATCTCCCCCGACATGAGGGTGCCGGCCAGCGGGAAGTATTTCTCGTAGATGTTCTCCTGCTCGGCCTTGAGGATCTTCTGCATGATGATCTGCTTGGCCGACTGGGCGGCGATGCGCCCCAGGGT
>JAFGST010000094.1 GCA_016934475.1 Candidatus Aminicenantota bacterium | reverse complement strand
CCAGGCCCAGGTCCTGCTCGCGGTTGATATACTTGTAGTCGCCGAGGAGCGCCTTGGCCGTCTCGCGGTTGATCACCTGGGCGCTGCCCTTGATCTCGGGATCGAACTTCTCGAAGTGCACGTCGGCCATGTTGCTGTTCAGCCGCGAGAAGATGGAGAAGGCGATGAAGTCCCCGCCGTGGGTGATCTTCACGCCCTGCAGGTCCAGCTCGACGAAATCGGTCATGGCCTTCCTCAGCGCCGAGGTCTCGTGGGTGAAATCCAGCGCCTCGCAGGTGCGCAGGCGGCACCATTTCTCGGCCAGCGCGAAGCACTCCCCCAGGTCCTCCCGGCGCAGCGGCCGGCTGGCGAAGTCCGGGTAGAGGGCCAGGAATTGGCTGACCAGGTTGCGCTTCTTGTGCAGCTTGTTCCCCGCCAGGTCGACCAGCTTCCGCACCGCGTAGATGTAGTCGCCGTTGGCCGGGTCGGGCGCCACGCGGAAGTGGTTCCCCAGCCGCGGATTGTCGGCGACGTAATCGGCGTCCACCAGCACGAAATTGCCGCTCTTGCCCTGGCGGCGCAGGGCATCGGAGGCGGCCAGCAGCTCGGGAAGGGGCAGGTCCCGGCCCAGGGGCATCAGCATCAGGTCGTCGTGGCCGTTGTAGATCCAGAGCCGCTCCTCGCTCAGCAGCCAGCGCGTTTTATAGATCTCGCCCCACATGTAGAGGTTGGCGAAATTGTACTCGCAGAAGCAGGGATCCTCGGCCAGCAGCTGCGGCCGGATGACATTCTTGTCGGCCAGGCGCACCGGGGCGAAACGATCCAGGTTCAGCTCAGGCATGAATCCGGGTTCTTCTCATGCCGGCGCATGAGGACGTGGCCTTCCATGACCTCGAAGCCCAGCCGCCGGTAGAAGGGCTGCGTGCCGGGCTCGGCGACCAGGCCGATCCAGCCGATGCCCCGGGAGCACAGGTGCTCGCTCAGGACCCGGACGATCCGCGCCCCGATGCCGCGGCCGCGGAACTCCTCCTGGACCGTGACGTCCTGGATGTAGGCATCGCTGGCGCCGTCGGAGATGGCGCGCCCCATGCCGATCATCCTGTCGCCGGAGAAAGCACCCACGAAGCAGAAGGAGCCCCGGACCATGTCGTCGATCCAGGAATTTCCGCCGGGAGTCTCGTCCCCCGCCTCCCACCAGCCGGCCTGCTGGTACAGCGCTTTCACTGCTTCGCGCTCGACGCGGGTGATGATTCGTATGGCGATATCGTCGGCATCCATTGTTTCTCGATCCGGTGTGAATGATGATATTTTACCAGAAGGGCCCCGTCCTGTCAAAGGGAACCCTCGGGCGCCGCGCCCCACCCGGGCACGGGGCCGTCCCGATTGCCGCCGGCGCAGTTGCCTTGAGCGGGTTTTTCCGGTATGATGGGCCTTGCACATTGGAGGTTATCCCATGCCATTCAACCTGAAGGGAAGACATTTCCTGTCGATGAAGGACAACACTCCCGAGGAGATCGATTTCCTCCTGCAGCTCTCGATCAAGCTGAAGCAGGACAAGTACGCCGGGCTGCGCGGCCGGAACCTGGAGGGAAAGAACATCGCGCTGATATTCGAAAAGCCGTCGACGCGCACCCGCTGCGCCTTCGTGGTGGCCTGCGTCGATGAGGGCGCCCACCCCGAGTACCTCGGCAAGGACGACATCCAGCTGGGCAAAAAGGAGACGGTCAAGGACACGGCCCGCGTCCTCGGCCGCATGTTCGACGGCATCCAGTTCCGCGGCTTCAAGCACGAGACGGTCGAAGGGCTGGCGCAGTGGGCCGGCGTGCCGGTGTGGAACGGCCTGACCGACCTGTACCATCCCACCCAGGTCCTGGCCGACTTCATGACCGTGCTCGAGCTCAAGGGTCGCCTCCAGGGGATCGCCTTCGCCTACGTCGGCGACGGCCGCAACAACATGGCCAACTCGCTGATGATCGGCGCCGCCAAGTTGGGCATGGACTTCCGCATCGTGTCGCCGAAGCCGCTGTTCCCGGCCCAGGAGCTGGTCGGCGAGTGCCGGGAGTTCGCCGGCGAGCGCGGCGCCCGCATCGCCGTCACCGACGACATCGGCGCCGGCGTCAAGGGGGCCGACATCATCTACACGGACGTCTGGGCCTCCATGGGCGAGGAAGAGCAGATCCCGGAGAGGATCCGGCTCCTTAAGCCCTTTCAGGTCAACCGCGCCATGCTGGACAAGACCGGCAATCCCGAGTGCGTCTTCCTGCACTGCCTGCCCGCCTTTCATAACACCGAGACCAAGCTGGCCGCCCAGTTCCCGGACATCTGCGAGGTCAGCGAGGAGGTGTTCGAAAGCCGGCATTCCCAGGTTTTCCGCGAGGCCGAGAACCGCGTCCACACCATCAAGGCGGTGATGGTGGCCACCCTGGGAAGGTAGCCGGGGGGGTGGCCATGATACTCTTCAAGGGTTGCCGGGTTTACGCCCCGGAGTTCCTGGGCCGCAAGGATGTCCTGGTCGCCGGCGGCACGATCGCGGCCCTGGGCGGGCGCCTGCAGCCGGCGCCGGGGTGCAAGACCGAGACCGTCGACGGCAGGGAGCTGCGCCTGCTGCCTGGACTGATCGATTGCCACGTGCACATTGCCGGCGCCGGCGGCGAGGGAGGGCCGGCGACGCGCACCCCGGAGATCCGCCTGTCGGATCTGCTCGAGGGCGGGATCACCACCGTCATCGGCTGCCTGGGAACAGACGGCCTGACCCGCTCGCTGGCCGCGGTGCTGATGAAGGCCAAGGGCCTGCGCCAGGAAGGCCTGTCCGCCTGGATCTACACCGGATCCTACCAGGTGCCCCCGCCCACCCTGCTGGGCGACGTCGGCAAGGACATCGCCCTGATCGACGAGGTCATCGGCGTGGGCGAGATCGCCATCGCCGACCACCGCTCATCGAACCCCAGCCAGGACGAGATCATCCGCCTCGCCAAACAGGCCCGCGTCGGCGGCATGCTCGGCAACAAGGCCGGCATCGTCAACATCCACCTGGGGGACGCCCCCGATCCGTTCGGCCTGCTCTACGGGGCGGTCGCCAACAGCGAGCTGCGCTTCTCCCAGTTCCTGCCCACCCACTGCAACCGCACGCGCGCCGTTTTCGCTGCGGCCAAGAAATACGCCCGCAAGGGCTACATCGACCTCACCGCCAGTTCCTTCCCCTTCTATACCCACGAGGAGATCAAGCCCTCCGCCGCCCTGCGGGAGCTGCTGCGGGCCCGCGTGCCGCTGGAGCATGTCACCGTCTCCTCCGACGGCGGCGGCTCGTTCCCGGACTTCGATGAACAAGGCAACCTGCGGCGCCTGGCCGTCGGCAGGCCCAAGGCGATCTTCAGCGAGCTCATCGACGCCGTCCGCCAGGAGAGGATCCCCCTGGAAAAAGCGCTGCCGCCGGTGACATCCAACGTCGCCGCCATCCTGAAGCTTCCCCGCAAGGGCCGCATCGCCGTCGGCATGGACGCCGACCTCCTGGCGCTGGACGATCGCGACCGCATTCACGGCCTGCTGGCCGGCGGCCGCTGGCTGATTCGCGACGGCAAGGCGGTTTTGCCCGGGACCTTCGCCTAGACGGAACTTCCGGCCGCGCCCCCCTCTCCGCGCTCCCGATGCTGGGGGCGGATGACGTTCTGCTCGTCGCCGAACAGGCAGATGCAGTTCTTGCCCGCACTTTTTCCCGCGTACATGGCCCGGTCGGCCCGGGCCACCAGCTCCTTGGCGTCGGGCGCGTCCTGGGGGAACGAGGCGATGCCGATAGTCACGCTGATGGAGCCGATATCCTTGTAGTCCGGTGATTGGAACTTATGGAGCTCGATGGCCTTCTGGATGCGGCGGCCCACGGCCAGGGCCTCCTTCTGCGACACCTCGGGCAGGATGATGGTGAACTCGTCCCCGCCGTAGCGAGCCACGAAATCGCAGCCGCGGATCTGGGACTTCAGCAGGCCGGCGATCTTGATCAGGACCATGTCGCCGATCAGGTGCCCGTGGCGATCGTTGGTCTTCTTGAAGTCGTCGATATCGATCATCAGCAGCGTCAACGGCCGGTGATAGCGGCGCTGGCGGTCGATCTCCACCCGCAGCAGGTGGTTGAAATGGCGGAAGTTGCTGATCTGGGTCAGCCCGTCGCTGTTGGACAGGTCCTTGTAGTACTCGCGTTCCTGGGCCATCTTGCGCAGCGAGCGGGTTTCCAGGACGCGGTTGACGATCAGCATGACGTGGTCCAGCTTCAGGGGCTTGGTGATGAAATCGGCGGCCCCGGCCTTCATCGATTCCACGGCATACTCGATGGAAGCGAAGCCGGTCATCACCAGGAGCGGCACCTCCTTCCCCGACTCGCGGATCAACTTGATCAGGGCGATGCCGTCCATGCCCGGCATGACCAGGTCGCAGATGACGAGGTCGAAGTCATTCTCGGCCAGCGCCTGCATGCCCTGGGAAGCACCGGGCGCGGCGCGGACCGCGAAGCCGTGAAACTGCAGAAAATCGCTGAGCGACTCCAGCACAGTCTGGTCATCGTCGACGATGAGGATCCTCTTGGCCGGCGCCGTCTCCTCTGCGGCATCGGGCGTGCCGGGGGAAGGCCTCCTTTCCTGCTCATCGGCCATGGACATTCTCCCCCTCCCGCACGGCGGGCTTGGCGATCCTGGGCAAAGAAACCATGTTCCTCTCCGTGGCTACCCCGATTGTAAAGCATGCGAATTCCATTTTCAAGGGGCAGGCCGGGGGCAACCGTCTTCGGGCTTATTTTCCTTCCGCGAGCGGTGCGGCGCGGACAAAGCCGGCCATACCGTGGGCGGCCAGCAAACGGAGCACCTCGCGGCAGGCGGGATCCGCGGACGGCTCCGCCGAAAGCACCTTGAACAGGCCCCCTTCCTCCACGACGCGGAAAGCGAGCCCCGGCAGCAGCTCCCCCAGGGTCTGCAGCTGTTCCTCGGCGTTGGCTCTCAAGGTGAAGGCGCCGGTCTGCACCACGCAGCCCCGGAACGGATCCGCGGCCGGGGCGGTCCCGGCGGCGGCGCCGCCCCAGCGCACCACGCGCAGGGCGACCGCGGCCGTCCCCTGCTCGGCCATGTCCAGCCGCCGCGCCGCCTTGAGCGAAAGGTCGATGATCCTCTCCTTCAGGAAGGGCCCGCGATCGTTGATGCGCACCAGGACCTTTTCCCCGTTCTCCAGGTTCTCCACCTCCACCAGGGTATGGAAGGGCAGCTCGAGGTGGGCCGCGGTCAGCTTGTGCATGTCGTAGGTCTCGCCGTTGGCGGTCGTCCGGCCATGGAAATCTTCGCCGTACCAGGAAGCGATTCCGGTCTGGAACACCTGCGGGGGGGCGGCGAGGCCGGGGGGCGGTTGGACGCGCGGCCGGCCGATGCGGGCGCAGGCGCCAAAGCCCAGCAACATCAGCAGTACGGAACAGCCGGCGGCGAACGCTTTCATGAGACTCATTATAGCATTTTCTTTATGTCGCCTGGATATTGGTGTATAATGCAGGGGAGCCAAGGAGCGAAAATGAACATCGATGATCTGCTGAAGATCAGCGTGGAGCGGTATGCCTCCGACCTGCACCTCAAGGTCGGCAACCATCCCGTCGTGCGCATCAACGGCGCCCTGCATCCCCTGGTGGAGCTGAAGCGCCTGATGCCCGAGGACACCATCGCCATGGCCTTCGCCATGATGAACTCGGAGCAGAAGGACAAGTTCAAGCGCGACCACGAGATCGACATGGCCTACAGCATCCCCGGACTGGGCCGCTTCCGCTGCAACGTGTTCTACCAGAGGGGGGCAGTGGGCATGGTGCTGCGCGTCATTCCCACCCAGATCAAGAGCATTTCCGACCTGAACCTGCCCCTGGTCCTGGAAAAAATCTCCCAGGAGATGCGCGGGATGGTCCTGGTGACCGGCACCACCGGCAGCGGCAAATCGACCTCCCTGGCCGCCATGATCGACTACATCAACATCCACCGTATCGAGCATATCGTCACCATCGAGGACCCGATCGAATACCTGCATCGCGACAAGAAGAGCATCATCAACCAGCGCGAGGTCGGCTCGGACACCAACGATTTCGCCAAGGCCCTGCGCAGCGCCCTGCGCCAGGACCCCGACGTCATCCTGGT
>JAFGST010000093.1 GCA_016934475.1 Candidatus Aminicenantota bacterium | reverse complement strand
TGCTGCGCCGCGGCCGTTTCGACCAGATCTTCTTCATCGACCTGCCCACGCGCAAGGAAAGGGAGGAGATCTTCAAAATCCACCTGAGCAAGCGCGGCAACGACCTGGGCGACTACAACATCCCGCAGCTGGCCCAGATCACCAAGAACTGGTCGGGCTCGGAGATCGAACAGGTGATCATCTCCGGAATGTACGAGGCCTTCGCCGAAAACCGCAAGCTGAAGGAGGACGACCTCTTCGTCATTTTCGGCTCCTCGGTACCGCTGGCCACGACCATGGAGGAGCAGATCAAGAAAGTGCGCAGCTGGGCGCACAACCGCGCCGTTCGGGCCACGACCGACAAGGAATATTAGAAATACCGAGCTCGGCTGACGGCTTACGGCGTACGGCATGGGGAAAGACAAAGAGGAGAAGCTAGCGGCGAGGGGAATAGAGGTGAGGGGAAAGATCGATCAACGGCTCGCCGCTACCATGATCGCTACCACTACCACTCATGACTTGTCCGAGTTCATTGCCCTGGCTATGCGGGCACCCCTAAGATTGATTCGTTTCCGTGCATCTGCCGTGCACCGTCTGCCGTCCGCCCTGCGCCGTCCGCCGAGATCTTGGTATTCATGATCCTTCCACCGCGCTTCGCCTGCGACGTCATGCTCGGGAGCATGGCCAAGTGGCTGCGCATGCTGGGCATCGACACGTTCTACGACAACCAGGCCGCCGATGCCGACCTGAAAAGGCTGTGCCTGGAAGAGAAGCGCATCCTGCTGACCAAGGACAGGGCGCTGCACGATTCCATGCCCGTTGGCACCAGCCGTTTGGTCGGGGCGGTTCATCTCCGGGCACAGCTGGAGGAGATCGTCCGTGTTTTCCGCCTGGACCGTTTCGACCTGCCGCCGCGCTGCTCCGCGTGCAACGGCGAGCTGGAAACGATTTCCAAAGAGCAGGCAAAAGACCGGGTCCCGCCCTATGTCTTCCTCACCCAGGAGCGTTTCCAGCGCTGCGCGCAATGCCGCAAGCTCTACTGGCCCGGGACTCACCTCAAGCGCATCGCCGAGCGCATCGTGAAGATCAGGAAAGCTTGCGAGTGATCAGCGTGGCCTGGCAGGCGGCGCCGGAGCCGCTGCCGGTGTTGAATACGAGATGCCGCGGCGCAGGGCGCTACTCCTTCGCTTCAGGATTTCCTTCTGGAGCCGGCGGGGAGGCCGGGGCCTGCGGCGCAGGGCCGGCCGGGCGCAGCCGCTCGCGGAACTTTCTCTGACGCTGGAAAAGCGGGTGCGGCCGGTAGGGGAACTTCACCGTCTGCGGGTCGATGCCGATGACGTTCTGCCAGTGGTTGTTGCCCAGGCCGGCCTGGAAAGCGAGCTCCAGGTACGGCACGTCATCGGGGTTGAAGCCCATCACGTGCGTGGCCAGGGCGTCGGCGGCCACGGCATCCTCGGAGGCGACGGCGAAGCCGTGGAACACCGGGCTGCCCTTGATCGGCCCCTTGCCCTCCATGCCGTACAGCCCGTCGATGAGCACAAGGGATGGCGTGATCTGCTTCAGCAGGGCGACGAAGTTGCGGTTGGCGCACTGCACCAGATGGAAATACTTCTCGCTCTGAGTGAAATTGATGCGCTTCATTTCCTGGGCCGAGGCGCCGAACATGAGCACGCGCTGTTCCGGCTTGACGAAACCGACGAGGTTGGGGATGGACAGGGAGACCGGAAAGATGTTGTGGGTCTTGGGCGGCACCACCGAGATCAGGTAATCGGCGGGGAAGCGGCAGAAGCGGACCGTTTGCGGCCCGCTGACGGTCTCGATGTCCAGCGCGTGTTCATGGGGCAGCTCGTCGAGGTTGCACAGCCGCGCCCCCTGCATCTCCACTTCCTTGTACTTGAACTTGTAGAAAATGTCCCAGGTGGTCTTGGCGGAGAAAAAAGCCCCGTCGGATCCCTCGATGACGGTGATCGGGCCAACGGCGAACCTGCCGCGCAGGTACTGGATCAGCGAGTCGACCGTCTCGTAATGGGTATTGGCGTAGATCTCTTTCGCCCCGGACAGGTTGATCTTGATGGCCACCCGGTCGCCGGCCCGCAGGGAAAGGAAAGGCGCGATGTGCTCCATGATCTTGGGGACGAACTCGTTCTGCTTGGTCTCCTTGATCAGCACGATCTCTTTGCGCTTCATAGGGCCGACCTGGAAGGTTCGAGCATCAAGGCCTGTTTCGCCCGGGGGTCATCTGTCCTCGTGCAGGCCGTAACTAGGCCATGATCCGCGAGCGGATCCAGAAGACACCGAGCCGAACCTTCTTCATCTGAACCTCCAGGGGGGGACATTATATCATTAAATTTTTTTGAATTCAAAGCCACGGCAGGCCCCGGTTCAATAGCGGCGCAGGAAGAACAGCAGCAGGAACAGCGCCCAGAATGCCCGGAAGCCCCAGCGCCACAGCAGCGGGTGCTTCTCCTTGAGGCGATGGTACAAAAGGGCCAGGGCGAAGACGACCAGCTGGACGGCCAGGAACAGGAGCAGCGCCGGGAATACGGTCAGCGAGCCGGCGAAGATCGGTTTCAGGCCCTTGCCGAAGACGGAGCTGAAGATGATGAACAGGTGCAGGACGTACACGAAGAGCGACTCGCTCCCGGCCCGTTT
>JAFGST010000092.1 GCA_016934475.1 Candidatus Aminicenantota bacterium | reverse complement strand
TTGCCGACGATCTCGGCGGGGATGTACTGGCCGAAGTAGTAGATCACCGGCACCAGCAGGAACCAAGAGAGCAGGCTGCCGGCGGCGATGATCGAGGTGTACTTCAGGCCGATGATGTAGCCCAGTCCCATGACGGCCGACAGGACGTCCATCTTGAAAACGATCTTGGCCTTTTCGGCGATCGCCTTGCCGACGCCGAAGATGCGGGTGGTGAAGACCTCGTTGAAGGCGCCGACCGAGTGGACCAAGAAATCGAAGATGCCCCCGATGATCATGCTCTTGACCAGGATCCGGGCCTGGGCCCCGCCCTTTTCCCCGGCGACCAGCACCTGGGTGGTGGCGGTGGCTTCGGGGAAGGGGAAGTGGCCGTGCATCTCCTTGACGAAGTACTTGCGGAACGGGATCAGGAACAGGACGCCCAGCGACCCGCCCAGGAAGGAGACCAGGAAGATCTTGAACAGGTCAAAACCGATCTTCTTGTCCAGCCCCAGGATGAAAAGCGCCGGCAGGGTGAAGATGGCCCCGGCCACGATCAGCCCCGAGGCGGCGCCGATCGACTGGACGATGACGTTCTCCAGGATGGTGTTCCGGCGCGCGAACAGGGGCGAGACCCCGACGGCGATGATGGCGATGGGGATGGCGGCCTCGAACACCTGGCCGATCTTCAGTCCCAGGAAGGCGGCGGCGGCGGAAAAGACCACGGCCATGATCAGGCCGAGCACCACGGAACGGCCGGTGACCTCGGGCAGCAACGTTTCGGCCGCGACATAGGGGGCGTACTCCTTGCCCTCCGGCAGGACCTCGAACGCTCCCTCGGGCATTCCCTTGATTTCTTGCGGGTGGCTCATGGTGGCTCCTTCTAGCGGTAGTGGGAGATCGCGTACTCCTTGATCTTCTCAAAAATCTCCGGGTTGAAGCGGATCTTGTAGTCGTTCCTTCTGTCCATCAGGAAAGAGGAGAAGCGGCGGTTCTTGGCCTCGTCCAGCTTGCGGCGCTGAAAGCCCTCGCGCTCGCGGTTGAAATCGGCGTCGGAAACGGTCTTCTTGCTTTTTACGCGCACGATGACCGCGGCGATCTTCAGGTCCAGGGGGGCGGAAAAGAACCCCGGTTCCAGGGCGAAGATTGTGTTGTCCAGACCGGGCTTCTCGGGAAAGCCGGCGAGCTGGTTCCCGCGCTGGTAGGTGGCGCTCTCTTTCTTGAGCCCCTCTTTTTCCAGCCGCTTGTCGATCTGGCCTTCGTCGGCGAGGCGGTTCAGCTCCACGGCGAGTTCGCGGGCCCGCGCCATCTGCAGCTGCTGTTTCTTGGCGCCGAGGGCCTCCTGCTCCACCTTCTCCCTGACCGCCTCGAAAGGCTCGTTCTGCGGCCGCACGATGCGGGTCAGGCGCACCACGGCCAGGCCCTCCGGGAACTCCAGCGGGGAGGAGATCTCGTTTTCGTTCAATGCGAACAGCTTCTGGGCGATATAGCCCATTTCGTCGACGGCCTTGATGGGCTGCCCCTGGGTCAGCAGGCCGGTGTCGATGACCTTCGCGGCCAGCTTGCCGGCGCCCTCTTTCAGGTTTCCGGCCTTGCGGATGCCGTCATAGACTTGATTGATGCTGGCGGCGGCCGCCTGTTTCTGTTTCTCGCTCTCCAGGGTGGCGCGGATGCGGTTCTTGACGGCATCATAGTTCTCCTGCTGCTCGTCGACCTTCTCGCTGACGAGCAGGATGGCGAACCCCTTGCCAGCGTCCACCGGCGAGGAGACCTCCCCGGCCTGGAGCCGGTCGATCAGGGTTTTTTCCTGGGGGGAGAATTTCTGCCAGCCCCAGTAACCCCAATCGCCCCCTTCCTTGGCCTTTTCGTCCCCGGAGAGTTCCCGGGCCTTGGCGGCGAAGCTGTCCGCCGTCAGTACGCCGGCGGTCTCCTCCATCCGCTTCAGGACCTCCTCGCGCGTCGCCTCGTCGTAATCGCACCAGATGCGGCTGACGCGGGTCTTACCGGGGATGCGGAACATGGACTTGTTGTCCTTGTAGTAGGCGAACAGTTCCTCGTCCTTGACCTTGACCTCTTTCTTGAAATCGGCGAACTTCAGCACCAGGGCCTCCCCCGCCCGCTTTTCGGCGCTTTGGAACAGGTCGGGATGGTCCTTGTGGAATTGCCGGCATTCGGCTTCATCGACCCCGGCGACCTCCCGGGCATCGTCGCGCCGCAGGGCGATGGTTTCCAGCTCGGCTTTCTCGTTCTCCTTGTGGTACTGTTCGCGGAGGGTGTCGGCGTCAATGACTTCGGTGGCGGTCACCAGCTCCTTGAGCTTGTCGGCGAGAAGGTCTTTCTGCAGCCCGTCCTCGAAGTCGCGCACCGTGATGTGGTTGTAGGCCAGCAGCCGCTCGTATTCCTCCGAGCCGATGAACGCCCCGTCGCGCTGGAAGGCGGGGTATGAGCGAATGGCGTCCTGCAGCTCATTCTCGGACACCCCCAGCCCGAACTTCCGGGCCTCGGCCCCGATGATGTGGCCGCTGACCATGCCCTGCAGCACCTGCTCGGCGATGCCCATCTGCTGGATGGCCTGGCGGTTGAGGTTGCGGTTGAACTGCTTGTCATACATCTCCAGGCTGCGGACCAGGTTCTTCTGGAATTCCTCGCCGCTGATCTTCGCGCGCCCCACCGCGGCCACGTCGCGGTCCAGGCCCTCCGTCTCGAGCTGTCCGGAGCCCCACTGGACGAAAATGAACCCGATGAACGCCAGGATGACCAGCCATAGCGTCCAGGAAAGGGATTTCAGGTTGCTTCTCATGGTCTTGAGCATGATTTATCCTCCGCTTGCATTTGTGGGATTGGCTTTCTTGTCGAGGATCTTGAGGTATACCGACACGGTCGCTCCCCCGAACTCGTTGTTCTTGATGACGATGTTGCCCTGGTGCTCCTGGATGATGTTGTAGGCGATGGTCAGGCCGATGCCCTTCTTCTTGGTGCGGCTCTTGGTCGTGTAGAAGGGATCAAAGGCCTTGTCCAAATTCCGGAATCCGCCGCCGTTGTCCCCGATGTCGACGATGGCCTGGCGGTCGTCCATGGACCTCTTGATGTCGATGACGATGCGACCGTTGGCGACTTGGTTCTCGTGCAGGGCCTCGATGGCGTTCTCCACGATGCCCTCAAAAACCTGCCACAGGGCGAAATGGTTGCCCTGGATGGCGATGTCCTGGTCGAAATGGTCGCAGAGGACGGTGAGACCGCCGTTTTCCGGGCGGCTGGAAACGACCTTCACCAGCTTCTCCAGCAGGTTGGGCAGGCTGATCTCCATCTTGACCTGCTCCTGGTCGGGGTTCAGCTGGTTGAGCTGGTCGATGATGTTCTTGATGCGCACGGCCTGCTTCTGGATGCTGCCGAGCTTCTCTTTGATGTAGGGGCTGGCGTCGTTGCGGATGGCCATCAGGTCGACGTAGCCCAGGATGCCGGTCAACGGATTGTTGATCTCGTGGGCGAATCCCGAGACGATGGCCGTCAGCGACTTCTGCTTTTCCGACTGGATGATGTGCCGCTGGGTGTCGCGCAGTTCCTGCATGGCCACATGCAGCTTCTGGTTGGATTCGTTCAGCTCGCGGGTGCGCGTGGCGACCTGCTTTTCCAGGTTGCGGCGCGTGACCTCCAGCTCGCCCATCATGGCCTCGATCTTCTCGGCCATCTCATTGAGCTGGCCGCCGAGGTAGGAAAACTCGTCGTTGGAGCGGATTTCGAGGCGGTGGGAGAAATTCCCGTGGCTGAACCTCTCCAGCCCTTTCTTCAGCAGGCGGAGCGGACGGGTCAGCTTGCGGTTGATGAGCACGATCAGCAGGATGAAGACCGCCAGCAGGCCGGCCGCAATGACAATGATGAACCGGCGCAGCCCGGCCAGGACCTTGAGGTTTTCCTCGCTGGAGTGGCCGAAGAGGATGCGGCCCAGCAGGGCATCGCCGCCGGACGCCCGTACCGGGAGGAGAACCAGGTAGTAGGGGCGGGAATGGAGGGTCAGCCGGCGCACCGTTTCCCCGGTTTTTTGGGCGATGGCTGCCGCTTCCTTTCGGACCCATTCCGGCCCCTGGACATGGATCGCCCCGCCCCCGGCGCCGAAAAGCACGATAAAGTCCCCGGGATTTTCCCCCAGGATCTTGTTGGCCTGCGCGGCGAGTCGTGCGCCATCGTAACGGACGAGGTTCGGCTCGGCCACGGTCTTGAAATTCATGGCCCAGCGCAGGAAACCCCTTTCACCCAGGCGATGGTTGGCCTCGCTGACCCTGCGCAGCACGAAAAAGGAGAATATAAGGATGAACGCCAGGCTGATCACGATGAAATAGAGCAGAAACTTGGAGCGCAGCGTGTTTATCTTCAGCATATGCGTTGCGTCTATTTTATTATAATTATCGATAAATAGCAACCGCGGCACGAGGTTTTTCGCGCCGGAAAGCGGCCGCCTCAGCCGAAGATGTCGCCGATGACCTGCGGCGAATTGCGCCAGCCTGGGACGACCTTGACGAACAGGTCAAGGAAGACCTTTTTGCCGTAGTATTCCTCGAGGGCAGCGCGGCCCTCGCTGCCGATGCGCTTGAGCAGGCCTCCCTGCCGGCCGATGACGATCTTCTTCTGCGAGCGGGACTCGACGTAGATCTCGGCGCGGACGTAGACCAACTCCCCGCGGTCCTGGATCTCCTCCACCTTCAACGTGGTGGTGAAGGGCAGCTCGTCCTGCACCCAGTGCAGGACCGCTTCGCGCACCAGTTCCCCGACGTAGTGGTTCTCCGTCTGTTGGGTGGTCTCCCCGGCGGGGAAGATGTCCTCGCCTTCGGGCAGGTGCAGGAATATGAGATCCTCGATGCGGTCGAGGTTGTCGCCGCGCAGGGCCGAGATGGGGACGATCTCCCGCCAGGGGAACTCGTCCTTGTACTCGTTGATCTTCTCCAGGACGCGCGCCTTGCCCTGCTTGTCGATCTTGTTAATCACCAGGATGACGCCCTGGCCCGACTCGCGCAGGAGGGACAGCACGAACTCATCCTGGCGCGGGCAGCCGATGTCGACGAAATAGAGGACGAGGTCGGCGTCGTGCAATGCGTCGCGCACCTCCTTCATCATCAGTTCGTTCAGCTTGAAGCGGGGCTTGTGGATGCCCGGGCAGTCAAAAAAGACGGCCTGGCCTCGCTCCGTGGTCTTGATGCCCAGGATCTTGCGGCGGGTGGTCTGCGGCTTGTCGGAGACGATGGCCACCTTGGACTCGAGTATGGAGTTGAGGAATGTCGACTTGCCGACGTTGGTACGGCCGACCAGGGCGACATACCCCGAGCGCCGGGCGTTATCGGCCTTCATGGTAGACGCGCACGGCCTTGATGCGGTTCTTCTCCATCTCCTTGACCTCGAGGACGAAGCCCTCGAGGCTGATGCGGTCCTGGGGCGCCGGGACCTTCCCCAGCTTGCAGCTGATCAGCCCGGCCACGGTCTGGTAGTCCTCCTTGTCGTCGATCTCGATGCCCAATGCCTCGTTCAACTCGTAGATGGTGACGTCGCCGCGCACCGTCCAGCCGTGGGCGTCGCGCATGATCGGCTCGCTGTCGTCGTCGTACTCGTCCTTGATGTCCCCCACGATCTCCTCGATGATGTCCTCCATGCTGACCACGCCCACCACGGCGCCGAATTCGTCGCTGACGATGGCGAACTTCTGTTTGGTCTTCTGCATCTCCTTCAGCAGCTCCAGGATGCGCATGGTCTCGGGCACGAAGAAGGCCGGTCGCAGGATCTCCTGGACGCGGAAGTCGTCGCGCCCCCAGTAGTCAAGGACGTCCTTGGCCAGGATGATGCCTTCGACGTTCTCCGTTTTCCTGGACACAACCGGGAAGCGCGACTTCTTGCGGCGGCGGATGAGGGAGACGATGTCGTCCAGCCCGGCGTCCAGCGGCACGCTGATCACGTCCACATGGGGGGTCATGATCTCCTTGACCAGGGTGTCGCCGAACTCCAGGATGCTCTCGATCATCTCCTGGTCCTCCTTCTCGATGACGCCCTCCTTGGCCCCCTCCTCGAGGAAAACCTCCATCTGCTCGTCGGTGATTTCCTCGTTGTCGTTCTCTCGCGGGTCGCCGGAGCCCTCCTTCAGGAACAACGAAAACACGTAGTTCAGGGGATAGAACAGGAACCAGGCCAAGGGAAAGAGGAAGACTAGGGAGCGCAGCACCTTCTCCCGGTTGGTGTAAGCGGCGATGTAAAACACCACGTTGAAGAAGAAGAGGAAAAACAGGCCGATGATCAGGATGCGCAGCGCCGCGGAGGGTATCGCCGTCTTCAGCGCCTTGAAAGTGCAGAGCATCAGGACGATCTGCAGCAGGAAAACGACCGTTTCCAGGGAGTGGATGACCAGGTCAAACTTCTCCACGAAGGGGAAGCGCGGCAGGCGCTTGGGATCGATGCCCTTCAGGAACTTGGCCAGCGAGATGCGCGAGAAGCTCTCGAAGCTGCTCTCCAGGAGGTGGAAGAGGACGGTGAGGGCGTAGAGCAGCAGGAGCAGGGCCAGGCTCACGGGACTCCCCTGCTGAACTCGGCGAACAGGCGCCCTTGCCGGGCCAGCATTTCCCCGCCGTCCGCTTCGTGGTCCAGCCCCTTCAGGTGCAGCAGGCCATGGATCATGAGCAGCAGCAATTCGCGGGCCAGGGAGTGGCCCTGGCGCCGCGCCTGGGCCTCGGCGCGCGGCACGCAGATCAGCACATCGCCGGCATAGAGGCCGTCCGGTAGTTTCTCGCCCAGGGGAAAGCTCAGCACGTCGGTAACGTGGTCGCGGCGGCGGAATTTGCGGTTCGCGGCCCGGACCTCGGCCTCGGGGGCCAGACGGATGGTTGCGCTCCCCTTCAGGCCGATGCGGCGGGCGATGCGTTCGCCGAGGTCCTGCAGCGCCTCCTCCTCCAGGGGATAGCCCTCGTTCTGGATGGCGATCATGGCTGCTTTTCCCGGCGGAAGTCGAAGCCGGGATAGGCCACGCGCTGGTGGTAGATCGAGGAGAGCTTGGTGTAGAAGCTGCCGGCGATGGTTTTCAGCGCCTTGAAGGTCAGGCCGCCGCACTCGTCAAACTGGTTCTCGGCGATGTCGGAGGCGATGATCTTCTCCACCACGCTGCGGATATCCTTCTCGTCCGGAGAGGAAAGGCTCTTGGAGGCGGCTTCCACCTGGTCGGCCAGCATGATGATGGCCTCCTCCACCCGCTGCGGCTTGCGGCCGGGATAGCGGTACATGTTCTCGTCGAAGTCGTCCATCTCGCCTGCGGCGAGCTCCTTGGCCCTGTCGTAGAAGAACTTCACCTTCTTGGTCCCATGGTGCTGGGAGATCGCCTGGGCGACCTTCCGGGGCAGCTTCAGATGCTCGGCCTTCTCCAGGCCCAGCGGGATGTGGGAGATGATGACCTTGGCGCTCTCCAGGGGCGACAGCTGCGGGTGGGGGTCATCGTAGACGGACTGGTTCTCGGTGAAGAACTGGGGATTGTCCACCTTGCCGATGTCGTGGTAAAGGGCCATGGCCCGCACCAGCAGCGGCGAAAGCTCCAGTTCATGGGCGGCGGCCTCGGCCAGCGAAGCCACCATCAGCGAGTGGTGGTAGGTCCCGGGGGCCTTCTCCAGCATCTCGCGGAAGCACGGCAGGTTCAGATTGGTGATCTCGACCAGTTTCAGGTCGGTGACCAGCTTGAATACGACTTCCCACAATGGGATCAAGAAATTGGCGATCAAGGCCGACAGAACGGCGGAAATGATCCCCAGGATCACGTAGAAGGCCGCGCGTGCCCAGCCGGATTCCTCTTCGGTCAGGGCGGCCAGCAGCGTGATCAGCACGTTGACCGGCAGCAGCCAGAAAAAGCCCGCCTTCAGGATCGAGGAGCGCTTCAGGCGCTGGAAAAACTCGACCCCGAAGCCCACGGCCAGGTTGCCTGCCAGGACGAATATCAGGATGCGGAAGTCCCAATCGCAGATGAAACCGCCGATCACGGCGTTGATGAAGGAGAACACCACGGCGCTTTGCAGGTCGAAGAGGAAGGCGATGATCAACGAGCCCACGGCGAAGGGGATTCCGTAGACCAGGCCGGCGTCGTCGGCCGCCATGCCGATGCGGATGTTCTTCAGGATCAGCGGATAGATGAAAAGGGCCAGGCGGTAGATCAGGGCGCAGGCCACGAAGGTCGTCCCGGAAATGAAGTTCAGCCGCGAGCGGTTGATGCCGCCGCTGTGCGTCAGGGCGTTCAGCCGCCAGAAGAAGAAAAACAGGATGCCCAGGACGGCCAGGATGAGGACGATGCCCGGCATCTTGCGGGAGGTCGTCTGCTCCTGGGCGGCGACCAGCTGGATCAAGCGCAGGTGGTCCTTGTTGACCTCGTCCCCGCGGCGCAGGATGATCTTGCCCTTCTTCAGCCGGAGAAACACCGGGTTGACCTGGGCCAGCGCCTTCTCTTCCTGCTGGCGGGTCAGTACCTTCGAGAACGTCACGTTGACGCTGATGAACTCGAGCAGGATGGGTTTCAGGGCTTCCCTTTCCTTGTCGCTCAATCGGGCTTCCGCCAGGAAGGCCGCGAGGTTGTCCTGGATGTCGTTCAGGTCGAATATGTCCGCGAGCCGGGACGGGGACATGCCCTTTTTTTCGCTGGTGAGCGTAATGGTGTCTCCCTGGCCCTTGGGGATGCCGATCTTGGAAAGGAGGATGCCCCGCTCGCCCCAGCTCTTGACCGCCAACAGCAGGCGATCAAGGTCGATCTTGGCCAGGGTGTTGGAGCGCACGAGGATCTGGATGGAGGCCGGCGGCACGTCCAGCCCGAAATTCTCGCTGATGTGGGCCCGGATCGACTCGAGGTCCCGCTTCTTCGAGAGGATCTCCTTGCGCGCCTCCATGAGGAACTTGAACCACTCGTTGAGCAGCATCTGGCTGCCGGCGATCTTCTGCTCGTTGAATTCGTAGACCGGGACCAGGGCCTCCAGGGCCTTCTGGCGGTTCAGCGCGGTCATCTCCTTGTCCTCGACGGTCAGGTCACTGCCGACGACGACATCGGAATCGGCGATATCGCCGACCTTCAGTCCGGGATCCCCGATGGCGCTCTCCGGGGGGACGTAGCTGATGACGGCGATAAGGAAGACGAAAACGGCACCGATCAGCAGCTTGCCCCAGGAGGAGCCCGATTTCTTGGAGGCCGCCGGCTGCTTCTTTTTCTGCCCCGGCTCCAGCTCGAAGTTCATTTTTCCACCCGCTCGTAGGCCTCGATGATGCGCTGGATGAGCGGGTGGCGCACCACGTCCTTCTGGGTCAAGTGGGTCACGCCGATCCCCGGAACGTTCTTCAGGATGCGGATGGCCTTGAAGATACCGGATTTCTTGGGGGCGTCCAGGTCGATCTGGGTGATGTCGGCGGTGATCACCACCCGCGAGTGCAGGCCGAAGCGGGTGAGGAACATTTTCATTTGCGAATCGACGGTGTTCTGCCCCTCGTCAAGGATGATGAAGGCGTCGTTGATGGTGCGGCCGCGCATGTAGGCCAGAGGTGCGATCTCGATGATCCCTTTTTCGATCAGCTCGGAGGTCTTTTCGAAGCCGATAAGGTAGTACAGGGCGTCGTAGAGCGGCCGCAGGTAGGGATTGATCTTTTGCTGGATGTCGCCGGGAAGGAATCCCAGCTTCTCCCCCGCCTCCACCACCGGGCGGGTCAGGACGATGCGCTCCACACGCCGGGTGATCAGGAAATTAAGGGCCATGGCGATGGCCAGGAAGGTCTTTCCCGTGCCCGCGGGTCCGATGCCGAAGACCAGTTCGCGGTCCACGATGGCCTGGATGTAGGCGCGCTGGTTGGCCGTCTTGGGAAAGACCTCCTTGCCGTCCACCCGGATGATGTTCCTGCGGAGGCCCAGCTCCTGCAAGCGCTCGATCTCCCCGTTTTCGACCAGGTGCAGGCTGAATTGCAGGTCCTGGTCGTGCAGGCGGCCGTTCTCCTCCTGCGCCCGCGCCAGGTGCTGCAGGTATTTCCTGAACTTGCGGGCCTGGGCGCCCTCGCCCTTGAACATGATCTTGTTGCCGCGCAGGGAGATCTCCAGGCTGAAAGCCTCCTCCAGTGCCGGCAGGTTCTTTTCGATCAGCAGGGGGAATTGGTGCCCCAGCCCCTCGGGGCAGTTGAATTCATCCATTCATCGATCCCAAGAAACCGGTCTTCATTGCCCTCATTATAGAAAGCCGGGGGGAAAATGTCAACCTATGCGGCCCGGGACGGGTCCTCAGGCCAGCCCGACCAACGGCAGCAGCAGGCGCAGGACGGCCCAGATGGTGATCCCCCCGGCCAGGTCGAAGAGCAGCCCGGCGCGGATCATGCGCCCGATCGGCACATAGCCTGAACCGTAGACGATGGCGTTGGGCGGGGTTGAAACCGGGAGCATGAAGCCCCAGCTGCACCCCAGAACGGCTCCCAGCGCCGGCGGCACGGGATTGACGCCGGCGGCCAGGGCCAGCGAGATGATCACCGGGGTGACCATGTTGGCCGCGGCGGTGTTGGATGTCGTTTCGCTGGCGATAATGGCGATGAAGACCGCCGCCAGGGTGATGCCCCACAGCGAGCCGGCGCCCGACAGGGCCAGCAGTCCCCTCCCGACATGGTCGGCCAGGCCGGTCTGGAACATCAGGCCGCCCAGGCTCAGGCCGCCGCCGAACAGCAGCAGCGTGCCCCAGTCGATCTCCAGGGCCTGGCGCCAGGAGATGGTGAATTCCCTTTTTTTCCAGTTCACGGGCAGGATGAAGAGCAGGATGGCTCCCAGCAATGCCGCCGCGGCTTCCGGCAGGCGGCGGCCGTAGCCCAGCGTCAGGCGATCGGCGCCGCCCAGGAAGACCGCCAGGAAGCCGGGGATGACCCATAAGACCACCGTCACCAGGAAGGCGGCCATCGCGTTCTTCTGGCCGCGGGTCCAGGGCCCGAGCCCGGCCTTCTGGAGACGGATGAACTCCCGCCCGCCCTTCAGCCCCCGCGACTCGGGACGGTGCAGGAGGTACAGTAAGGCGAAGAGCACGCCGTACATCAGCAG
Source organism: Candidatus Aminicenantota bacterium (assembly GCA_016934475.1). GTDB lineage: Bacteria > Acidobacteriota > Aminicenantia > UBA2199 > UBA2199 > UBA2199. The sequence continues at coordinate 6,645 of JAFGST010000092.1, read as the reverse complement.
CAGCATGGGCACGGCGAAGAGCATCCACTGGAAGAACTGGATGCGCACGCCGGTGAATTTCTCGATCATGGCCATGCCGATCAGGTTGGGCGGGGTTCCCACCGGGGTGCCGATGCCCCCGGTCGAGGACGCGTAGGCGGCCATCAGCATCATGGCGGTGGCGAAGCGCCTCTGCTTCGGGTTGCTCCGGCCGCCCCCGGCCTCCATGTCGGCCATGGCCGAGACGATGCCCATGCCGATGGGAAAGAGCATGGCCGTGGCGGCGGTGTTGCTGATCCACATGGACAGCAAAGCGGCGATGGCGCCGAAGGCGAACAGGATGCGCCATGACCGCTCGCCGACCCAGCGCAGGGAAAGGATGCCGTAGGCGACCCGGCGGTCCAGGGCATGAACGCTCATGGCCCGGGCCAGGATGAAGCTGCCCAGGAACAGGAAGATCGTCGGCTCGGCGAACGGGGCCAGGACCGTCTTGGCGTCGGCCACGCCGGCGATGATGCAGAGGACGGCGCCCAGGAGGGCGCTGACCGGGATGGGCACCGGCTCGCCGATCCACCAGACGACCACCCAGCCGATAATGGCCGCCAGAAGGTGCGCGCGGCCCTCCAGGCCGGGCATGGGCAGCAGCGCCAGGACCAGGGCCAGGAGCGGTCCCAGGAAAAGGCTGATCCTCTGGCGCCAGAACTCGATTTTTCCCTCCAGGGACGTGATCTGCGTCGGCGGCCCGCCGCCGAGCTTGTCGTTTCCTTCGTTCTCCATGACGTTGACTCCGCCGGCAGGACTTGCGTTATTCCCCTACCCGCTTCTCACCTGGTTGCCGCCTGGGCGTGGCCGACGACCATGGCGCTGACGCTCAATTCCGGCTGCAGCTGGAAGGACCGGCTCAGGCGTATGCCGATCCTTTCGGCACCCAGCAGGTCCACGAGCTTCCGCTGGTCGGCCAGGTCGGGCCAGGCCGGGTAGCCGGGGCTGAAACGCCTCCCCTGCCGCTCTGGCAGGCCAAGCTCCGAGCGGATGTGGCGGTGCATGCGCTCGGCCAGCCCCTCGGCCAGCTCCACGGCCAGTCCGTGCAGCAGCAGGTAGCGGCTGTATTGGTCGCCGGCGAACAACTCCTTTTCCAGCCGGGCCATGGCCTCGCCGCAGGTGGCGATGAAAAGCGGGAGCACGTCCTCCGCCGCGAAATAGTCCGCCAGCGAGATCCCGGCGCGGCGCGGGAACGCGAGCGTGACCTCCCCGCCGGCGGCCTGCAGCACGAGCTCGTCGCCCCGGCGGCGGCAGGGAAAATAGCCGTAAACGGCAGCGAAACGGTCGATGCGCCGCTCCTGCAGCAAGGCCACGATCTCGGCGAGGAAACGCTCGGCCTGCGGCCCGGGGCGCATGCGCCAGCGCGCCCTGGCCAGCACCCGGCGCTCTACCAGCGGCAGGATCTCCGCCAGCGGCCAGCGCCGTTCCCTGGGCCCGAAAAACGGGGGCGTCGGCGGCCGGGCCGCGGCGGGAGCCGGCACCCGGGCGACGGAGCGGTGGGCTCTCTTGGCGGCCGGCGCCTGGGCGCCCTCGGTCGCGCCGGCCATCGCCTTCATGGCCGCGAAGGCGTCGGCGGCGTAGGTTACCCTGCTCCCGTAGGCCGGCTTCAGGACGTCGGCGACGAAGGCCGGCGTCACGGCTGCCCCGCCGCAGATCACCGGAACGCGGATGCCCCGCTTCCGCAGGAAGGAGAGGATCTCGCCCATTTCCAGGGTCGAGCGCACCAGGAGGGCGCTGAGCCCGATGTGGTCGGGGCGGTGCCTTTCCCAGGCCGCGGCGATCTCCTCGCCCCCCTGGTCGGTGCCAAGGTTGATCACGCGGTAGCCGTTGCTGCGCAGGATGATGTCGACCAGGTTCTTGCCGATGTCGTGAACGTCGCCCTTGACCGTGGCCAGGAGCACGCAGCCGCGCAGGCGCTTTTCCACCCTGGGCAGCCGGGGCTCGAGCAGGTCCAGGGCCCTCTTGACCACCTCGGCCGCCTGCAGCACGAAGGGCAGCTGCATGATCCCCTTCTCGAAGAGATCCCCCACCTCGGCCATGGCCTTCAGCAGGTGGTCATTGAGAATCTCCAGCGCCGGCATCGTGGCGGCCAGCAGCTCCAGATTCTTTTGCAGCCCGCCGGCGTCGCCGTTAAGGACGGCCTGGCGCAGCCGCTGCACGGGATCGCGTGCCGGCGGGACGGGAGGAGGCGCGGAGCCCTTCTTTTGCCGGAAGTGGCCGATCAGCGCGCGCAGGGCGTCGATCTTCCCCCGGCGGCGGTTGAAAATGAGCGCCTCGGCCAGCCGGATCTCCTCGGGATCGATGCGGTTCAGGGGCACCAGGCGGGCGGCATGGAATATGGCGGCGTCCAGTCCATGGCGGACGGCATGGTAGAGGAACACGGCGTTGACGACGCGGCGCGCCGCCGGGTCCAGGCCGTAGGATATGTTGCTCACTCCCAGGAGGGTGTGCGCGCGCGGCATTCGCTTCTTGAGCAGCTTCAGGGCGGCCAGGGTCTCCTGGCCGGCAGCGGCCAAGCCAGGATCGCCCGAGGCCAGGGTGAAGGTCAGCGGATCGAGGAACAGGTCGCCGGGATGCATGCCGCTCTTGAGCGCGAGGTCGTACAGCCGCTTCAGCACGGCGGCCTTTTCCCGGCGGTCGCGGGCCATCCCCTTCTCGGAGATGGCCAGGCAGACCACGGCGGCGCCGAAGTCGCGGGCCAGCTCCAGGATCGTTCCGGCCCGGGCTCCGCCGTCCTCCAGGTTGATGGAATTGATCACCGCCCGGCCGGAGCAGTTCTTCAGCCCGGCCTCCAGGGCGGGGATGCTGGCGCTGTCCAGCATCAGGGGCAGGCGGCTGCGGGCGTTCAGCCGCGCCGCCGCCCGTGCCATGTCGGCAGGCTCGTCGCGCCCGGCATAGGCCACGTTGAGGTCCAGAAGGTGCGCCCCCTCGTCGGCCTGTTCGCGGGCCACGGCCATCATGGCGTCCAGGTCCTCGGCCAGCAGCGCGGCCTTGAACTTGCGGCTGCCGGTGGCGTTGGTCTGTTCGCCGATGATCAGCGGGCGGGGCGTGACGCGGAAATCCTGCGCGACGAACAGGGAGGTCGACTGGGCGCGGCTAACGGGCGCCCGGCGCTTCGGGGCCGGGGCGTCGGCCACGGCATCGACCAGGGCCCGGATATGGCGCGGGGTGGTGCCGCAGCAGCCGCCGACGACCGCCGCCCCGCCGTCGCGGACAAAAACCAGCATGTGCCGGGCGAAGGGAACGGGCTGCATTTCATAGACGTAGCGGCCTTCCCTGAACCGCGGCAGTCCGGCGTTGGGCATAACGGCCAGGGGGAACGGCGACGAGGCGGAGAGAACCCGGACGGCGTCGGCCATCTCCGCGGGCCCGGTGCCGCAGTTGACGCCGAAGGCGAAGAGCGGGAAGGGCAGGAAGGTGGCCAGCGCGGTGGGCATGTCGGTTCCCAACAGCATGCGGTTGCTTTCCAGCGTGACCATCAGGATGACCGGCCTGGAGCGGCGCTTTTCGCGGAAAAGGCGGAACAGGGACCTCAGCGCCGCCTTGGCCTGCAGCATGTCCTGGCAGGTCTCCACCTGGAACAGGTCGACGCCGCCATCGTACAGCCCCTGCACCTGAAGGAAATAGGAATCCTCCAGGGCGCTGAAGCCGACCTGCTGCAGGCTGGGCAGGCGCGAGCCGGGGCCGATCGAGCCGGCGACGTAGCGCGGCCGACCGCGGGAGGAGAAATCGGCGGCGACGCCGACGGCCAGCTCGGCCGCCCTGCGGTTGATCTCGTAGGTGCGCTCGCGCAGGCCGTGGGGGGCCAGCTCGTCGGCCTGCGCCCCGAAGGTATTGGTCTCGATGATGTCGCAGCCGGCCTCCAGGTAGGAGGAGTGGATGGCGGCGATCCGCTCGGGGCGGGAGACGCTCAAAAAGTCGTGGCAGCCGTCGTGGCCCTGGTAGTCGTCGGCGGAGAAGCCGGCGGCCATGATCGAGGTTCCCATGGCGCCGTCGAGCACCAGGACCTTCTCGCGCCCGCGGGCCTTGAGCTGGGGCTTGCTGCGGCCGGCCATCGCTTGCTCTCCCTGCGCCCCTTCAGCGCCGGCTGGCGAACACCGTCTCCAGCAGGGCCCGGGCGGCGCGGCCCTGCCCCATGGTGAAGACGTGGATCCCCGGGACGCCGTAGTCCAGCAATTGCTCGACCAGGTTCGCCAGGAAGCGGACGCCGCCGGCGAAGGCCTGCTCGCGGGTCCGCGCCTCCTCGATCACGGCCACGAGCCCGGACGGGATGTTGACGTGGAAGGAGCTGGGAATGGTCTGGATCTGCGTCTTGCCCACCAGGGGCTTCAGGCCGGGGATGATCGGGACCTGGATGCCGATGGCCCTCGCCCGCTCGACGAACTCCTTGAACTGGCCGAACTCGAAGAACATCTGGGTGATGATGTACTCGGCGCCCATGTCCACCTTGTTCTTCAGGTACCTCAGGTCCTTTTCCAGGTTGGGCGACTCGAAATGCTTCTCCGGATAGGCGGCCACCCCGATGCAGAAATGGGTGGGGAAAGGATCTTCCAGCTCGTCGAGGTAGTGGCCGCGGTTCAACCGGGCGATCTGCTCGACCAGCTGGCAGGCATACTGGTGGCCGTCCTTCTCCGGGATGAAGCGCGCCTGGCCGGGGGGCGGATCGCCGCGCAGCGCCAGGATGTTCTCGATGCCCAGGAAGTGGAGGTCGATCAGGGCGTCCTCGGTCTCGAAGCGGTCGAAGCCGCCGCAGATCAGGTGCGGCACCGGTTCGACCTGGAAGCGGTTCTTGATGGCGCTGCAGATGCCGACCGTGCCGGGCTTCTTGCGCCGCGGCCGGCGGCTGATGACGCCGTCCTTCTCCTCGTAGACCACGTGCGGCTGGTGATAGGTGACGTTGATGAACTGGGGCTCGTAGGGCATGAGGTTCTCGACGACCGAGAGGATGTCGTCCACGCTCTTGCCGCGGTCGGGCGGCGTGATCTCCAGCGAAAACATCAGCTTGCGGTTGTCCCGCAACCAGTCAATCACCTTGGCCATGGCGTCCCCTTTGGAATCGGATCAGGGTGATGATAGCACAAAAATCTCCGAGTTCCAAGTCAGCACAGGGGAATTCGGGATCGTTGCCGCCGGGCGCATCAGGTGCGCAGGGTGGCGGTCAGGCGCAGCGGCCTCAGCAGGAGAAGCAGCGCCGACTCGATGTCGCCGCAGACGACGTCGGCGGCACGCAGGCTCTCGGCGGCGGCGCCCTCCTCCTGGATGACCAGGATGCCCAGCCGCGCCTTTTCCAGCATGGCGCGGTCGTTGCGGCCGTTGCCCACGCAGGCGGTGCGGCCGGCGCCCAGTTTCTCCACGTAACGCGCCTTCTGCCCCGTCTGGTCGGCACCCTGCAAGACCTTCAGCACGCAGGGAATGCCTGCCACCTCCTCCTCCACTCCGCCGAAGGTGCCGGCGGTCACGATGTGAACCTGCAGGCGTTCGGCCAGCTGGCGCAGCAGGTCGGCCACGCCGGGCTTGATGCGGCCGTCGACGGCCAGCGTGCCGTTGAAGTCGAGGACCAGGTGCTCCAGGGTAAGTTTTTCCCCGGTTCCGGGAACGTCAATTTCAATCATGGGAGGACTCCAAAGGTAAAAGGAAAAAGGAAAAAGGTAAAAGTGCAAAAATCCTAGGGCGGAGATATCTTCTGAGTTTCATAAGTTCGATGAATGCCGTTGCTAACACTAACACTAACACTATCACTTTCGTTCGGGGAGATTCTCGCTGACACTGTCACTTACACTGACACTGCGGCTCGGTTTCTTTTTCGCCATGTCAGGCATTTTTTCCAGGCGCAGGAAGATCTCGCGGCAAATCCAGGCATCGGTTGCGGCGTAGGAGACCTGGGCCGGGCTCAGCTCCGAGCGCTCCCAGTTGGAGCACTGGGCCCCCTTGGAGATGCGCAGGCCGAGCAGCTGGGCGGCCAAGGTGCGCACCCCCCCGGCCTTGATCCCCTTTGTAGCGGCCATCCGGCCCAGGTCGACGAATCCTGCCGGGGCGAAGCGCATCACCTCGTGCAGTTTGGCGATGTCATTGGCGATGGCCACGCCGGCCTTGATTGCGAGGCCGGCGGCGAACAAAGCGGACAGCGGGGCGAAAGCGTCGATCTTTTTTAACTGCACCAGGAGGACGAAGTCCGGAGCGGCCAGCTGCACGAGAGCCGGCGGGAAATGGTCGCCGCTCCTGAAGGAAGGACGGACCTCGATGTCGAACCCCAGCACCCTCTCGCGGCGGAGGCGTGCGACCGCGGCGCCAAGCCCCTCGTCGCTGTCGACGATCTGGACCGGCCCCTCGTATTTCTTCAGGGGCAGGAGGTTGATGTCGGCCTTGGTGAGGATTTGGGCATTGGCGGCGAGCAATCGCGTCTTGGCTGGGCTTTCCATGGAAAGGCATTGTAGCACAGGTGGGATGAGGAGTCAGTAGGCAGTAGGAAGAAGTGTTAGTGATAGTGCACTGCTGTCCAAAATAAATCGTTTTTTGGACAGGCTGCAAGCACGGTAAAGGGATTTGGGGCTGGCAGGCTCTCGCGCCAATCGCCTCCACTTTTTCCCGGAGCGCTGACGCCTCCGGGAACCGATGGCCGGCTAC
>JAFGST010000091.1 GCA_016934475.1 Candidatus Aminicenantota bacterium | reverse complement strand
GAAAACACCGCGGCCAGCGGGATGTCCAGGGACAGGTATAGCGCCCAGTTCTTGTAGGTGAAGTCCATGGCGTTCCTGAAGGCGTCGGCCGCCGCCCCGGGGACGATGCCGATCACATCGCCGGTCAGGGGATTGTCGTCGCGATAAAGGATCTGGGTTCCAGAGAGGCCGGGGCTCCAAACCTGCATGTTCAGGTTCAGCGCGGGCAGCAGCTGGTTCCTGGCGTAACCCAGCTCAAGGCTCCTGCTGGCGAGACCGATGCCCGTATTGAGGTAGTCGGGACGGTTGGCCAGCGCCTCTCGCAGCGCCTGAGGCATGTCCAGCGGCTTTTCCTCGCGGCTGGGTTCATCCGTGGGGCGAAGGACGACGTCGCTTCCCCCCACATCCCCCCCCAGGTTGATCGTGGAGACCAATTCGTCGCGGCTGTTCTCCAGAAGGGCCCGGGCTTCCAGGATCTCGGCGCGGCGGCTGGCGGTTTCGGCCTCGGCGCTGAGAATCTCGATTTCAGCGATCAATCCCAATTCAGCCATCTTCTGGTTTTTTTTCAGCAAATCCTCGGCCAGCTCCAGGGCTTGCTGCTTGGCTTCCAGGTTCCGCTCGGCATAGACCAGGTTCCAGTAGAGCTCCTCGACCCGGTATACGGTTTCCAGCAGGGCCGATTTCAGCTCGTTGGCCGAGATGGCGCGATTGTGGCGGGCGATGACGATGTCCTTGCGGCTGATGCGGTCGCCCATGCCGCGCAGCAGCGGCTGCACCAGCTTGAACGAAATCCCGCCCTCGTAGCGCGGATTGATGGTCTGGAAGCGCTCGTTGCTCTCATACTGGCTGGTGCTGATGTCGAGCGTGAAGGTTCCGCCCAGCCACAGGGCCTGGACCCATTGTCCCGAGATGGCCTGGCTTTCGGCGCTGATGGCCCCTTCGGCCTCGATCCAGGAATACGACGGCGAGTTGGTCTTGGCCTTGTTGAGTTCCAGAGTCAGGGAGGGAAGGAATTTCTCCTTGGCCTGGTCGAGCAATCCCTCCTGGCGCTCGAGCTGCACGACCTTGATCCCGAGCGCGACGTTGTTTTTCAGGGCGATGACCAGGCACTCCTGGAGCGAAACCGGTTTTTCCTCGGCCCCGAGCGAGACCATGCGCAGCAGGACATAGAGCAGCAGCAAAATGAAGAGCAGCCGTTTCATGCTTTCTCCATGGCCTTTTTCCTGCGGTCTCCGGCTGTCGCCCTCCCGATTTCCGGGCCCGCTTCCTCCCGGCGCTCCATCCAGCCGTCCAGGAGGTGGATGACTCGATCCGAATACGAGGCGTTCTTTTCCGAGTGGGTGACCTGGATGATGGTGGTCCCCTCCCGGTGGAGCTTCTTGAACAACTCCATGATCTCCGATCCCTGCTGGGAGTTCAGGTTGCCGGTGGGCTCGTCGGCCAGAATCAGCTTGGGATTGATGATCAAGGCCCGGGCCACGGCCACCAGCTGCTGCTGGCCGCCCGATAGCTGGTTGGGAAAGAGATCCTTCTTGGCCACGATGTGGAAGCGGTCCAAAGCGTCGGCCACCAGGCCTTTGCGCTCGTCGGCCTTGACCTTCTTGTAAAGCAGCGGGGTTTCCAGGTTCTCGTACACCGTCAGCTCGTCGATCAGGTGATAACTCTGAAAGACGAAGCCGATGTTCTGCTGGTGGAGGCGCGTGCGCTGCTTTTCGTTCAGGGCGTGAACGGCCTGGTCAAAAAAAAAGTATTCCCCCTCGGACGCGTCGTCGAGCATTCCCAGGATGTAGAGCAGCGTCGATTTCCCGGCTCCCGATGGCCCCATGACGGTTAGGAACTCCCCCTCGCGGACGTCCAGGTCGATCTGGCGCAGCACGAAAGTCTTGACGAAGGCGTTCGCGTAATACTTCGTGATCCCCCGCAGCCGGATCATGGATTCTTCTCCTTGATCTTGTATAGGACCCGCCCCAGGTAGCCGCCCTCGCTGATCTCGGCGATGTACAGCCCCGGCTGCATGTAGGCCGCGGTCCGCAGCCTCGGCTCGGACAGCGAGCCGAGCAGGGATTCGACCTGCCATTCGCTTTGGGTGTCGCAGAGAAGCACGGGACTTTTTTCCTCGGCCAGCTTCATCAGGATCTCTTTCAGGCTCATCGAGTGCCCTCCTTCGTCTTTATGCTCAACAAAACTGAAGCAAGAAAGGTGCCAAATTCGCGAAATGGTGGCTGCGGAGATGCTTGATAAGACTGTATTTCCAGCCTGCATCCCGGGGAGTGGAAATCGGCGGCTTTCACTTGTCCGCAATCGGAACAGGGGGTGTCCGTTTTCGGACACCCTGTCCGGGCCTTGCTTTACTGGGCGAGTTGCTTCTGGCGGAAGGTGACCGGGATCTTGTGGTTCATGGGGACGCCGATCTGGACCAGCTGCCAATCGGGATCGTGCTCGCGGATCACCCGCCGGAGCACGTCCACGGAGTCCTTCTTCTCCGCCGCGTCGGCCTCGAACTCCACGATCTCGACGCGGTACTTCAGAACCTGGCGCCGGCCGTTGATGCGCACGTCGATCTCGACGTTCTGCTCGGCCTCGAGGACCGGAATCTGCAACGTGATCTCTTTCATCTTTACCTCCTAGCTATTCATGCCTTCTTTCTGGATTGAATTCATTCCATTTCTACGGCTTCCGGTCTGCGGCCTCCGTTATTCGTACCTCAGGCTGTCGACCGGATTGGCCCGCGCGGCGCGCAGGGCCTGCCCGCCCACGGTCAGCAGGGCGATGGCCATTCCCAGCAGGCCCGCCAATGCGAAGGGCAAGACGCCAAGCGGCGCGCGGTAGGCGAAGTCCTGCAGCCAACGGCGCATCAGGTAATAGGCGGCGGGCCAGGCGATGAGATTGGCCAGTCCAACCAGCAGGATGTAGTCGCGGATCAGCAGCGCGGTCACCTCATGAACGGTGGCCCCGAGAACCTTGCGAACGCCGATCTCCTTCGTCCTCCTGGCGGCGGAGAAGGAGGCCAGACCGAACAGGCCCAGACAGCCGATGAGGACGGCCAGAACGGAAAAGATGGCGTAGATGCGGCCGGTTCTTTTTTCGGACGCGTATATCGCATCGTAGCTCTCGTCCAGGAAAGAGTATTCGAAGGGTTCCCCCGGGGCCAGGCCCGCCCATTTCGCCTTCAGCGTCCGCAGGACGGCGGCGGTCTCCCTGGGCTGGATGCGCAGGATCAGGTTGCCGGTGCTGGGCCGGCGCAGCAGCACCAGCGGCGCGATCAGTTCGCGCAGAGATTCGTAATGAAAATCTTCGACCACGCCGACGATAGTATAGGCAACCGTGGCGCTGGCGTTCCGCTGCATGGCGTCCTCGTCCAACATGACCAGCTTCTCGCCCAGTGGGGATTTCAGGCCGAAGTAGGAAACGGCGGCCTGGTTGATGATCGCACTCTGCGCATCGTCGGCGATCTGCAAAGAGAAATTGCGGCCAGCGACAATCCTCATGCCCAGCGTGCGGATGTAGTCCTCGTCGATCCTCCAGAAGGAGACCGGGAACGCCTGGGCGGGGTTGGGATGGTCGGCGCGGGCGATCGGCAGCCGGGCGCGGGCCGAGGGGACGGGGAGATAACTGGACAGGGTGGCGCCGACCACTTGTGGATATTTCAGCACTTCCTGCTTCAGGGTCTCGGCCCGCTCGCCCAGCCTCGATGCATTGCGCAGGACCAGAACCTGCTCCTTGTCGAAGCCGAGCTTCTTGTTCTGAATGAAGCGCATCTGGCTGAGCACGACGAGGGTGGCGACGATCAGCACCGCTGAGACGGCGAACTGGAAGACGACCAGGCCGCGGCGCAGCCGGCCGCTGCCGGCGCCGCCCGGGGCGTGCCCGCGCAGGATGCCGGCGGGACGGAAACCCGACAGGAGAAAGGCGGGATAGGCCCCGGCCAACAGCGTCACCAGGAGCACGAGCGCCAGGCCCGCGGCCACCGCCCGGGGGGCCGCTAAGGCCCCCAAGGCCAATTCCTTCGCCGTCAGGCCGTTGAACAGGGGCAGCAGGATCGCCACCAGCAGGCAGGCCGCTCCCAGGGCCAGCAGGCAGAGGATCAGGGATTCGGCAAGGAACTGCTTGACCAGGTCCAGGCGGAACGAGCCCAGGACCTTGCGCAGGCCCACCTCCTTGGCCCGCGACAGGGAGCGGGCCGTGGACAGGTTGATGAAGTTGACGACGGCCAGTGTCAGGATGAAGAGGGAGATGGTCAGGAAAAGGAAAATGTACTTGACGTCGCCGTTGGGCTCGAACTCGCCGGCGTCCGCATGGGAGCGCAGGTGGATGGCGGTCAGCGGCTGCAGCGAGTAGTCCAGATGCATCTTGCTCTTGGCCATGAATTCGTCCAGCGGCATGCCCATGAACTGCTGGACCTCCGGGCCGAGGTGGGTGCGGAACAGCAGCGGCAGCTTGGCCGCGAGGGCCGCGGCCGAGGCGCCCGGGCGCAGCAGCAGGTAGGTCTGGAAATTGAATCCCATCCAGGCACGCAACGACAGGTCGTGGTTCAGGTCCAGGGTGGAGAGCGAGGCGATGAGGTCGAAGTGGAAGTGGGACTGGCGCGGGATGTCGGCGAATACGCCGCCGACCCGCCATTCCGGCCCGTCGTCGACGCGCAGGGTCCTGCCGACGGGATCGTCGCCGCCGAAATATTTTCTTGCCGTCGTGTCGCTGAGCACGACGCTGCGCGGCGCCGCCAATGCGTTCCTCCGGTCGCCCTTGAGCAGAGGCACCGCGAAGACGTCAAAGAAGGAAGGATCGCTGTAGACGACCTTCGTTTCCCGGAAGACCGCTCCGGCGATCTCAACCTTGGCGCTGTCCTCCTCGCGGAAGCGGACGGCGTTCTCCACCTCCGGGAACTCCTCCAAGATGGCCTCG
>JAFGST010000090.1 GCA_016934475.1 Candidatus Aminicenantota bacterium | reverse complement strand
CAGGAAGAAGAGTTGCGCAAGTCTTTTGAGGAATTTGGCCAGGTGGCTTCAGCGACCATCATCAAGGACAAGTTCACGAACAAGCCCCGGGGCTTCGGCTTCGTCGAGATGCCTGAGAAAGAGGAAGCCCTGGCGGCCATCAAGGCCCTCAACGGCAAGGATCTGAAAGGCCGGCCGATGAAGGTCAATGAGGCCAAGCCGAAAACCGAGGGCGGCAACCGCGAGCGCGACCGCTTCGGCGGCAACCGCTGGTAAGCGCGAGCTTACTGCTGTCTAGAGTTAAGAACTAGACTTCGTTCGAGATCGAAGGGGACGGTCCCCAGGGGCCGTCCCCTTTTTTTTTGCCCGCCCCGGCCGAATTTCCCCCCTCGGTCAACCATTGGCGTATAATCCCCGTCAAAGGGGGCATGAGGAGAATGGACGGCGATCAGGTTGACTGGGTGGCCCTGGCCAAGCAAGGCGACAGCGGGGCCATGCATGAGCTCTACGAGAGAAACCGCGGCCGCATCTATTCCCTGGCCTACCGTTATGCCGGCAACAGCGCCGATGCCGAGGATATCCTGCAGGAAAGCTTTGCCAAGGCCTTCGTGTCGCTGGCGAAATGCCAGTTGAACGAAAATACCTACTTCGCCAGCTGGCTCTACCGTATCGCCGTCAACTGCACCATGGACCATTTTCGCCGTCGGCGCGGGCCCAACGACGCCGTCACCCTCGATGAGCTCCCCGGACCGGCGTCCGACGGCGCGGAGACCCCTGAGGGGGAATTCGCCCGCCGCGAGGCCAGGGAATTGGTGCGGCACAGCTTGAGCCGTCTGCCGCGGCGCCGGCGCATGGCCGTCGTGCTGCGCCATTACCAGCAGATGAAGATCGCCGAGATCGCCGTGGCCATGGGCTGCAGCGAGGGCTGCGTCAAAAAGCAGCTCTTCCAGGCGCTGCGCCAGCTGCGCCGGGAACTGCACCCGAGCTTGGGAGGTTCACGATGAATTGCAGGGGATTCCAGAAGCGGCTGTTCGTCTATCAGGACGGGCGGCTGGCCGGCCCTGATAGGGCGGAGTTCGAGCGTCACGGGCGGGAATGCCCGGCCTGCGCCGCGCTGATGCGCGACGCCGAAGAGATCGGCGAGCGCCTGCGGGGCGATACGGCCCCGATCCCGGCTCCCGACTGGGACAAGGCCTGGCGCAGGATCCGGGCGGCGGCCACTCCCCGCCGGCTCCGGCCCTTGTACGGGCTGCCGCGCTGGGCGCTGGCTGGAGCCGCTTTCCTGGCGGTGTTCGTCCTGGGCGTCGCCTTCGCCCGCCTGGTCTTCCTGCCCCCCGAGGCGGGAGGGCCGCGATCCGCGGGGCCTGCCTTTGCCTACACCCCCCAGGACTTTTTCTCCGTCCTGCAGCCGGTCATCGCCAGCGATCCTGCCGCGGGCCTGGTTGCGGAGCCGGCCGTGGCGCGAAGGCTCCTGGACAACCTGTACCTGCTGAAGGCGCGGGCCGAAAAGACCAATGACGAGGCCCTGCGCCAGCTGCTGGCCGACATCGAGCTGGTGCTGCTCGAGATCGCCCACATGGACCGCTCTGATCCGGAGCAGGCCCGCCTGCTCGGGTTGCTGATCCGGGAGAAGGGGCTGCCCCTAAAGATGAAGGTTTTTAAATTCTCGGAACGCAAGAGCACGCGAATCTAAGGAGGTGCGAAATGCAAATAGTGAAACGAGCGATTTTTGTCGTGCTGATGATCCTGCTGGCGGCCAACGCCGCCCTCCTGGCCCAGGAGAAGCCGCAGGGCGAGGACAAGGCCGCCCGCCTGTTCCAGTCGGCCAAGGATGCCGTCTTCAGCAAGAACTGGCGGCGAGCATCCGACCTGTGGCGGGGCTTCTGTGAGCAGTTCCCGCAAAGCCAATGGGAAGCCGAACCGTATTATTGGCTGGCTTTCAGCCTGAACCAGGCGGCCCGGGAGGCCGGCGATTTCGCAAAGCAGACCGCCATGCGCGAGCAGGCCATGGCCAAGATCGAGATGCTGCTGGAACGCTTCAAGGGCAGCACCTGGGCCACCGACGCCCGCATGCTGCGCATCGAGCTGGCCGAAGGCCTGGTCAAGGCCGGCAAGGCCAAGTACAAGAAATTCATCACCGCCGGCGCGCAGGCGGAGAACGGATCCGGTTTCGACGTCAAGCTGGCCGCCCTGGACGCCCTGCTGCAGATGGACGAGGAGAAGGCTCTGCCGATCCTGAAGAAGATCATCCGGGAGCACAAGGACAAGAACATCCGCGCCAAGGCGCTTTTCGTGCTCAGCCAGCACGACGACCCCTCGGTCGCGCCCCTGCTCGGCGAGATCGCCCGCAAGGACGCGGACCCCTATGTGCGCGAGCAGGCCATCTTCTGGCTCGGGCAGTGCGGAGAGGGGCTGGGCGTTCTGATCGAGCTCTATTCGGAGAGCCTGGAGAAGAAGCTCAAAGAGAAGATCCTGTTCGGATTCTCGCAGAACGATGACCGCCGGAGCTTCGACAAGCTGCTGCAGATCGCCAAGAGCGATCCCGACCCGGAGCTGCGGGAGAAGGCGCTCTTCTGGATCGGCCAGTCCGACGATCCCCAGGCGCCCGCGGCCCTGATGGAAATGTTCAAGGCCAACAGCGACTTCGAGCTGAAAAAGAAGATCATCTTTTCCCTTGGGCAGCTGGACAGCGATAAAGGCGCGGCGTTTCTCAAGGAGATCGCCATCGGCAAATATGAGGATCGCCTGAGGGAAGAGGCGGTGTTCTGGATCGGACAGCGGGGGGGGGACGAAAGCGCCGACATGCTCATGTCCTTCTACAAAGGCGATGCGAACGTCTCCTTCAAGGAAAAGACCCTCTTCAGCCTCAGCCAGAACGACAGCGCGGCGGCGCTGAAGCACCTGCTGGCCATCGCCCGAAGCGAGAAGAATCCTGAGCTGAGGAAAAAGGCGATCTTCTGGCTCGGCCAGTCCGACAGCGCTGAGGCCGCCAACTACCTGCAGCAGTTGATCGAGAAGGAATAGGGACGGAGGAAAGCCATGCGTCGGGATTGCTTCCTCTTCTTGCTGGCGGTGCTGCTGGCCTCCGGCCCGGGCGTCCGCCCGGTGCGGGGTGCGGTGGCGCCGACCGCCGCCATGTTCCGGGGGGAGGTGACCGTGGTGGAAACGGGCGGTCTCTCCCTTCAGGAATGCGCCGCGGATGCCTGGAGCCGGATCGGAGCGGGGAGCGGCGGGGGCAGCTTTTTTACCGCCTGGGCCTTCCCCGTCTGCGAGGCGCTCCACTCCTGCCGGAGGCATGGCGCCGGCGCTGAAAGAGGCCCCCTGGCGATTCGAGCCCGGGAGGGTCGGATCGTCGTGAATCCGGAGCATGACCGCGGATTGAATCTCTCCGATGGCCCGGGCGCAACAGAACCTCAGCTCCACTGGGGGGTTCTGCTCTTCCTGCACCAGGTGGACGGGGGCTGCTGCCGGATCCGCGACGTGAAGCTCCTTGCTCCGGATCGTGAATGCGACCTCGGTGGCGGGCGCCTGTTCTGGCTGGGAACGGCCGATGAGGCCCGGGGGCTGGAGTTCATCCGCGGCCTGCTGCGGCCGGAGGGCGGACGCGATTTGCGCAAGCGCCTGGTTTTTGTCCTTTACATGTTCAGCGGCTCGCGGGCCGTTTCCGACCTGATCGGCCTGGCCCGCCGCGATCCCGATCCAGCCGTGCGCAAGGACGCCATTTTCTGGCTGGGCCAAAAGGCCTCCCAGGCGGCGGTCCGCACCCTGGGCGAAGTGATCGCCTCGCCCGAATCCTTGGAGATCAAGAAGCAGGCCATCTTCGCGCTCAGCCAGATGGACGAAGACAAGGGGACGCCGCTGTTGCTGGATATCGCGCGCAAGAATCCCCATCCCGCCCTGCGCAAGCAGGCGATCTTCTGGCTGGGCCAATCGGGCGATCCCCGCGCCCTGGATTTTTTCGAATCGATCCTTCTGCATTGATCGTGCCGTCACGGCGCTTGGATCCGCTCTTGGAGCGGCCGCTGCGCTGGGAGGGAGAACGCTACAGGTTGCCGCAGGGAAGGCGGTAGGGACACCAGCTGCAATAACGCTCGTCGGCGGGATGGGGAAGAAAATGCTCCCGGCAATGGATGTCACGGATGACCTCAAGCAGGTTGTAAACAAAGGAATCCATGGCCGCCGCCTTCTCGGCGTCGCTCAGCGGCCGGAAGGTGCGCCCCCCCGTCGTAAAGATGCCGCGCATCATCCTGCCGCCCTTTTCCCGGAGGAACACGAAGGCGGCGTCCAGATCCTTCCAACCCCTACCCTGCTCACGGGCCAGGAGCATGAGATAAACCTGGAGTTGCATCCCCGGGTATTTTTTGCGGAAGCCCGTCAGAAGCTCCAGATACTCCCTTTCCTCGCGTTGAAACAGTGCGGCCATGTCCAGGGCGTCGCCCATGCGGACGTGGGGCGCGAACGGCGTCCCCGTCTTGTAGTCGATGACGCGCAGCAGACCTCCCTCCCTCTCCAGGCGGTCGATCCGTCCCTCGATGCGCGCCTCCGGCGCCAGCCCCGGAACCGCGAGGTTCATGGCCAGCAAATGCTCCTGCCTTTCGATGCGGGCGCCGTTCTCCGCCATCCGTTGCCGGTCCTGACTGAGAAAGAGGTTCAGTTGCTGGAGCAGGGCCCAGGCGCGGACCCGTTCCAGCCCCCTTTCGGGATCGAAATTGAACCTGCGAAATGCCTCGCTCAGGAACCGTTCCAAGCCGGCGCCCTGAGCGATCCCCCCGCCGTCGGGATAGCGGTTGAAAAACGCTTGCATGGCCTCGTGAACGATGGTGCCGATCAGGCCGCCCTCGCTCTCGGGAACGACCTCCTCGCGCTGCCTCAGGCCGAGGACCTTGGCGTAGTAGAACTGCAGGGGGCAGCGGACAAAGGCCTCCAGAGAGGATGGGGAGAGTGCGATGACCGCCAGCCGCCGGCGGACGACGGCGTCCTTTTCTACCCGCCGCAGCTCCCGCGGCGCAATGGCGAACGGCAGCGGTCGCGTCCGCACCACCGGCACCCGGGCATCCCTCTTCTCAACCGCGTAAGCGATGCGCTCGATAAAACGGCTGCGTTCACGCTCTTGACCGTCCTCGCCGCGGCGCGGGTAGAGGATGTGAACGCGCCGGGCGGCTCCAACCATCGTGAAAAAGTTGAGGGCGTAGATTTTCTCCCAGTCGCTATGGTCGCGGACGCCGAATATGGCGCGGATGTCGGCGGGCAGAATGGGATCGTACTTGGCCGTGCCCGGAAGCACGCCTTCCAGCGCGTCGAGGACGATGATCTCATCGAAAGACAGGCCGCGGAACTCGAGCGGCCCCATCACCTGAACTCCCTGCAGCGGCGAACCCTCAAAGTGAATCGTGCGACCCTTGAAATGCGAGCGGACCATGGCGGCCAACGCGGAGGCATCGGCATCCTGGAAGACCCGCTTATGAGTCGAGGCGAACTCCTCCAGCTCTTCCAGGGCGGCGAGCGCGGCGGCGGCGTATTCATTGAAGAAAAGGTGGGCGCCGCGGTTCCGGGCGCTGCCCACGCTTTCCAGGACCCGGCGCAGGAAGGTGAGCAGCGGCACGATGGCCGTTATTCCCATCGGGATGAAGCGTTGGTGCATTTCGCGAACCCTGCCCGCGATCTCCGCGGCCAGCCCGGCACCGATCCCGTTCTCCGGCTTGCGGAGCCCGGCGGCGAGCTTTTCCTCCAGTTCCGCCGTGGAGAGGCGAGTCAAGTTGCCTTTGTGAATGATGTCCTCCAGCAGGTGGATGCCCCGCTTCAGCGGCTCCATGTCGTCATCCCCGCCCGATATCTTCACGTATGGATGACGGATGAGTTGCAGGTAGTCCCGGGAAGGGAACGCACCGTCAATGGACTCTTGCATGAGCGTCAGCAGCGAGTCTACGAGCTGCATCATGGGAGTCCGCTCCAGCGGGTAGCCCAGGGTGATATTGAAGGGCAGCTCCTGCGCCTTCTGGTCGAAGCGCGAGACCGCCCCCTGCACGAAGGGGATCAGGCTGGGCGCAGAGGGGAGGAGAACGGCGACCCTTCTCAGGGCCTTTTCGTCCCTCCCGCGGCAGATCTCCTCCAGCAGGCGGAAGGCGTGGAAGATCTCGTTTTCCACTCCGTCGCAGGGCTCGATGATCACCTTGGCGGCCAGGTCGTCCCAAGCGGAGGGCCCGGCGCCCGCATCGGGAACAACCATCCCCAGGGCGCGGATAGTCTCGGCCTGAAGGCGGAAGGGCGAAAAGGGATCGGCGAGGCAGTTAGCGTCGCCACGCAGGAGGAGGACCGCCCCCTGCTTTTGGCGGAAGTGGTTGAACAGCGCCCGTTCGCAGGAGTTCATGGCGCTGAAGCCGCTGAAAATCCAATGGAAGCGGCTTGATTCATCCGGTCCTGGCTGCGGCAAAGCGAGCGCGTCCTTCTTCGCCAGCTCGGTCACCCGGCGGCAAACCAATCCCGGAGTCGCCTGCTGGCGGTCATCCAGGCGGCGCGCCATTTCGGCCAGCAGCTCGGGGATAGAGCGGATGAATTCCT
>JAFGST010000089.1 GCA_016934475.1 Candidatus Aminicenantota bacterium | reverse complement strand
CAGGTCTCGATGTTCTTCACTTTCTGGGGGCTGAAGGCCATCCAGAAGGGCAACCGCACCGGTCGGGGGGTCATGGGCCGGATGCTCGGCCTGATGAACCGCGGCGGCATCCACCGCCTCAACCCCTCCCGGCTGAGCTTCGGCGGCCTGGGCCGGGTGATGTTCAAGATGATGATGAAGAAGCACAAGGCCACGCCGCTGCCTGAGCTTCTCCAGAAGGCCCGGGAGCTGGGCGTGAAGCTCACCGCCTGCGAGATGAGCATGAACGTCATGGAGATCAAGAAGGAGGACCTGATCGACGGTGTCGAGATCGGCGGCGTCGCCTCCTTCATCGCCGACGCCTCGGAGTCCAAGTTCACGTTGTTTATTTGACGAGATCCGGGTGTCAGTGACACTCGATGGTTGGCATTCCCAGGCCGAACGGTGTAATTCCCGTCCTTTTTTTGCTATGCTTTTTTCCTGATGAAGCGAAGTTCACTGTCCCCCGACCTGCAGCGCAAGCTGGATCGCCTTTTCCGGAGGGCCCCCGTGCTGCGCCTGGGGGCCGACGGCCGGCTCGTCGTCTTCTCCGACCTGCACCTGGGCGACGGCGGCGGCAACGACGACTTCCGCAAGAACGCCGGCCTGTTCCTGGCCTGCCTGCGCCGCCATTACCTGGCGCAGGGATTCATCCTGGCGCTCAACGGCGACATCGAGGAGCTGGCCCGCTTTTCGCTGTCGCGCATCGCCACCCGCTGGCTCGACGTCTACGCGCTCTGGGCCGAGTTCGCCTCCCGCAACGCCCTGTTCAAGCTCGTGGGCAACCACGACCTGGCGCTGCTGCGCCGCCGCCCCGGCGAGCTGCCCTTCCCGGTGAGCGAGTCGCTGCGGGTGGAGATGGGGGAGAAGCGGCTGTGGCTCTTTCATGGCCACCAGACCTCGCGCCTGAACTGGGCCTTCCAGACCCTGGGCACGCTGTTCCTGCGCTGGCTGCTCCACCCGCTGGGCATCGGCAACTACACGGTGGCGCGCAGCAGCCGCCGCCGCTTCCGCGTGGAGAAGCGGGCCTACTTGTACGCCCGGACGCGCAAGCTGGTGGCCATGATCGGCCATACCCACCGGCCGCTGTTTGAGTCGCTGCCGCGACTGGACACGGTGAAGATCGAGATCGAGAACCTCTGCCGGCGCTATCCGGCGGCCGCCGCGGGGGAGAAGAGGGAGCTGGAGAAGCGCCTGGCGCGGCTGAAGGAGGAGTACGTCGGGCTGCAGCGTCGCGAGCGCCCACGGCGCCGGGAAAGCCTCTACCATCAGGGGCCGCTGCTGCCCTGCCTGTTCAACTCGGGTTGCGGAATCGGCCGCCACGGCATCACGGCGCTCGAGTTTGCCGGCGGCCGGGCGGCCCTGGTCTACTGGTTCGACCGCAACCGCTCCGAGAAGTACATCGAAGCGGAAGGCTACGCACCGCAACAGCTGGACGATAGCGACTATTACCGCGTGGTTCTGAAGGAGGAGGATCTCGACTATATTTTCACGCGCATCAATCTGTTGGGGTAGGTCTCGGTGTACGGTGTACGGTTGACGGCGGACGGCCGGAAAAGCACCAAATCCCAAACGAGCGCCCAGTTCCAAATTACAACACCCGAAATGGAGGCCGAAGAATCCCAATGAACAAGGCCTGAGCGATGCGTTGGCCTTGATATCGATGCCAGAATGGGCAGCAGCCAGCCTGCCCTGAGAGAACGTGGGGTTCGGACTTGGGGACCCACTGGGGCGAGGGTGAGCGATGTTCCAGTTAGAAACAGCGGAGTCCCTGATCGTGACAGAACGAGGGGCGACTCCGCTGTGGGAGTAAAACCCGAGCCCCTCGGTGGGTAAGGCCGAATCCCCGAGTGAGCGATGGGCAGGTTGGCTGCTGCCCTCAAGGGAAGAGCGAGATCGAACCAGCCCGGCTTTTATTTATAAAGCATGAAGACCCCTTGGTTGGTGATGGTTTGTGCGTCGGCGATTTTTTCTTTGAATTGCTGCTTGGATCCGGCTCCGGACAACCAGCTGCCCGACGAGGAGGCGCCGTCTCCGACGGAACGGCTGCAGCCCGGGGATTTGCAATACCGCGGCGCATTCCGCCTGCCGGAGGGGAGCAACGGCTGTGACTGGAGCTGGAGCGGGGAGGCCCTGGCCTATCATCCCGGAGGCGACGGCGGCGGCCCCGACGACGGCTTTCCCGGTTCCCTGTTCGGGACCGGCCACAACTGGCTGCAGTGGGTCTCCGAGATTTCGATCCCGGCCCCGGTCGTCGTCGCCGGCGGGAATCTGGACGGTCTTCCCCTGGCCTCGACCCTGCAGCCCTTCGCCGACATCCGCGCCGGGCTGTTCGACTGGCCGCTGGAAATCCCGCGCGCCGGGCTGGCCTGTCTACCAGCTCAAGGATCACAAACCGCGGGCAAGCTGTATTGCGCCTGGGCGCAGCACATGGGCGAGGGCGATACCCTCCCCAGCCACGGTTGGGCCGGCCCGGACCTGGACCACCCGGACACTGCCGGGCCGTGGCGCATCGCCGGTTTCTGGAACTACGTGACCGGCGACTACCTGCTGGCGATCCCGGACTCCTGGGCCGATGGCCATGCCGGCGGCCGGCGCCTGGGCACGGGGCGCTTCCGTGACGGCGGCCAGGGGGCGATGGGGCCCTCGCTGCTGGCCCTGGCCCCCTGGCGGGACGGAGATCCCCCGGCGCCGGGAACCACCATCGAGGCGCAGCCCTTGCTTCTTTACGACAGCGTCTACGAGGAGTCGCCCATTACGCTGAGCGGCTACCACCACTCCGACGAGTGGAGCAGCGCCGCCTGGCTGGAGACGGACAGCAAGGCGGCCGTGGTGTTCGCCGGCACCAAGGGGCGGGGGGACTGCTGGTACGGCTTCGCCAACGGCGTGGTCTGGCCCGATGAGCCGCCCTACCCGCCGATACCGCCGCCGCCCCATGACGAGCGCGGCTGGTGGTCGGACCGCTTCGAAGCCGTCTTCCTGTTCTACGACCCGGCCGACCTGGCCGAGGTGGCCGCTGGCAAGCGCGAGCCGTCGTGGCCGCAGCCCTACGCCGAACTGAGGGTGGACGGCGTCCTGTTCGGCGGCTACGGCGACCGCCAGAAGGGCCGCTTCGGCGCCTGCGCCTGGGACGCGTCCCGGCGCCTGCTCTACGTCATGGAGCCGCTGGTGGATGAGGAGAAGCCCGTCGTCCACGTCTGGCAGGCGCGCGGATGAAGGATAGAATCCGTGTCAGTGTAAGTGACAGTGTCAGCAAGGCAATTGATTGAAATATCCGGTTCGGTTCCTTGCTGTCACGGGCACTGTCACTGACACTTCTTCTAGCTCTTGGTTCCCGAGATCCTTTCCGCGAAATCGATGAACTCCGGCGGCGGGCTGATGATGAAGATGCCCAGCTTGCCCTTCTTGTCGCGGGCGGTATGGGGATCGATGCTCCAGCGGACGCTCCCCCTCATCACCACCGTCCTGCCCTCGATCTCCATGACGACCCCGATCTCCTTGTAGGTGGGGATGAAATGGGGTATGGCCACGGAGATGCCGGTGGTGGAGATGTCGATCAGCTTGCAGCTGTAGCTCCGGTCGCCGTCCTTGACGACGACCTCCTTCCGCTCGTCCTTGCGCCGCGAATCCCGGTCCCTCATCGTTCGCCTCCGCTGTTCGATTTTTCTTAGCATAATTCCCGGCGCAATT
>JAFGST010000001.1 GCA_016934475.1 Candidatus Aminicenantota bacterium | reverse complement strand
CCACCCGGCGCGCATCGAGGAGATCGTCGACCGCATCAAGGGCAACTTCGACAACTACCTGCGCAAGCAGGGCGAGGCCGCCGTGCTGGAGCTGGGCATCAAGGACCTGAACCCGGAGCTCTACTTCTACCTGGGCAAGCTGAAGTTCCGCAGTTCCTACGGCCAGAACGTGCTGGAGCATTCCAAGGACGTGGCCTGGGTCGCCGCCATGCTGGCCCGCGAGATCGGCGCCAATGTCAACGTCTGCAAGCGCGCCGGGCTGCTGCATGACGTCGGCAAGGCCATCGACCGCGAGACCGAGGGGACGCACACCTCGCTATCGGTGGAGCTGGTCAAGAAGTTCGGCGAATCCCCCGCGGTCCAGGACGCCATCGCCTCGCACCACATGGACACGGCCTTCACCTCCATCGAGGGGGTCCTGATCCAGGCCGCCGACAGCATCTCCGCGGCCCGGCCCGGGGCGAGGCGCGAGATCCTGGAGACCTACATCAAGCGCCTGGAGAAGCTCGAGGAGCTCAGCAAGTCGTTCTCGGGAGTGACCAAGGCCTACGCCCTGCAGGCCGGCCGCGAGGTGCGGGTGATCGTCAACGCCAACGAGCTCGACGACAACCGCACCTTCCTGATCTGCAAGGACATCGCCAGGAAGATCCAGGATCAGATGGAATACCCCGGCCAGATCAAGGTGTCGGTGATCCGCGAGGTCCGGGCCATCGAGTATGCCAAGTAAGCCGGTCCGCCTGATCATGATCGGCGACGTCGTGGGCCGCCAGGGTCGGCGCTTCGTCCAGGCGCTCCTGCCGCTGATCAAGGTCCGGTTCCAACCCGACGTGGTCGTGGCCAACGGTGAGAACTCGGCCGGCGGCCTGGGCGTGATCCGCCGCACCGCCGACGAGCTTTTCGACGCCGGGATCAACGTCCTGACCGGGGGCAACCACACCTGGGACAAGAAGGAGGCCCTCGAGCTGCTGCAGACGGAGCGGCGCGTGCTCAAGCCGCTCAACTTCCCCTCGGCGACACCGGGAAACGGCTCCATGGTCTACCGCACCGCCTCCGGCTGCGCCGTGCTGGTCGTCAGCCTGCAGGGGCGGGTGTTCATGGAGCCGGTGGTGGACAATCCCTTCACGGCCATCGACGGGCTCCTGGCCGGGAACGCCCACCCCGTCGTGCTGGTCGATTTCCACGCCGAGGCCACGGCCGAGAAGCAGGCCATGGGATTTTTCCTCGACGGCCGCGTCAGCGCCGTTCTGGGCACGCACACCCACGTGCCGACCTCCGACGGGCGGGTGCTGGAGAAGGGCACCGCCTACCAGACCGACGTGGGCATGACCGGCGCGCTCGATTCGATCATCGGCATGAAGCGCGAGCCGATCATCCGCAAGTTCTGCAGCGGCATGCACCAGAAGTTCGAGGTGGCCGGCGGCGCCCAGGTGCTGGACATGACCGTGGTCGACGTCGACCCCGGCAGCGGCCGGGCCGTGCGCATCGAGGCCCACCGCTACTTCGAGGAGACATTTACCCAGCAACTCAATGAAACGAACTTGGGTGACAAGTGACAAGGAACGAGTGACAAGGAACTGCAATTCAAGGGCTTAACTCCTAGCACCAAGCACCAAATTCCAAATAAATTCCGATTTCCAAATTCCAATGACCAAAACAAAGCAAAGAAGTGATAGTGATTGTGGTAGTCGCGAGCATTCGAAGGATCTATGCCTTCACTTTTACCTTTTACCTTTTAAGGGCCATGGTTTGGGTCATTCGGTCATTGGAGCTTGGTGCTTGTTTGGAATTTGGTGCTTGGGATTTGGAATTTTCCGCGTCACCCGTCACGCGTCACGACGGTTTGTTGGATTCGTCCTCGGTGATTGACTTTTTTCTCCCCGGGACATACAATGCCATCCTCGTGAGCACGTTTTTAACGATTTTCCCCGTATTCCCTTCGCCATGCAGCGCAAGATAATCAAGATCACCGCCTTCCTCTGCGTGGGCCTGTTCCTGTATTTCGTCGTCCGCGCCGATCCGCGCGAGCTGCTGCTCATCGTCGGCCGCCTTTCGCCCCTGGCCCTGCTGGCGCTGCTGCTGCTGCGCGCGGCGTTCTGGATCCTGCGCACCCTGTGCTGGCGCCTGGTGCTGCAGCGCTGCCACCACGACCGCGTCCCCTTCTTCACCCTTCTGTGCGCCGAGCTCGCCGGGCACGCGGTGGGCCATTTCACCCCGTCGGCGAAGCTGGGGGGGGACGCCATCCGCGCCATGATGCTCCACGCCGTTCCCAAGAACAAGTCCCTGGCCTCGGTGGTGCTGGACAAGTCCATCGAGCTGATGGCCACGGTGCTGATGATGGGCGTCGGCCTCTTCGTGGCGCTGCTGCGCATCCGCATGACCCCCACCCAGCGCGCCGTCTTCCTCTCCCTGACCGCCGTCACCGCCGTGCTCATCTATTTGTTCTTCCGCAAGCAGAAAAAGGGTCTGTTCATCTGGATCATGGAGGTCCTGCGGCGGCTGCGCATCCGTTCCCGCTGGCTGGAGGCCAAGCGCGGGCGGCTGATCGAGACCGACGCGATCATCACCGATTTTTATTCCCGCCATCGCCGCTCCTTCCTGAAAGTCTTCCTGCTGTACGTCGCCATGATCCTGCTGTGGACCCTGGAGTTTCACCTGACATTCCTCTTCATCGGCCTGCGCGGCGTCACGCTGCTGAAAAGCTTCCTGGTCACCACGCTGGGCATCATGGCCAACATCGTGCCGGTGATCCCGGCCGGTCTCGGCATCTACGAGATGACCTACCTCTCGGTGTTCGCCATCCTGCGCATCCCGCAGAAGGCCGGCATCGCGGTCATCCTGGTGCGGCGGCTGCTCAACCTGATCCTGGCCGTCGGCGGGCTGCTGCCCATGCTGCGGATAAAGTCGCGGCCGAATGCCAAGGCCGGCGCCGCCGGGCTTCCCCTGTCCGACTCCCAGGTCGAAGGCGGCTGACCCGGCCGATCCGCCCACTGGCAGCGGCGGTTGCCGAAAGCCGGTCGATGCGCTATAATTGGGCATGAAAAAAAAGGCGCCTTCTCCCAGTGACCACGGACCGCTGGGAACAGGAGCGTAAGCAGCGATATGCATCCCGCGGAAGAAAAGGTCTTCAAGGTCTCCGAGCTGGCCCAGCTCGCCAAAATGAGCCTGGAGGACCGCTTTGCCGAGGTGTCCGTGCTGGGCGAGGCCTCGGGAGTGGTGCTGGCCGGCTCGGGGCACCTCTATTTCACCCTGAAGGACAGCGCCGGCGCCGTGCGGGTGGCCATGTTCCGCGGCTCACTGCAGAGGAGCACCCTGAAAAAGCTGGAAAACGGCCAGCGGATCATCGTGCGCGGCATGCTCTCGGTCTACGTCCCGCGGGGCGAAATGCAGATCGTCGCCAGCGATATCCGCCTGGAGGGGATCGGGGACATCTTCGCCGCCCTGGAGAGGCTGAAGGTCGCCTACCGGGACAAGGGCTACTTCGATCCGCAGCGCAAGAAAGCGCTGCCCCTGCTTCCCGGCCGCATCGGCGTGGTCACCTCGCCCACGGGGGCGGCGGTGCGCGACATCGTGCGCGTCCTGCAGCGCCGCTTCCCGGGAATCGCCATCATCCTTTTCCCAGCCCGGGTGCAGGGGGAGGGCGCTTCCGCCGAGATCGCCGCCGGAATCGACCATTTCAACCAGGCCGGCCCCGAGCGGGCGGTGGACGTGCTGATCGTCGGCCGCGGCGGCGGCAGCTACGAGGACCTGTGGGCCTTCAACGAGGCTCCGGTCGTCGAGGCGATCTTCCGCAGCCGCATCCCGGTGATCTCGGCCGTCGGCCACGAGACCGACTTCACCATCGCCGACTTCGTCGCCGACCTGCGGGCGGCCACGCCCTCGGCGGCGGCCGAATTGGTCGTGGGCAGAAAGGACGAATTCCTGGGCCGCATCGACTTCCTGCGCCACGGGCTCCTGCGGCACATGGAAAGGGCGCTGCATGCGAAAGGATCCGCCCTGCAGGGCCTGCGCAGCGACTCGGCCCTCGCCGATTTCCCCGGCCGCCTGCTGGAGCTGGCCCAGAGCCTCGACAACACCGGATTCTCTCTGGCTCGCCTTTTCCAGCAGGCGTGGAACCGCACGCTCGCCCGCTGGCACCGCGACGCGCAGCGCTTCGCCGCCTTCGACATGGCGGGCCTGCTGAGGAACCGCGAGCTCGTCGTGAGCCACCTGGGTACGCAGGCGGCGGCCCGCCACAACGAGCGGCTGCAGCAGCGGCGGGAAAGGGCCACGGCCCTGGCGGGAAAACTGGCCTCCCTGAACCCGGACGCCATCCTGGCCAAGGGATACTCGATCACGACCGACCGGGAACGGCGGGTGGTGCGCGACGCGGCCGCGCTGGAGCACGACGCGGAGATCCGCATCCGCTTCTCCCGCGGCAGTGCCGCGGCCCGGGTGGTCAAGGAGTGAGAGGATGAAAAAAGAGACGCTCGATTTCGAGGCGGCGCTGAAAAGGCTGGAGGGGATCGTGCAGAAGCTGGAGGACCCCGACGTCCCCTTGCAGGAGGGTTTCGCCCTGTACGAGGAGGGGATGAAGCTGACCTCTCTGATGAAAAAGGAGCTCGAGGGCATCGAGAAGAAAGTGAAGATCCTGCAGCGGGACGCCAAGGGTGACCTGCAGGAGAACGACTTCGACGCGCCGGAAAATGAATGATTACCTGCAGGGCCTGACCGCCGCCGTCGACCGTGAGCTGCTCAGCGGCATCGATCCGCGGCGCGGCACCTTGGAGGCGGCGATGCATTACGCCCTGACGGTCAGCGGCAAGCGGCTGAGACCGCTGCTCTTCCTGGCCCTGCTCGACGCCTGCGGCAAGGAGGCGCTGCGCCATATCGGCCTGGCCTCGGCGCTGGAGATCATCCACACCTACTCCCTGATCCACGATGACCTGCCGGCCATGGACGACGACGACCTGCGCCGCGGCATGCCCACCGTGCACCGCAAGTTCAACGAGGCCGTGGCGCTTCTGGCCGGAGATACGCTGCTGACCTTCGCCTTCGAGAAGATCGCCGCCGCCCACCTGCCCCCCGTCGAGGTCGTGGCCGTCATGCGCATCGTCACCGGCTGCATCGGCAAGGAGGGCATGGCCCTGGGGCAGGCCCTCGACCTGGAGTTTTCCGGTCGGGCCGACGTCATTGCCACCATCCACCGCCTGAAGACGGCCGAGCTCATCCGGGGAGCGCTGCAGGCTGCGGGAGTCGTCGCCGGCTTCGATCGCCGCCGCCAGAAGATCGCCGGGAAAGCCGGCATCGCCCTGGGCCTCGGCTTCCAGCTGGCCGATGACCTGCTGGACGTCGCCGGCGACGAGAAGCTGGCCGGCAAGAAGCTGCACAAGGACAAGGACAACCGGAGTCCCAACGCCGTCCTCTATTTCGGCCTGGAAACGGTCCGGGAGATGATCGACTCCCGCTACCGCGAGGCGCAGGGTTTCATCGACGAGCTGGGCATCTCCTTTCCCCCTTTCCTGGCGTTGACGAAGGGCATGCTCTACCGGAGCCACTGATGGCGCTGCTGGATGGTATCCGCTCGCCGGCCGACGTCCGCCGGCTGAGCCTCAAGGAACTGGCCGACCTATCCGAGGAGATCCGGGCCCTGCTGGTGCAGGTGGTGTCGCGGAACGGCGGCCACCTTTCGTCCAACCTGGGAGCCGTCGACCTGACCCTGGCGCTGCACCGGGCGTTCGACACCCCGCGCGACAAGATCATCTGGGACATCGGTCACCAGATCTACACCCACAAGATCATCACCGGCCGCCGCGAGCGGATCTTCTCCATCCGCCAAAAGGGCGGCCTGCTCGGCTTTCCCGACCGCGACGAGAGCGAGTACGACGTGGTCAACACCGGGCACGCCTCGACCTCCCTGGGCTTCGCCTCGGGCCTGGCCATCGCCCGCGACCGCCGCGGGGAGGACCACCACATCGTCGCCGTCATCGGCGATGGGGCGCTGACCGGCGGCGTGGCCCTGGAGGCGCTGAACCATATCGGCCAGGTCAAGCAGCGCCTGATCATCGTGCTCAACGACAACAAGATGTCCATCTCGCCCAACGTCGGCGGCATCTCGCGCCACCTGAATTACCTGGTCTCCGGCCGGCCCTACATCCGCATGAAGGAAGTGATCCAGAACGTCCT
>JAFGST010000088.1 GCA_016934475.1 Candidatus Aminicenantota bacterium | reverse complement strand
TTTCTAAGTGACAGTGACAGTGTCAGTGTCAGCAAGAAACTCAACGATCTAATAGTGTTAGTGATAGTGATAGTGTTAGCAAAGCCAGGGTAATGAACTTGGGCGAGCTGTCACGATTCCTAATTCGTGATTCGTAATTCGAAGCAGCAAGGGGACAGGCTATCTTGGACATCGGTATACGGTGTACGGATTAGGGAAAAGCCAAGAGATCGAAAACAAGCATTGTTTTGCTGTTGCCGTCTACCGTCTACCGTCCACCGTCAACCAAGTACGAAAAATTCTTTCGCCCTTCCCTCCACTTCACGCCAATCGCCTTTTCTTCCTTCTGTCTTCTGTCTACTTCTTTTTCTTTTAACCTCGAACGTCGAACTTCGAACGTCGAACCTCTGCCTTCTCCGTACTTTTTCCTTTCGCCTTACACCCTACACCTTGCGCCGAGTGTCTTTTATTCCTGCTGTCTTCTTCCTACTGTCTACTGACTTCTGTCTTCAGTCTTCTGCCTTCTGTCTACAGTCTTCTTCCTACTGACTTCTCAGTAAACCGCCGTGCTCCAGGTCTGGCCCCAGCGGATGACCTCCGAATGGACGATGCCGGAGCTGGTGTAGATCACCACCTCGATGGTCGACGAGGTAAAGGGGACGGCGGCGGAATAGGCGGCATCGAACCAGATATTATCGGCGAAGTGCTTCTGGCCCTTGGGAACCCCGGCGGGGACTCTGCCGGCCGGCTTGTAGGAGAAGCTCGCGTTCTGGTGGGCGCGGTCGGGGATGTAGGCCCCGATGTAGCACGCTGGGGCGAACCCGGGATCGATGAAGTACTGCACCTGGAACTTCACGTACTCGGGACGCGTCGTGACGCGCTTGATCCCCTGGATGTCGAAGCGCGCCCACGTCTGCCCCCAGCGGATGATTTCCGAGCCCTTGAGCGCGCCATCGATGTCGTAGATCTTCACCTCCATGGTCGAGGAGGTGAAGGCGCCGCTGCCGGAATATTTCAGCTCGACAGTGATGTCGTCGACAAAGTGCTTCTGGCCCTTGGGCACGCCGTCGGGCCGCCGCCCCGCCGGCTTGTAGCCGAAAGCCGAGCTGGCGTGGGCCCGGTCGGGAACGTTGACGCCGATGAAGCAGGCCTTGGGATAGGTGGGGGAAATGTAATATTGTACCTGGAAAACGACCCGGCAGGGGGTGGTGACGATGCGCTTGATCCCCTGGATCTTGAAGCGGTAGAGCGGCTTGGGCTTGGGCTTGACGGGCTGGACCGGCTTGACCTTGGGCAGGTCGGCGCCGCCCAGCACCCAGGCCCCGGCAAGAAGCAGGGCCAGGATCACGGTGATTCGTTTCATGCTTGCCTCCTTGTCTCAAGAGCGGTCCCGCCCCTGACGATTTTATATGGGAGTTTTTAAGGAAAAATCTCAATTGGTAAAGTGAAGAACTTTGGAATTTGCTTCTTGGTGCTTGGTGCTTGGGATTTTAGGATACCCGGGCGAATGTTTTTTCGCTGCGGGCAGGGCCTTTTCCTTCTGCGTCGAACGTCGAACGTCGAACCTCTGCCTTCTCAGTACTCTTACCTTTCGCCTTACACCCTGCACCTTGCGCCAATCGCCTTTTCTTCCTTCTGTCTTCTGCCTTCTGTCTTCTGCCTTCTGATTTCTTTCCTCACTCTGCCTCAGAAGCGGAAGAACAGCCCCAGCCGCAGGCCCAGGCCGCCGAGAACGAGCGTGAAGGGATCGTACGCGTCCGTATCGCCTTGTGCCGGGATGAACGGACGGGGATAAGCGTCGCCGCTCATCATCCAGCGACCCTCCCCCGCCTCCGAGGTTCGCGACAGCACTTCCAGGGAATTTCCGTCCTGGACGACCTCGGAGGCCGTGCCCTCTCCGGTCACATCCTTTATGCGGCACGACTGGTGCAGCCCCTCGGCGAAGAGCCCGAGGCCGCGCCACAAGGCCCACTCGAGCTTGAACCCCGCCTCGTAGGTCAGGCCGCCCCCCCGACCGCTCATGGCCGCCATGTTGGTGCTGTCCTGGTTCAACAGCTCGTCCCGGAAAAGGCGCGTGGAGGAATAGCGGCATTCGGCGAACGTCCAGCCGGCGTGGGCGAAGGCGGCCAGGCGCAGCCCCCGCCCCAGCGTTAGGCTCCCCTGGGCCCCGGCGTGGGGGAAGAAACCCTTGACGGCCAGCCGGTAGTCGGAAATCTCGCTGCGGACGGAAAATCCCTTGTCGGGATCGGGAAATCCCGGCGGGCGCTCGTAGAAGTCGTAGGTGATGGAATACAGCGAATTCCGCTCTTGAGAAAAATAGGCGATGCCCAGCGCCAGGGAGATATTCTTGTTGAAGGAGAAGCGCAGGCGGGCCGTCAGCGGCCGGCTGCCGCCCAGGGGGATGAGCTGCCCCTCTATCTTGCCCATGATGGCGTAGGTTCTCAGCCCATAGGAATACAGGTACTCATAGGCCTCGGCCTTGCAGAGCCAGCGGTCGGAATCGATGTAGCGGTTCATGTCGTCCGGCACGCCGTCGAGGGCGCCGAAGGAGAGCTCAACCTGCCATTTTTTCCATGGACCCTCGGGCGGAAACTCCGGGAGGGGGGGCGGGGGGGCTTCGTGCTCGTGCCCCGGCAGGAACTTGAGCTTGACGCGCAGGGTCGCCGACTCGGCCGCGGAGAGCTTGATGCCGCTGGCCACGTAGGACTGGTAGCCCTCCATGTCGAAGCTGACCTGGTAGATGCCCGGGGCCAGGCCGAGAAAACGGAAACCGCCTCGTTCGCCGCTGGTGAACACCGTCGTCGAGGCGTTGCTGCTGATGTTGACCGCCGTCACCTCGACGCCGGCCAGGTATTCCCCATCCTCGTTCTGGACGTTGCCGAAGATGCGGGCGTGCAGCGCCTGCCCCTGGAGGGAAGCCTCAGGGAAAAGCACCAGCGCCAGCAACAATATCCATATCCTGCGCAAGCCTTTGATCACCATCGGCACCTCGCTTTTCCCAGTAGTTGGCAAATTTCTATATACGAAAGCGGGCCTCCGTAAGTTTCATTATCAGGAAAGGAACGGATGCGAATTTAAATTCCGCTCCGGAGGAACGGCGGACGTTGAACGAAACCCTCTTTTCTTGATCCTGGCTGGGTCCGGGGATCCACCGCAGAGGTCGGGCGCGCCGATAACCAAAACTTTCCGGCATGCGTAACACAGCAAACGGAGCGCCCGTGAAATTATCATTGATCCTGCTGTTGCTGGTTCTTTGGATCGCCAATCCTCTGGCGGCGCATGAGATCCTCAAGCCCGTGCGCGCGGCAGCGCCGCCGCGGATCGACGGCGTTCTTGACGACGCCGTCTGGAACGAGGCGCGGGAAGTGAGCGGCTTCAAGACCTTCATCCCCGATTTCGCCAAGGACCTCTCCGAGCGCACCTCGGCCTGGATGGCCTACGACGCCGATAACCTCTACTTCGCCTTCCGCTGCCACGATCGCGATCCGGAGAGGATCAAGGCCTCCCTGGCCGCCCGCGACACGATGATGAACGACGACTTCGTCTGCATCAACCTGGACAGCTTCAACGACCAGCAGGCCCTCTACGCCTTCTACGTCAATCCCCTGGGCATTCAGGGCGACAGCCGCTTCGCCGGCAACAACGAGGACTTCAGCGCCGACTTCGTCTGGTCGAGCGCCGGCCGGCTGACGCCCGACGGCTACGCCGTGGAGCTGCGCATCCCCTTCAAGAGCATCCGCTACGCCGGGAGGGAGCGGGTGGAGATGGCGATCTTCTTCGAGCGCTACATCAGCCGCACCACCGAGCACGGATCCGTCCCGGAGCTGGACCCGGCCAAGGGCTACGCCTTCCTCTCGCAGATGCAGCCGCTCGAGCTGCGCGACGTCCGGCGTTCCACCCTGCTGGAGGCGCTCCCCTCGCTCGTGTACGACCTCAAGCACGAGCAGGAGGCCGGCAGCCTACGGCGGACCGCGTCGCGGGGCGAGATCGGCTTCACGGGCAAGTGGGGGCTGACCTCCCGGCTGGTCCTCGACTTCGCCTGGAACCCCGATTTCAGCCAGGTGGAATCGGACGCCGGCCAGGTCGACGCCAACCTGCGCAGCGACCTCTATTATTCCGAGAAGCGCCCCTTCTTCCTGGAGGGGAGCGACATCTTTCAGACGGCCGGGATGAGCTTCTTCCAGAGCGCCGTCCACACCCGGCGCATCGTCGATCCGTTGCTCGGCCTCAAGCTGTCGGGCAAGCTGGGGCGCAAGGACACCCTGGCGGCCGTTTTCGCCATCGACGAGGTTGGAGACGATCCCCTGCACGCCGACTCGGGGGCGGAGAACGCCGCCTTCGCCATCCTCCGCTACAAGCGCGCCCTCAGTGGCGACGGCTTTCTTGGGGCGTTCTACACTGGCCGCGAGCAGGGAAGCGACTTCAACCGCCTCCTCGGCCTCGACGGACAGATCCGCCTCTCGCGCTCGGAAACGCTCAGCTTCCACGGCTTCGCCTCCTTCACCGACAATCCCTCGATGGAGGACGAGCAGGGGGCGGCGCTGAACGCGTACTACTCGAAGTCAACGCGCGACGTGGACCTGATGGGGTGCTTCTACTCGATCGGCCGCGGCTTCTTCAGCGAGAGCGGCTTCCTTTCGCGGGGCGGCCTGACCGGCATTGAAAGCCAGTTCGGCCCGAAACTCTACCCCAAATCGAGTTTTTTCCGCAAGGTCCAGCCCCGCCTCTTCGGCACCGTCATCCGCGACCATGAGAGCGGCATGAGCGAAGCGATGGGCAAGCTCGGCGTCGACCTGCTGCTTCCGGGCAATGCCAGCCTGACCCTGGAGGGCTGGGCGGCCAGCGAGATATTCCTCGGCCGGCGGTTCGACACCAGCCAGTACCGGCTGATCGCCAACAGCTGGCTGAGCAAGAAGCTGTACCTGTACCTCGGCTTCCGCCGCGGCAACCAGGTCCGCTACGCGCAGGAGCCGTTCCAGGGAACCGGCAACTCGTTCGCGTGCCTGTGCCGCTACCTGCCCACCAACCGGCTGGAGTGGGAGTTCCGCCTCTCCTACGCCGACCTCTTCGCCAAGGCCGACGGTTCCAAGGCGTACGACTACACGATCGTGCGCAACAAGTTCACCTACCAGCTGAACAAGTACCTCTTCTTCCGCGGCGTGCTCGAGTACAACGACTACTACCGTAAGCTCCTCAGCGATCTCCTGGTCTCGTTCACCTACATCCCCGGTACCGTGCTCCAGCTGGGCTACGGCTCGCTGTACGAGAAATACCGCTGGGAGGAGAACGACTACCGCCCCGACGACCGCTTCCTGGAGATGAAGCGCGGGCTCTTCTTCAAGGCCTCCTATCTCTGGCGTTTGCAGAAATTACAGCGCCTTATCAGTAAGATTCTTTGATGAGGAGAAGGGACAACCGTTATCCCAATAACTTCTTGGGACCGGGATCTGGAACTTTTCAATTCTGGATGTTGATCAGCTTGTCCCCCTCCTGGCCCTCGAAGTGAACCATGACGATCTCGCCCTTGATTCCGATCCCCTTCAGCCAGTTCATGCAGTCGCTGAAGACCTCCTGATGGACATTCCCGGCGCCGTACATGATGGCCGAGCGGGCGTCCTTGTTGCACCAGACGACGAAGCCGCGGTCGCTGGCCTCATCCATGCGCTGCTGGGTGATCTCCATCGACACGGAGGCGGCGAACTCGAAGTTGCCGCTCACCGGGCCGAAGGCCTGGCCGACCTTCTGCCGGGTGTCGGGCGGCTTGTCCGCCAGCAGCTGCTCGAGAATCAATTTTTTCATGTCTTCCTCCCCTGATTTCTATATTTCCAGGCGCCGGTTCGTGATCAGGCGCTCGATCTCCACCTTCAGGTCCCAGGCGGCGCGGCGCAGCGGGACGGGGAACTTGAGCATCGCGGCTTCGATCTCGGCCTTGGCCTTTTCCAGCTCCCCGGCCACGGCCAGCGCCTTCACCAGCTCCAGATGCAAATCCCCGTCGGCCGGGCGGCTGCGGACCTGCTCCTGCAGCACGGGGATGATCTCCCGCAGCAGGCGGTCCCGCTCCGCGATCAATGGTTCGATGTTTCCCTCTTTTTTCCTGAAGATTCCCATTTTGCTCCTC
This sequence comes from Candidatus Aminicenantota bacterium, assembly GCA_016934475.1. Lineage (GTDB taxonomy): Bacteria > Acidobacteriota > Aminicenantia > UBA2199 > UBA2199 > UBA2199. The sequence continues at coordinate 176 of JAFGST010000088.1, read as the reverse complement.
CTGGCATGCAAAAAGCGAAGCAACGATCATGCCAGGCGCATAAACAATAAAAATCCTTGTTTATCGGGATTTTCCCAGGCCTGCCGCCCGAAAGCCCCGCCGAACCATATTCAGGCGGGTATGCGGAATGGCCACTGAGATATATCGGGCGCGATCGACTCTTCCCCGAACCTCAA
>JAFGST010000087.1 GCA_016934475.1 Candidatus Aminicenantota bacterium | reverse complement strand
TTGAGGGTACCGCGCCGGGTGATTTTAGAAAACTCACGCTCAATCAGTCAAAGAGCTGGGCCTTCTATATGATTATCAGTGCTTGTTCATATGCAATTGGCGTGCCGGGATTGCCCTTGAGGCGATTTTTTGTTATTTTATGAACAATGGAAATGACGCTGGCCGTCCTGAACGAGCTGAAAAAAAAGGAACTGATCACCGAGTATGCCATCGGCGGCGGCATGGGCGCGGTCTTCTATATCGAACCTTTCCTGACTTACGACCTGGATATCTTCATCATTGTCAAGAACGGGGAGGGGCTGGATCCGCTGGCCAGGATATACGAATACCTCAAGCGAAGCGGCTACAAGCCGAAAGATGAGCAGGTGATCATCGAAGGAGTTCCAGTACAGTTCCTGCCGGCTTGGAACGATCTCCTCAAGGAGGCCGTGCACGGAGCCAGGTCGCTCATGTACAAAGGGATTTCCACGCGGGTCATGGCCGTCGAGCACCTCCTGGCCATCATGTTGGACGCTGGCAGGGCCAAGGACCGCGAGCGGTTCCTGAAGGTTCTTGCTGAGGCCGAATTGGACCGGGGAAAAATGAAACGGATCATAAAGCACCACGGTCTCCAGGAGAAATTCGCCTCCTGGAAAAAGCATCTCGATGAATAATAAGATGGCGGACACCCGCAAGCAGTTGGCTAAAATTGTGGCCGGCAAGAGAGCGTTACGCCGACGCTTGGCCCGGATGCCCTACGCGCGCAAGGTCGAAACCGTGGTCCGTCTGCAGGAGATTGCGGCGGAAGCCCGGCGCGCGATGAATCAGCGGCCTATCCGCTCCGCCTGGCGCCTGCCGGGGACTGCCAAGCATTCCACCCAGGACTAGCCCCTTTCCCCCTTCAACGCAGCATGGTTGGCACGCGCCTTGTGATGGGCGTCCCCATTGTACCTTTGTACATAGTACATCAGCTAATCCACCCGGTGATAATACCAACTAGACTCCGGATTGCCTTGGCGGCGAGTCGGGTGAACATAGGCGATTTGTGCCGATCTGCCAGGGCCCCTCGTGTTATTCGTGAGTTCGATTCGAGCCGGCGTCCAGGTGACCGTTTCCCCATTCCACCACTTTTCTTTATACAGAAATGTGCCGGTATACTTTCTGTCGGATACGCGGGTGACCTCCACGATCATCTCGTTATCCCGGTATCCATCCTCGGCCACATTTCTGTCAGGGCTTTGGATATAGCCGCGGATTTTTGCGCCTTCCTGAACGAAATGGATGTGGGTGTTGTCACCATTGGATTTCCATCGGCCCACCAGCCGGATGGCGGCTTGATTCTCATCGACCGGCGGGGGGGGATTGACGCGGTCGGCCGCGGCCAGCGTGCCCTTCGTCGCCGGCGAATCGAATCCCGGCTCCAGGTTCAGGCTGGCCAGCCTGACCGTGGTCTCCAACTCGCGGATCATCGCCGAATATTCCTGGGGGGTCTTCAGGTTCGGGACGTTGAGGGTCCTCGCCTGGTCGGCGGTGAGGAAGGAGCAGCCGAGGGTGTCGCGCGTCCTGGTTCCCGAAGAGAGGGCCAGGTTGATCCCGCTTTTTGCCGAGTTTTCAAGAAATTGGTTGCCCATCTGGCTGCCGGCCAGGGCCTGGCCGCTGTGATAGCCGAGCTCGGCGATGAAGGTGTCGCAGGTGGCGTTGTACTTGAGCCCGAAATCGGACCGGAAGATGGTCGACATCGCCGATTTCAGGTTGGTGTAGCAGTTGCGCAGGTAGGATGCCCTCCCCTGGTCGTTCATCCGCTCCGTCGCCCGGGGAAACCGCCGCAGCATGTCCGCGATTTTGCGGATCTGGCCCGAGTCGAAGGGGGGGTCATTGTACTGGCCGGCGAGCTGGTCCAGCATGGTGATGGCTGTATTGATGAAGCCGTTGATCCTGGGCGAATTGGCGGGAGTGATCCCCTGGCTTTCAACGATGGCCTCGGTCATGCCGATGTTGCCGGCGGCGTTGAACACCAGGCGCTGGAGCTCGTTGGCCTGGATCGGCGAAACGACGTAAAAAAGAATGATGAACAGCGACAGGACGGTCGTTGCTGCGCGCTTCATTCTGCCTCCTTCCTTGTTTCCTGCTTGCATTGAAGATCCCTTATAAACGGTGAAAAGGCTAAGATATCGGACGTTCAAAGTCAATAGTTTCGTGGCCTCGACCAAGGCTTGCGGACGGATCGTGAAAATGTGAACTTTTTTTGTATCGGATTGGGGTGGCAAACCATTTTCCCATCCTTTGATTCGCTCCCCATTCTTCGGGGCTGCGCTTGTCATTTTGCCATCTGGGTGATAGAGTCCAACCGGATTCGCTGGACAGCAAGTCATTGGTTCACTGAATGAGGAGGTACCATGGCGTTCAAGGCAGTGTTCATCGCTCACGCTCCCGATGGGGACATGAACAAGCACCGCACGGTCATCGACACCGGCAGGTACAGGCTCCACACCTGCGTCGTCCAGTCGCAGGCCCAGGCGCTCCAGGTCTGCCGGGAGCTGCGCGAGAAGGAGGGGATCGAGTCGGTGCTTCTCTGCCCGGGCTTCACTCACCGGGACGTTGCCGAGCTATTCGCCGCCCTGGAGGGGAAGGTGGCGGTGTGTGTGGCGCGGGGCGACGGCCCCAGCGGCGCCATCACCGCGCCCATTCTGCAGCGGGAATACTACGGCAGGTGATTCCCTCCTGGGGAGCCCGCCGAGATGAATCCGGCGCTGATCCTCGCGATCGCCGCGGTGCTGGCGCTCACTGCATGGCATTCGGTCCGCGTGCTCTCGCGGCGCTGGCGGCTTCCCTGTCCCGCCGCGCTGTCGTGGATCGTCGAAAATCCGATCGCCAGGCACCTGGCCAAGGCCGTGACGCCCCGGCTGCGGCTCGCGCCCGGGATGCAGGTGCTGGACGCCGGCTGCGGGACCGGCCGGCTCACCCTGCCCATCGCCATGGCAATCGGTCCGGAAGGCCGCGTTCTCGCGGTCGATTTGCAGCCCGAGATGCTCCGGCGGGCGAAAACCAGGACCGTCACCGCAGGGGCGGCCAACATCGACTTCCTGCAGGCGGGGCTCGGGGAGGGGAAAATCCCGGCCGGACGCTTCGACCGCGCCCTGCTCTCCTGGGTGCTGGGGGAGATCCCCGATCGGCTTGCCGCCCTGCGCGAAATCCACGCCTCGCTGAAGCCTGGCGGGTTTCTCCTGGTCAGCGAGGTGCTGGTCGATCCGCACTACCAGTCCCTGGCCGCTGTCCGGACCCTGGCCGCGCAGAGCGGCTTCCGCACAGGCGCCCAGAGCGGAAATTTCCTGGCCTATTCGCTCGCCCTCGAAAAGCTTGGGTAGCAGGGGGGACGGTTCTTGACATTTTGACATTTTGGGTTTTACCGGAAGGAGTAACAAGAGTCAGGCCTCGACCTAAGATTTATGTTAGTGAATTCTCAAAATTGAGATCTCACTTCGCAGCCGTCCGAGGATGGCTCTGGAAGCGGATGGCGTGAAGGCTGATTTGCTAGGTTTGCAAAAATTCAAGGCAGTTGAAATAGACGTGCAGCATGGCTTCCCAGTGAGATTGAAAAAAGGCTAGATGCCCTGGCCCGAGCCACCCTTTGGGTTCTATGTACAGGCACGAGAAACTGGGAGAATATGATTTCTGCAAAAAAACAAGAACTGATAATCATATAGAAGGCCCAGCTCTTTGACTGATTGAGCGTGAGTTTTCTAAAATCACCCGGCGCGGTACCCTCAAGTAAGCG
>JAFGST010000086.1 GCA_016934475.1 Candidatus Aminicenantota bacterium | reverse complement strand
GGCTCGCTCTGCATGTCCCCGTCCCAGTCATAGACCCTGACCTGGTAATCCCCGGGGAGAGCGTAGCGGTGCGTCACCGCGGAGGCGGCAGCGGCATGGCCGTCCTCGGCGGGCGGGATCAGGGTGCCGTCGCCCATGTCCCAGCGCAGGCGGCCGGGGGTGTTGAAATGGACGGCGCTGAACTCCAGCGCCTTCCGGGCTTCGGCCCGGGGCGGATTCATGCGCACCCGCCGCGGATCGGCCGCGACCTGAATCTCCAGGGCGACGGGAGGCTGGTCCTTGTCGCCGCCATCGTAAGCCTTGACGACGAAGATCCCCTCCCTCTTGTACACGTGGCGGACCTCGAAGCTGGGCTTGATCATTCCCGGGCCGGGGCCGGGGGCGATCTCCGTGCCGTCGCCCATATCCCAGGCAATCTGCGCCGGGGCCTGGAAATCGCTGGCGATGACCGCAAGCGGATGGTTCGCCTTGGGCTGCTCGGGGGTGATCCGCAGCGTGCGCGGGCGGCGGACCACCGTCACGCGGACCGTGACCGGCGGTGCGGCCGCGCTGCCGCCGTCGTCGAAGACCTTGACCAGATACTCCCCCGCCGCCGCAAAGGCATAGGCCAGGGTCGTATCCGCCCCGGGGGGGGCCTTGCCGCCGCTGGTCAGCACGGTGCCGTCCCCCATGTCCCAGCGCAGGAGGTTGGGAGTGCGGAAGCGGCGGGCGGTGAAGAGCACCGGCTGGCCGGCAACCGGCTCCGCCGGGGCGAAGGTCAGGCGCCGGTTCTCCACCAGTGCCTGGGTGGCGGTCTCGGGGGCGGCCTCCACCTCGCCGGCCAGGATGTACCAGGGCGTCCGGCGGGGATCTACGGCCGCATCCAGGAGCGCGACCTGGAAATAGTCGCCGCTCCGGCCCAGGACCCGCAGCATGGACCCGTAGCCGATCTCCCTGACGATGCGGGCGTCCGGGTCGGGCGCGATCCTGATCTTGGCGAACCGGACGGCCACGCGCACGAAGGAGTCCTCCTCCGCGCCCGCGGCGAGCAGCAGAGCCCCATCCGCCGCTTCTCCGCCGTTCCCGCTCCACGTCGCCGTCCAGGCGAGGCAGATGAAGAACAGCGTCCAGCCATTCAGCATACGTTTGGTTTTCATGGCACATAACTTTATCATGCCGTTGGGACAAAGTAAAGTTTGCAAATGGAGGCGCGATTTGCTAAGGTCGGATCATGGAAAAAGTCCTCGCCGTGCTCTTCGCTTTCGTCGCCTTCGTCATCGGGCTGGCGTTCCTGATCACCGGCCGCGCCGCCATCGGCCTGACGCTGCTGGCGGTCTCCCTGATGCTGGCCTTCCTGGCCCTGCGCCGGAGGCAGGAGGTGATCGTCGAGCAGCGGATCGACATCGGCGGCGAGATCGGCTCGCGGCTGCTTTCCTGCAAGAATTGCGGCGCCGAGCTGCAAAAGGATGCCATGGAGGTGAAGCTGGGGGCCGTGTTCATCTCCTGTCCCTACTGCCGCAGCCACTACCAGCTGGAGGAGGAGCCGAAATGGTGAACCGGAGGCGGCTCTCCTCCTTCTTGTTGGCCCTGGCGCTCTTTTTGCCGGCGGCGGCGGCCGACTACCTGTTCAAGGTCAACGATCTGCAGGCCGAGCTCACGGTTCAACCCGACGGCAAGGTGCGCATCCGCTATGGCGTCACCTTCACCCCCCAGCCCGGGAGCCATCCCGTCGACATCGTCGACATCGGCATGCCCAACGACAGCTACGACCTGGGATCGGCGCGGGCCTGGATCGCGGGGCGGGAGCTGGCCGATATCCGCCGATCGGAGTTCGTCAAGCCCGGGGTCGAGGTCCACCTGGGAAGCGCCGCCATCGCCCCGGGGCGCAGCGGCACCCTGGAGTTCGAGATCGCCGTCGAGCGGCTGCTGTATGCCGACAGCGAGGATCCCCTCTACGCCTCGCTGCAGTTCAAGACCACCTGGTACGACCGCAGGTACGTGGAGGGCAACGCCGAGCGGATCGAGGTCCTCTTTCACCTGCCGCCCGGCAGCCGGCCCGAGGAGGTGAAGTACCACGACTTCGGCGGCGCCGCCTACCGCCCGAGCGAGATGGCGCTCGAAGGCGACCACGTGGTCTACCGCTGGGTCTGGCTCGACCGGCCGGCGACGGTTCCCTACGCCGCCGGCGCATCCTTCCGCCGCGACTTGGTGGCCCGGGTCGCCAGCCCGCGAGGCGGTTCCGTGCTCCGCACCCTGGGCACCGTGGCCAACGCCTTCGCGGCGTTCGTACTCGCCCTGGCGCCCGTCTGGATCATCGTGCTCATCATTGTCCTGGCCGTGCGCAGCCAGCGCAAGCGCCTGCAGCAGTACCTGCCGCCGCGCGTCGGCATCGAGAGCGGCGGCATCAAGCGCGGTCTGTCGCCGGCCCAGGCGGCCCTGCTCCAGGAGCTGCCGCTGGTCCGGGTGCTGCTGCTCGTCGTCTTCGGCCTGCTGAAGAAAGGCCTCGTCGCGATCAAAGAGGTGGCCCCCGGCGACATGCGCTTTCATGCCCTGAAGAGCGACGGGCCGGATCTTCACGAATATGAGGCCGACTTTCTCGCCGCCATCGACAAGGACAACCGCCTGGTCAAGGCCAAGCTGCGCGCGATGTTCACCGCCATGATCGCCGACGTGCAGGTCAAGATGGCCGGTTTCTCCCGGCGGGAAACCAACGCCTACTACCAGTCGATCATGAACAGGGCCTGGGAGCAGGTCAAGGCCTGCCCCAGGGAAAAGCTGCCCGAGGAGCTGGCCCGCTCGCTGGAATGGCTGGTCCTGGACGGCGAATACGAGACCAAACTGGAGCCCTATGCCGGCGAGCCGGTCTTCGCCCCGGCAAGCACGGTCCAGTGGTACCGCCATATTCCGCACCGCGGCGCGGGACCTCCGGCCGGGGGTCTCGGCCGGACGGTGAGCGGGACGGCCGCCAACCTCGTCCATTCGCTGCAAGCCTTTTCCGGCGCCCTGCTCGGCGAGAGCGCGGCCTTCACGGCGGCGATCACCAAGGTCACCAACCCGCCGCCCGTGCGCAGCACCAGCTCCGGGCACGGAAGTGGCGGCGGCTGCGCCTGCGCCTGTGCCTGCGCCGGCTGCGCCTGCGCCTGCGCCGGGGGGGGCCGATGAAGAGCCGTTCGGCAAAAAGGAAACTGGCCGCGGTCTTGGTGGCCGTCGCCGCTGCGGCCTTCGCCGGCGCGGCCGCGGCTCAGATTTTCGGCCGCGGGCGCTTCATGGCCCTGGACTTGGGCGCTTCGCGCTACGCCAGCGGCGAGGGCCTGCTTCCCGCCCTGGCGGTTTTCCTGGCCGTGCTGCTGCTTCTGGTGCCCCTGCTCTGGCGGACCTATGCCCGCGAGTCCCGCGGAGCGGCCTTCGCTCCCGGTCTGTACCACTACTACGACAGCAGGAAGTTCGGCGCCCGCCGCCTGCACCTGCGCGTGGAGGAGGACGGAACGGCGATCCTGATGATCGACGCCTACCGCGTGGTGCACCTCAACGTCAGCGGCGCGGCCATGGTCAAGCTTTTTTTGGACGATGTCCCGGCCGCGGAAAGCCGCCGGCGGCTGGCCGCGACCTTCCGGGTCGGCCGCGCCCAGGCCGGCCGCGACTACCGGGAGACCCTGGAAAAGATCGACCTGCTGGTCAACCGCGGCGACATCTGTCCGGTCACCTATTTCGGCATCGACAAGATCGAGGCGTTCCAGACGCCAGTCTCGGCCCCCTACCGCATGGACCTGGCCCTGACCTACCGTTGCAATCTTAACTGCTCCCATTGCTACAACCAGCGCCGCGAGTCGCCCGAGCTTTCCACCGACGAATGGAAAAAGGTGATCCGCATCCTCTGGGACCACGGCATTCCCCACCTTGACTTCACCGGCGGGGAGCCGACCCTGCGCGACGACCTGGTCGAGCTGGTCGCCTTCGCCGAGGACCTGGGGGCCATCACCGGGCTGCTGACCAACGGCGTGCGTCTGGCCGACGAAGGCTACGTCAGGGAGTTGAAGGACGCCGGCCTGGACTACGTGCAGGTCACCCTGGAGTCGGCGCGGCCGGAGGTGCACCGGCGCATGGTGGGCGACGACACCTTCGACCTGACCGTGCGCGGGATCCGCAACGCCGTCGCCGCCGGCATCCACGTGCTGACCAACACCACCGTCACCCAGGCCAACCGCCAGGGCCTCGAGGAGATCGTTCCCTTCCTGAAGGGACTCGGGGTCGGCTCCTTCGCCGTCAACTCCATCATCAAGGCGGGAAGGTCCCGCCACGCCGACCGCGGGGCCTTGAGCGAGGAGGAGCTGCTGCCGCTGCTGGACCTCCTGCGGCGGCGGGCCGAGGGCGCGGGGATGAGATTCACCTGGTACACGCCCACCCAGTACTGCCGCCTCAACCCGGTAGAGCACGATCTGGGGATCAAGCAGTGCACGGCGGGCAAGTACAACCTGGCCGTCGAGCCGGACGGCACGCTGATCCCCTGCCAGAGTTTCTATCGCCCGCTGGGCTCCGTCCTGAACGATCCCTTCGCCAAGCTGTACGGCCACGACTTCCTGGTCGCGCTGCGCCGGCGCGACTGGGTCATGGACAAGTGCCGCGGCTGCGAGTGGCTGCCCACCTGCGGCGGTGGCTGCCCGCTGCAGGTCGGCGAGGATTCCTTCTGCTGCCCCGACCGCTTGAGCACCCCATGAAGAACATCCGCCGGGAGCTCGAGGAGCGCGAGGATCGGACACTGCACTCCCGGGCCGCGCGCAGTTCCGCCTGCCGCCGCGAGCGCCCGGAAAAGCCGTCGGCCGTGCGCACCGAATTCCAGCGCGACCGCGACCGCATCCTGCACTCGAAGGCCTTCCGCCGCCTGAAGCACAAGACCCAGGTCTTCATCGCCCCCGAGGGGGACCATTTCCGCACCCGACTGACCCACACCCTGGAGCTCAGCCAGATCGCCCGCACCATCGCCCGCGCCCTGAACCTGAACGAGGACCTGACCGAGGCCATCGCCCTGGGGCATGACCTGGGCCATACGCCCTTCGGGCACATCGGCGAGGCCGTCCTCGACGAGCTCTGCCCGCGCGGCTTCCGCCACTACGAGCAGAGCCTGCGCGTGGTCGAGAAGCTGGAGAACGGCGGCCGCGGGCTGAACCTGACGCGCGAGGTGCGCGACGGCATCCTCAAGCACTCCAAGGGCCAGGGGGAGATCATCCCCCGCAACCGCAAGCAGCTGCCGTTCACGCTCGAGGGGCAGATCGTGCGCCTGGCCGACCTCATCACCTACGTCAACCACGACATCGACGACGCCAAGCGGGCCAGGCTCATCTCCGACAACGACATCCCCGAGCCCAGCCGCAGGGTCCTGGGCAGCCACTACGCCAAGCGCATCGATACCATCGTCCTCGACGTCATCGACGTCACCCTGAACAACGGGCTGGAGATCATCACCTGCAGCGAATCCGTTTTCGTGGAACTGCTCCGGCTGCGCGACTTTCTTTTCCGCAACGTGTATTCGCGCGCCGAGCGCCAGATCGAAAAGCAGAAGATCCGCGAGGTGCTGCTGGCCATTCACGCCTACGTCGCCCGCAACCCCGGGGCCTTCATCAATTCCTTCCCCCAGGGCGATCCCCCGGCGGTGCGCATGATCGATTTCATCGCCGGCATGACCGACAACTACGCGCTGAACCTCTTCCGCAGGATCACATTTCCCGAGTACCTGCAGTCGAGCGGCGGCCGTTGAGCGGGCTTCGGTCTTTCCCGGTCGTCCGCCTTCGGGAAGGCGGTTGACTTTTCGCTGCGGTTTCAGCAGAATCGCTGCATGGCGATAAAAAGCACGCGCGGGGACCCGAGCCCGCCAACGCTATGGAGAAGATCAATGAAACTCAAATCCCTCCCGATGGTGTTGATTCTGGCATGGGCTTGCATGGCCGCTGTGTCCTGCGTGACCAGCGGTGAGACGGGCGGAAACGACGACGAGAAGCTCCCTGATTTTGTCCAGGACTCATGTGCCGGCTGCGCCGACCAGGAATTCATCAGGGAGGGGGGCATCGTGACCGGCATCCGCTTCTTCAGTTATGTCAAGAACACGGGCGGCTCAGGAAAGATCAGCATGAGCATCGCCTCCAGCGGCGGCAACGCCACCAGGCAGTTCGACGTAACGGCGGGGAGCCGTTATGTTTTCCAGGCATCCGTCCCGGTAGAGACCTCGAACACCTCCTCGTTCACCTACATGGCCCAGTTTCCCGGCACGCCGGGTTACAAGGACACCCACAACGTCACCGGCTACCGCTGCACCGGTGCACCCTACGATCTGAAGTTAGAGCTGAAATAAGAGCGGCCGGGCCACGGCCGGTCAGCCGGATGCGCAAGGATCGAGGAACCGGCTAGCTGCCCGGTCCTTGCTCCAGCCAGGGGTCGAATTCCGCCTCTAGTTCCGCCTCGGCCTGGGCCCCGCTCACGCGGTGCACCTCGCGCCCCTGGACGAACAGCACCAGGGTGGGAACGCCGAAGACCTGGTACTGGGCGGCCAGTCCCGGCTCGGAGTCGACATCGACCTTGGCCACGGTCAGGGCCGGATGGGAGCGGGCGAAGCGTTCCAGGACCTCGGCCACCTGCCTGCAGGGCGGGCACCAGGCGGCCCAGAAATCGACCAGGACCGGCCGGGGATTCAAGCGGATCGCCGAATCGAAGTCCTCGGCGCCCAGGGATCTGATCCCGGTGGCCGGCGGGGGGGCGGATGGCAGCGGCTTTTTGCACTTTCCGCAAAGGGGCGCGCCGCGCATCTCCTCGCGGATGCGGTTTTTTACCCCACAGAAGGGGCAGACCACGATCTCAGCCACGGCGTTTCTCCCCGGCCGCTTCCTCGATCAGCGCGCAGAGGCGGGAAACGGCCTCGGCGGCGGTAGTTCGGCCCACGATCCTTCCCTTTTTGAAGAGGAATCCGTGCCGCCGGGAAAAGGCCAGGCCGATGTCGGCATCCCGCGCTTCGCCGGGTCCGTTGACCTCGCAGCCCATGACGGCAACCCGCAGACGGCCGGGGAAGCGCAGGCGGCCGATTTTTTTTTCGACGGCGGCGACCATGGGGATCAGGTCCACCGAGGCGCGGGCACAGGTCGGGCAGGAGACGACATCGATGCCGCTCTGCGCCAGCCCGGCGGCCATCAGGATCTGGCGCGCCACCCGCACCTCGCGGACGGGATCGGCGGTAAGCGAGACGCGGATGGTGTTGCCGATCCCGTCAAGGAGCAGGCTGCCGATCCCCACCGCCGAGCGGATGCTCCCGGGAAGGAACGTGCCCGCCTCGGTCACGCCCAGGTGCAGCGGGTATTGGCAGCTGCGGTCGGCCAGGCGGTTGGCGACGACGGTCTCCCGCACGTCGTGGGACTTCAACGAGAGCTTCAGGGCGAAAAAACCCTGATCCTCGAAGAAGGCGACCTGGTCGAGAAGGGATCGGACCATGGCTTCGGCGACGCTGCGGCCGGAGCGGCGGTGCTTTTTTTCCAGCGAGCCGGCATTCACTCCGATGCGGATGGGAATCCGCTTTTGCGCGGCCAGGCGGATCACGGCCTTCAGCCTCTCCCGGCCGCCGATATTGCCGGGATTGATGCGGATGCCGCTGGCGCCGCCCTCCATGGCACCGAGGGCCAGCGCGGCGTCGAAATGGATGTCGGCGATCACGGGCAGTGGCGAGCGGGCGACGATGCGCCCGAAGGCGGGCAACGCCGCCCGGTCGGGAACGGCCAAGCGGACGATATCACAGCCCGCGCGGCGCAGGCGGCGGATCTGTCCCAGGGTGCCCTCGACATCGGCGGCGGCAGTGTTGGTCATCGACTGGATCGAAACGGGATGGGCGCCGCCGATGCCCACGCTGCCTATGAAAATCTCCCTTTTCATCCCTCTGATTATAGCGAACGGAATTTTCCGTGGCAAGACGCGCTACGTGCGTCAAGGCAAAAGGTAAAAGGTAAAAGGTAAAAGTGACGATGATTCATGAACATTTTTTTTGATATTAAGACAATGCTTTTGCCTTCAATGACCTTTTCTGACTTTTACCTTTTTACTTTTACCTTATTACCTTAAAAAAAAATGGCGGCTTCACCCGAAGCCGCCATTTTTTTCAGTTCGTTACTTTACCGCGATCGGGATGGCTTTGGTCTTGGCCTCCTCCAGCTTGGGAACGGTCAGCACCAGCACTCCGTCCTTGAGCTCGGCATTGATCTTCTTGGCATCGATGTTCTTCGGGATGGTGAAAGAGCGCTCGAAAAAGCCGTAGCTGCGTTCCAAGCGATGGCAGTTCTCGTTCTTCGTCTCCTCTTCCTGCTTCCTCTCGCCGCGCAGGGTCAGCGTCTCGCCGGTGAACTCGACCTTGATGTCCTCACGCCTGAATCCCGGCAGCTCCACCTTGAAAACGTAAGCGTCCTTGCTCTCGAAGATATCGGTCATCGGGCGCCAGACGCTCGGGGAGATGGCGCTCTTGGAGCTTTCGTCGAACAGCTCGTCGCCGAAGAAACGGTTAAGGCGGTCATAGATATTGACCAGGTCCGAATAAGGTTGCCATTTGGTTAATCTCATTTTTTACCTCCTTTTTCATGTAAATTATAGTGTAGTTTTTTTGATTTGTCAACAGATCTTATTTATTTAATATTAAATTAATCTAAGTATATCATTATCATATAATGTATTTTCAACCCTATTGCTTTTTTTTTTCAGATATATTATCATTTTTGCCATGAAAACAGGCGATCTTCTGGCCCGTCTGCTGCAAAACGATCCTCTTGCCCTGGCCAAGGCCATCACGGCCGTGGAGAATCGCAAAAAAGACTATCAGAAGATCCTGGAGGGGATATATCCCCTTCCTGGCGATGTACTGAAGATCGGCGTCACCGGGCCTCCGGGAAGCGGCAAGAGCTCGCTGATCGAAAAAATGATCGAAGGATTCAAGCCGCAGAATCGCCCGATCGCCGTCCTGGCCGTCGATCCCTCCTCGCCGCTCACGGGCGGGGCCCTGCTTGGCGACCGCCTGCGCATGATCCAGCACGGCAACGATCCGAACGTCTTCATCCGCAGCATCGCCAACCGCGGCCACCTGGGGGGACTCAGCCTCTCCACCCGAGAGATCGTCGACCTGCTGCAGGCCGCGGGCAAGCAGATCATCATCATCGAAACGGTCGGCGTGGGCCAGTCGGAGGTCGACATCGTCAACGTGGCCGACGTGGTGCTCATGGTCCTCAATCCGGAGAGCGGCGACGAAATCCAGATCTTCAAGGCCGGGATCGTCGAGATCGCCGATATCTTTGTCGTCAACAAGACCGACCTGGGGGGCGGGGACTCCAAGGTCTGCGAGATCCGCAATTTCTTCGCCCTGTCGGGCCGCGTCCCCATGATCTTCCCCGTCTCGGTCAAGGAGGAGCGGGGGATCGCGGAGCTGCTGGCCGGCGTTCTCCGCTTCCAGCGCGAGGAAAAGGAGCACATCGTGCGCAAGAGCGCCGCGCTGAAGCGAAACTACATAGAAAGGATCGTGGCCGAACGCTTCCAGGAGGAGATGCGCCTCGATCCCGTCATCGAGGCCCTGCTGCGGGAAGGCAGCGCGGCCAATCCCTTCCACGTGGCCGGGCGCGTCGTGAAGCGACTCAAGAAAGGAGACAGCCATGATAAAAAAGATTGACCATATCGCCATCGCCGTGAAAAGCCTCGCCGAGGAGATCCCCCGCTACCGCGATGTGCTGGGCCTGGAATTCCTCGGCAGCGAAACGGTCCCCGAACAGAAGGTGACCGTCGCCTTTTTCAAGGCCGGAGACGTGTCCATCGAGCTCCTCGAACCGCTGTCGCCCGACTCCCCCATCAGCGCCTTCATCGAGAAAAAGGGGGGCGGGCTGCACCACCTGTCTCTGGAGGTCGATGACATCCGGGAGGCCATCCGCGGGCTGCGGGAAAAGGGCGTGCCGATGATCGACGCCGAGCCGCGCCGGGGAGCCCACGATGCCCTCATCGCCTTCGCCCACCCCAAGGGCTTCTCCGGAGTGCTTTACGAACTGATGCAGAAAGGAGATGCCCGCTAAAATCCGCCTGGCCCTCCTGTGGCACATGCACCAGCCGTGCTACCGCAATCCCTTCAGCGGCCGTTTCGACCTGCCTTGGCTGCGCCTGCACGCGCTGAAGGACTATTTCGGCATGGCACACCTGCTGGAGGAGTTCCCGGCCCTGCGCCTGACGTTCAACATCGTCCCTTCCCTCCTGGCGGGACTGGAGGCCTATCAAGGCGGCGGGGGCGACGTCTTCGGCGACCTGTTCCGCAAGCCGGCCGCCGACCTGTCCCCGGACGAGGCGCGCTTCCTGGTGCGCCACTTCTTCTCCATCCATCTCGAGAACCACATCCAACCCTTTCCGCGCTACCACGACCTGCACCAGAAAAAGATGCGGCGCCTGGCCCAGGGGCCCGATCCCGATTGGTTGCGGGTCTTCTCCCCGGCCGAGCTGCGCGACCTGCAAGTGTGGTTCCAGCTGACGTACCTGGACGAGTTTTACAGGGAAAACGACCCCCGCGCCGTCTCGCTGGTGCGCAAGGGGAAAAAATTCTCCGAGGAGGACAAGAAGACGGTCGCGGAGCTGGAGGCGGAAGTCCTGCAGCGGGTGGTCCCCGAATACAGGAGATTCCTGGAAAAGGGCCAGTGCGAGATCTGCACCAGCCCGTTCTACCATCCGATCCTGCCGCTGCTCCTTGATCCCCAGGCGGGGATCGCGGCCAATCCCGGGCTGAATCCCTACGATCTCGATTTCAATTGGGAGGAGGACGCCTGGGGCCAGCTCCAGGCCGGCCTGGAATGGAGCGAAAGGACCTTCGGCGTCAGGCCGCGCGGCGTCTGGCCGCCCGAGGGAGGGCTTTCGGAGGCGACGCTGCGGCTGCTGGCCCGGGCCGGCGTCGCCTGGACCGCTTCGGACGAGGGCATCCTGAGCCGATCGCTGCCGCGGCCCCTGGAACGCGACGGCAGGCTCCGGCTCACCGATCCCGGCGCCCTCTACTCTCCCTATCGCCTCCGTGGAAACGAGCCGACGATCCTTTTCCGCGATCACCTGCTGTCCGACCTCATCGGCTTCTACTACCAGAAGTTCCCGGCCCGGGAGGCGGCCGCCGACCTTCTGGGACGCATCAAGGACGGCGCGGCCTCCAGCGCCGGCGAGGTGACCGTGCCCATCGTCTTGGACGGCGAGAACGCCTGGGAATTCTACCCGCGCTCGGGCCGCGACTTCCTGCGTGCGTTCTATCGCCTCCTCAGCGACGATCCCGACATCGAAACGGTGACGTTCTCTCAGGCCGCCGCGGGACCGGCGCGGGAGCTGCCCCGGCTGCGCTGCGGCTCCTGGATCAACGCCAACTTCGACATCTGGATCGGCGACCGCGACGACCAGAGGGCCTGGGAGCTCCTCAAGGCCGCCCGAGACGCCTTCGGCGCCGCAAGGGCCGTACTGGCCCCGGAGCGGGCGCGTGAGATCACCGAGCTCCTGTACATCGCCGAGGGCAGCGACTGGTTCTGGTGGTACGGCAAGGAGAATTATACCCCGGATATCGAGATCTTCGACAGCCTGTTCCGCCTCAACCTGCAGAAGGTCTACCTCCTGCTGGACCAACCGGTTCCCGCCGAACTGCTCGCCCCCGTCCCGGAGGCGGCCCCCCCCGGGAGGCTGCAGGTCGCGCCTCCGCGCGACCGGATAGCGGCCAAGATCGACGGCGAGATCAGCGATTTCTACGAGTGGCTCGACGCCGGTCGCGTCGACATCCTCTCCTACGGCGGCGCCATGAACATCGCCAGCCCCATCGTCAAGACGCTCCACTACGGCTTCGACCACGACCGGATTTTCCTGCGCATCGACACCAAGAAGGCCGCCCGGACCTACTTCGAAAACGGCTTCGCCCTGGACCTGCGCCTCGATGCCGCCGCCGGGGCCTGGCAGGGCGCGATCGGCTTCGAGGGGGAGGCGGCGATCCTGAAGGGATTCGCCGCCGGCAGCAGCGGCGCCGTCGGCCACGTCATCGAACTGGGCATCCCGCTCGTTGCCCTGGAGATCGGCGAGGGTGACGAATTCCGCCTGCAGATGATGTGGTCCTTCAAAGGCCAGCCGTTCCAGGCCATCCCGGCGCACGGCCCCCTGAGTCTGAAAGTCCCCGGCGCCAGGGACTATGCGGCGTTCTGGCAGGTCTAGGGCCGAAGCCAGTTCTCGGCGTACGGAGGACGGCATACGGCGCACGGCGAAAAATATTCCAAATTCCAATGATCAAAACGAAAGCCAAGGCACGTGTCAGTGACAGTGTCAGCACTAGCCATAAAGAAAATTCTTGCCCTTTCGCTTCAACGTTTCAACGCTCCAACGATTTCTTTTCCATTTCAAGGATCTTCGTTTGGGTCAGTGGGTCATTGGAGCTTGGAGCTTGATTGGGATTTGGTGCTTGGGATTTGGAATTTTACAGATGCCTCCAGCCGCTTCGCTTATTAGCCGCCACTTGTCACGCGTCACAATAATTTATTGATAATCATCGGCGCCTCGCTTATAATCCGCATCATGGCCAACACAGAAAAGAAATCCACGTTCGTCATGCCCCACCCCATCGTGCTGATCTACGTCCTGGTGATCCTGATGGTCGTTCTCACCTGGATCGTCCCCGCAGGCGAATTCCAGCGAGTCGAGAAGCAGGTGGGCGACTCCACCCGCCTGGTCGCCCTCCCCGAAACGTTCCACCGCGTCGAGGCCCAGCGGGCCGGCCCGGAGGCGCTGCTGCTTTCGCCGATCCGCGGCTTCCAAGACGGCATGCTGATCATCGTCTTCCTGTTTGTCATCGGCGGCGCCTTCAACGTGATCAACGAGAGCGGCGCCATCAACCTGGCCATCAAGAAAATGGCGGCCGCCTTCTCACGACATCCGCGCCTGCAGAAGTTCATCATCCCGGCGCTGATGCTGGTTTTTTCGCTGGCCGGCTCGGTCTTCGGCATGTGCGAGGAGACCATCCCCTTCATCCTGATCTTCATTCCCCTGGCCATCTCGCTGGGATACGACTCCATCGTCGGCGTGGCCATCCCCTTCCTCGGCGCCGCCGCCGGCTTCGCCGCCGCCTTCTTCAATCCTTTCACCGTGGGCGTGGCCCAGGGATTGTCGAACCTGCCGCTATACTCGGGCCTGCCGTACCGCCTGGTGGCCTGGGTGATCGGCACGTCCATCACCATCGCCTTCGTCATGAAGTACGCCGCGACGATCAAGAAGAATCCCGAAAAAAGCCCGGTCTTCGACCTGGACCGGGGGCGGGCCGAGATCGTTTCCGACGGCGGACCCGACCTGGGTCAATGGAACTGGCGCCACCGCGGCGTCCTGGCGGTCTTCGGCCTCGGGATCGTGCTCCTGGTCCTGGGCATCCTGATCCAGCACTGGTACATCGAGGAGATCGCCGCCCTGTTCCTGGCCATGGGGCTGGTCGCCGGTTTCGTAGCCGGCCAGGGCCCGAGCCGGATCGCCCGCAACTTCATCGCCGGCGCCCGCGATTTCATCGGCGTGGCCTTCGTCATCGCCTGCGGCCGGGCCATCCTGATCGTCGCCCAGGACGCCAAGATCCTGGACACGCTTCTCTACTACGCATCCGACTTCATCTCCGTGTTCCCGCGCATCGTCACCGCCCAGATGATGTTTCTCACGCAGAGCGTGATCAACTTCTTTGTCCATTCGGGCACGGCCCAGGCGGCGCTGACCATGCCCATCATGGCCCCGCTCAGCGACCTGGTGCACGTCACCCGCCAGACCACGGTCTTCGCCTTCCAGCTCTGCGAGTTCATCAACCCCATCCTGCCCACCTCGGCCGTGACCATGGGCGTGCTGGGCATGGCCCGCATCCCCTGGGACAAGTGGGCCCGCTGGTTCCTGCCCCTGATGATGATCCTGATGGCCCTGAGCATGCTGCTGCTCATCCCGCCGGTGCTGATGAACTGGGGACCGTTCTAAAAAGTATTCAAGGTAAAAGGAAAAAGGTAAAAGTAAGAAGAACAGCCCTTCCCAATTCTTGTTTCCAGGGATCTCGGAATGGTTTCTAACTTTTTCCTTTTACCTTTTGCCTTTTTCCTTTTATAATCTCGGCATGTCCTACGTGATTCCCCTGGCCTACGCGGCGCTGGGCGCCTTCGGCATGGTCATGCAGACCATCCTGCTGCGCGAATTCTTCGTGGTGGCCGCCGGCAACGAGATCTCCTTCGGCATCGCCATGGCCGGCTGGCTGCTGGGCGTCGGCGCCGGTTCCCTGGCCGGGGCGTTTTTCGCCCGGCGCCGATCCTCGACGGCCGCCGCTTTCTCCTGGGTCGCCCTGGCCATGGGCATCGTCGCCCCGCTGCTGCTGGCCGCCGCACGCAGCCTGCACCGGCTCGCCGACGTGCCCCAAGGGGGCCTGCTGCCGCTGGTCAAGACATTCTACCTGATCCCGCTGCTCACGCTGCCCTTCAGCGCCCTAAGCGGCTTTGCCTTCCCTCTGGCCGCCAGGCTGAGGCCCATGGCGCAGCCCAAGACCGCCCGCGCCATGGCCTGGGCCTACGCCTGGGAATCGCTGGGCGCCATGGCCGGCGGCCTGGCCTACACGTTCTGGCTGGTGGGCCGCTGGGATCCGGTCTCGATCATCGCCCTCTATGCGCTGCCGCTGCTCGCCGGCGCCTGGATCGTTTCGTGCGACGCCCGCGGCCGAGTGCTGCGCGCCGCACTCCTGCTCGCCTTCGGCCTGGGATTGGCTTCGCTCGGCGGCTGGGCCCTGCGCTTCGAGGAATGGCTGGTGAAGCAGAGGTGGCGGGGAATATCCGCCTCCACGCTCGTCGCCGCCCGCGACAGCCGCTACCAGAACCTGCAGCTGGGGCTGGCCCATGGGCAGTACAGCCTGTTTGCCAACGGCCAGCTGGCGGCCTCTTTCCCCGACGAGGCGGCGGACCGGGTGCTTGCCGCGCAGCTTCTCACCCAGCACCCGCGTCCCAGGAATGTCCTGGTGATCGGCGACGTGTTCGCCGGCCTGGCCAGGCACCTGCTGCGCTATCCCATCGCCTCGCTCACCGCGGTGGAGATCGACGCCGGCTACTCGGATCTGATCCTCGAGCACCTGGGCCCGGAGGAGCGCTCCGCGCTGCGCGATCACCGCCTGCGGGCGCGCCGCATGGACGGCCGCCGCTTCGTCCTGCTCGCCGCCCGTGGGGGCGGCGGCGCCCGGGAGCGCTACGACCTCGTGCTCATCCACCAGCCCGATGCCTGGACGGCGCAGATCAACCGCTACTATACAAGGGAGTTTTTCCAGGACCTCAGGGAGATCCTGGCCCCGGGAGGGGTCGTGGCCCTGCGCCTGGCCTCGGCCGAGAATTACGCCTCCGAGATCGTCACTCCGTACACGGCGGCGATCTACCGCACGCTGCGCAGCGTTTTCCCCGTCATCGCCGTCTCTCCGGGCATGAGCAACTTTTTCTTCGCCTCCGGATCGCGCTCCAGCGTCAGCGACGATGCCGTTGTTCTCGCCCGCCGCTACCAGGCCTTGGCTCCGCCCCCGGCCTCCCTGGCACCGATCTTCGCCTCCCTGTATCCGCCGGAGAAGGGCGCCTATATCCGCAGCGCCCTCGAAAGGGAGAAGGGGCTGTCCTTGAACCGCGACAACCGGCCCATCGCTTATTTCCTGGGCAGCCGCCTCCTGGGCTGGAGCTCCGGAAGTCCCCTCTCCGGATTGTTCGCCCTGCTGCGGCGCATCACCGTTCCCGGCGTGCTGCTGGGGGTGACGCTGCTGCTGCTGCCTCTGCTGGCGGTGGCGCTGCTTCGGCGCGGCAGCGGCGCCAATAAGGTCCCCACCATGGTGGCCGCCGCCTGCGGCGGCTTCGCGGGGCTTTCCATCGAGATCACGGCCATTTTCATTTTCCAGAACACCTGGGGATTCGTCTACCAGGCCGTGGGCATGCTGATCGCCCTGTTCATGTTGGGGCTCGGCTGCGGGGCTCTCTGGACCGGCCGCTGGCTGGAGCGAAAGACTCCCGTTCCCCGTGGGGCCGGCCGCCGGCTGGCCCTGGTGCTCCTGGCCGTCGTTGTGATCAATGCGACCTTCATCGCCCTGCTGCGGCTGGGCTTTCAGCCCGGCTGGCCGGGACAGCTTGCCCTGGCCCTCTGGCTGGGAGGGATGGGGGTGCTGGGCGGGGCGATCCTCCCCTTGGGACTGCGCGTCCTCGGGCGCATGGCGGCGGGTCCGGCCGCCGGGCTGCTCAATGCCGGCGACTACCTGGGAGGGGCCATCGGCTCCCTGCTCATGGCCGCTTTCTTTCTGCCGCTGCTGGGCACCTCGGGAGGCCTGCTCATCATTTGCTTCCTGGCCGCGGTTGCGGCCGCGCTCCTGCTCGTCACGGTTCCCGGAGAGGGACCGAGAGGCAGGGAAGGCACTGCAGCCGGCAGCCGCTGACGGCGCTCAGAAACCCACGGGCGAAGACCGCAGGTCGTTCAAGATCTGGACGGCCTCCTCGACGAGCGGATCCTTGCGCAGTCCGAGGAGCCATTCCTTGCGCTTCTCGTCGCCCGGGGCGACCTCCTCGCCGCCCGCGGGGACGGGCTCGGCCTGGAGATAGGGGTACTCGACCTGCTGGCGGTTGAAGCGCTCGGCCTCCTGGAAAAGGACCTCCTGCTCGGCCTGAAATTTGCCGAGGTTCAGGGTCACGCGCGTCGCCTCCCTTTGCGCCCTGAGGCGGGCGGTGTTCTCCGCAACCCGCTGCAGGCGCGGATTGCCGGCCAGCCGCTGCTGGCTACGTTTTACGATCTCGCTCAGCGTGGGCTGCGTGCCGTCCCAGGTCGAGAAGGAGAGCGGCGGCACCGTGTCCCAGGGAAGCGCGTTCTTCTGCTTCTTCTCGCCGACCTCCAGGTAGGCGTAGGGATCGGGCAGGATGATGTCCGGCAACACACCCTGGAACTGGGTGGAGCCGCCGGTGATGCGGTAGTATTTTTGCACGGTAAGGGCCAGCGCCCCCAGGGGCCGCAGGTGGGCAAGGTCGGAGGCGAGGAAGCGGTCCAGGTCGAGCATGACCTGCACGGTCCCCTTGCCGAAGGTATGGTCGCCGATCACGACGGCGCGCCGATAATCCTGGAGGGCGGCGGCGACGATCTCCGAGGCCGAGGCGCTGAGCGAATTGACCAGGATGACCAGCGAGCCGCCGTAGCTGATCTTGCCGTCGCGGTCCTCGTAGACCTGGGGTGCCGAGTGGCGGTCCTTCACCTGGACGACGGGGCCCTTTTCGATGAACAAGCCGGACAGCTTCACCGCGTCCTCCAAGGCCCCGCCGCCGTTGCCGCGCAGGTCGAGGATCATCCCCTCGACCCCCCGCTCGACCAGCTTGCGGATCTCCTTTTCCACGTCGTTCCCGGCGCTGCGTCCGGAGGAGCGGTTGAAGTCATGGTAGAACTTGGGCAGGTAGATGTAGCCGAACGAGCGCTTCAGCTTGTCATGGGTCAGGAGCGCCGAGCGGGCATAGGTTTCCTGCAGCTCGACCACGTTGCGCACCAGCGAGACCTGGAGGATGCGGCCGTCGGGCTTGCGTACGGTCAGGCGCACCACGCTCCCCTTCTTGCCGCGCACCAGCCGGGCGGCGTCGGAAACGCTCACGCCCACGATGTCGACCGGCTCCTCGTCGCCCTGGCCGACCTTGAGGATGACGTCCTCGACCTTGAG
>JAFGST010000085.1 GCA_016934475.1 Candidatus Aminicenantota bacterium | reverse complement strand
GTCTCGGTCGACGAGGCCTACGTCGACCTGTCCGGCAGCCGCTACCTGTGCCGCTCGGTCTACGAGATGGCCTCGCGCATCAAGGCCGCGGCCGAGCGCGAGACGGGCCTGCGGATATCGGCGGGGCTGGGCTTCACGCGCCTGGGCGCCAAGCTGGCCTGCGAGGCGGCCAAGCCGGGCGGCCTCTTCTGGCTGCACGACGAGGGAGAGTTCATCTCGCGGCTGACCCTGGACAAGGTGCCCGGCGTCGGGCCGCAGACCTACTTCGTGCTGCAGGGGCTGGGCGTGCGCCGCGGCCGCGAGCTGAGGGCCAGGTACCCGGCGCTGTGGGGCAGGTTCTTCGCCGGCCAGCACGCCGGGGGCATGGAGCGCGGACTCCCCGAGCCGGCCGGCCGCAGCCTGAGCCGCGAGGCCACCTTCCCCCACGACATCCGCGACGAGGGCCTGCTGCACTCGCACCTGGCCTACCTGCTCGACCGCCTGGCCGTGCAGCTGCTGTGCGACGGACTCTACGCCGGGCGCGTCGAGGTCAAGGCGCGCTTCAGCGACTTCTCCACCTTCACGCGGCGCGCGCCGCTGCCCTTCCCCACTTACTCGTATTTCCACCTCTGGCAGGCGGCGCTGCCGCTGCTGCGCTCGCTGCTGCGGAAGAAAGACCTGCCCCTGCGCCTAGTCGGCGCCAAGGTCGAGGGGCTGCAGGAGGCCCGCGATCTCCTGCCCTTCTTCTCGCTGAAGGACGAGAAGATGACCGCCGCCGTCGGCGCCGTCAAGGAGCGCTTCGGGTTCTCTTCCTTACGAAATGCCCGCTCCATGCTTCTGGAGGAGCTGTATCCCGTGGAAAGGGAGGGGATGGTCTTAAAAACGGCTTCGTTGACGAAGTGAAAGTAGGGGAGGGTTGAACCCCTCCCGGACAGAGTGGCGGGGAAAAGAGCGGGCCGGTTTTAAACCGGCCCCTACGTTAAGAATAGATTGTAGGGGAGGGTCTGTGACCCTCCCGGGTGTTCGTGGCGTGCCGCTGTCGTTGTTGGGGCGGCGGGCGGGTCTCGCCCCGCAGGGTGCGGCCCGCCCCTACGTGAAGATAGATGTCAGACATGCATGCCCGATGGATCGCGGATCCAGCTTTCCGCGGGGCCCGGAACCGCCACCGGCGGAGCTGCAGGCGGGTGTGTTATTGCTAGTTATGCACTATAATCAATGCAAAAAGGGGAATAAAGAATGAGTGTATCTAATTTCGAACATGAATATCTGTTTGTTTTGGGGAATGGGGCAAGCATTGCGTCGGCAGATCCAGAATTGGACAATTATCTCGAGTTCAAACCTTCAATTGAAAATTATATCCCAATACTTGAGAAATTGAGTGAACAAGAGAAAAAATCGCCCTTTGGATTGTTAGATTTCATGGAAGAGAGCCATTTACAAGCGTTGAAATGGCTTATCGAGAAGGTCATTGAAATTTCGGGAAGAAAGAGGGAACGGGATATAGTAAAGCTTTTAGCGATTTTGGAGGAAGATTATGCGAATAATTGGAATCACCAAAATAATTTGCAACTTCAGGAAAGAACCGATCGGAGTGCGCAAAATTTGGGCGATATCAGCACTTTGGAAAATGCGATATATCATTTTGTCGCCGCGTACTATACAAAATTTGAAAAAAAATATTTAAAAAAGTTATGGCAATTAGTTCAAAAAGACCATTCGCCTTTGATTTCCTTGAATTGGGATATCAATTTTGAAAGAGTAATTCATGAAAAGAATCCAACAATTCCGATGGCAAACTACTATGGAGAATATATCTTCAACCTTTTGCCTTCTGATCAAAAGAACGAACCGTATAATCCGCTGGTTAAAATTTTAAAGCCGCATGGCTCTTTGAATTGGCTTATTCCGACTGACATAAAAGGCACATATGGTGATTTAAATATAGAATCTGACCAAATGCAGTCTGGCTGTCAGCTGAGAGTAGTGGATAATCTGCCGACAAATTTCAATTCCGAATGTCAATGCTTTTTGATCCCTCCGGTGCCGGACAAAGTAGCCGTTGAAAGGTTTTCAGGACTCTTTTGGAAGATTAAGGAAACCGTTTGGAATGTGATCTCTGCAAAAATAAGGGAATATGCGATCAATTCACGGATCCTAGTTATTATTGGATATTCTTTTCCTCCTGAGGACAAGCATATAGAGAACCTGTTCAACTGCAACCGATTTGAAAGAATCATCGTGTTTGATAAATGTGAGGCGACATTTAACCGAATCAAAGAATATTTCCGTGGTGCAAAAGCCGAATTCAAAAAAAGCGGTTTCGCGGAGATCATGGATTGGCTTGATGTAGGGGAGGGTTTCAAACCCTCCCGTTCCTAATGACAGAATGTATGCGGGCGGGTTGCAAACCCGCCCCTACGTTAAGAAATGATCAAAAACCACCACCAACGCAAGCGCATCCGCAGATCGGATATTGACTACTCCCGCCCCGGATTCTATTTCGTGACCATTTGCACGAAAGAAAAAGAAGAGATTCTCGGCAAAATCAGCGATGAAACTATGGAACTGAACGACTACGGCCATATCGTCCGGGAGTGTTGGTTGGATTTGCCCGATCATTATCTTTGCTGTCGCCTGCACGAATTCGTGGTCATGCCCAATCATGTCCATGGGATCATCGAAATTGCCGTTGGTCTTAACGTAGGGGCGGGTTTGCAACCCGCCCGCTCTTTTTCCCATCCCGTATCTTTATCCGAGATCCTTCGTGGCTTCAAAACCTTCTCCGCTCGGGCGATGAACCTGAAATATCCCGACGGCCTCTTCCAATGACAGCGCTCGTTCCACGACCGCGTCATCCGCGACAAGGGTGAATTGGCCGTGATCGCTCGCTATATCGTCGAAAATCCCCGCCACTGGGCGGATGATGAAGAAAATTTTAACGTAGGGGCGGGTTTTAAACCCGCCCGCTTTTAGAAAAACCGACATCTATTGTTCAAATAAAGTCCTATCCATGAATTACGTCCCACTACGTGTTTACTCGGTCTTCTCTCAAGGAGAAGGCGTTGTTCATCCGGCTTCCCTTGGCGACCTCATGCAGAAGGCCAAGGTCCCCTACCTTCCCGTCTGCGACCCCATGTCCCTGATCGGCTGGGAGCGCTTCAAGAGGGAGGCCGACGCCAGGGGGCTGGCGCCGCTGCTGGGCGCCGAGATCCGGCTGCCGGAGAAGGGGAGCCTGCTCCTCTTTCCGGCCTCGGCGGCGGGCTGCCGCGCGCTGGTCTCCTGCCTGAACCGCCGCGCCCTGCCCGCCGCCCTGCACGACATGCTGGCGGTCTTCCTGCCGTCGCGGCCCGACGCCGCCCTGCTGCGGCGCCTGCAGGCGAAAGTCGGCCGGGACAACCTCTACCTGGGGCTGGAGTGGGGCAGCGGCCCATGGCTGCCGGGCCTGGCCGCCGCCTCCGGTCTGCCCCTGGCCTGGGCCCAGGCGCTGCGCTGGACCGGCGACGCCCGGCGCTGCGCCGTGGCCCGGGCCGTCTTCCAGCACCGGCCGCTTCCCGAGGCGTTCCGGGAGAACGCAGTTCTCGACGGTTTGCTGCCGGTGGCGGCGGTCACGCGGCGCTTCGGCGAGACCGGGCAGCGGGCCCTGAACAACACCCTGCGCCTGGCCGAGCGCTCCGCCTTCGCCTTCGACTCGCTGGGCGAGCTGTTCCCTGACGGCGGCGATGACCTGGAGGCGCTGGTGCGCAGGAAACTTGACGAGCGTGCGGCCGGGGCCGCCGAGAGCGGGCGGGCGCAGCGGGAGCTGCGGGTGATCCGCCGCAGCGGCGCGGCGGCCCATTTCCTCATCGCCGGCGAGATCGCCGGCTTCTGCCGTCGCCGGCGCATTTTCTTCGGCCTGCGCGGCTCGGGCGGCGCCTCGTTCGTCCTGTTCCTGCTGGGCCTGTCGCGGGCCGACCCCCTGCGGCACGGCCTGGTGTTCGAGCGCTTCGTCAACGGCCTGCGCGACGACCTGCCCGACATCGACATCGACATCGACTCCTCGCGGCGCCCCGAGGTGTTCGGCTGGCTGTTCGAGCGCTACCGGGGCCGGGCGGCCTTCCTCTCCAGCCACAAGTTCTTCGGCGCCCGCTCGGCCCTCTACGAGACGGCCCGCGCCTTCGGCTACGGGCCCGACGAGGCCCACGCCCTGACCCGGCCCCTGCCCATGTTCGCCGAGCCTCGTGAGCTGGCGGAACGTGGCCGTGGCCCACTGGTCCGCGTCTACGAGGCGGCCGCGCTTCTGGACGGCATTTTCCGCGAGCTCTCCCTGCACGTCGGCGGCGTGGTGTTCGCCGCCGGCGCCATCGACCGCCTCCTGCCGCTGACGCGCTCGCCCGAGGGCTTCCCGCAGCTGGTCTGGGACAAGGACGCGGTCGAGCGCCTGCGCATCTTCAAGCTCGACCTGCTGGGCGTGCGCGGCTTCGAGGTCATTGCGCCATTGGGCGTCGGCAATGCCGCGGCGCCGGACCCGGCATGTGAGGACGACGCCCTGACCTGGCGCACCATCCAGGATGCGCGCACCAAGGGCTGCTTCCAGCTGGAGAGCCCCCTGGCGCGCGAGAACCTGCGCAAGAGCCGGCCCTTCAGCCTGGAGGAGCTGGCCATCGCCGTGGCCATCATCCGTCCCGGGCCGGCCCGGTCGGGGATGAAGACGGCCTACATCGAGCGCCGGCCGCCGGCCCATCCCCTTCTGGGGCAACTCTTCCCCCACAGCCGCGGCGCCCTGATCTTCGAGGAGCAGATCACCGTGCTGCTGCACCGCGTCAGCGGCTGGAGCCTGGAACGGGCCGAGATCGCGCGCCGCGAGCTGAAGAAGAAGCGGGGCGGGCTCCTGAGGGACGAGTTTTTCGCGCGCGGGGAGAAGAACGGCTGGAGCGCCGGCGAGCTGGAGCTGTTCTGGAAGCTGGCCATCGACTTTTCGCTCTACGCCTTCTGCCAGGCCCACAGCCTGGCCTACGCCCACGCCGCCTTCCTCTCGGCATGGATGAAGACGCACCGGCCACTGGCGTTCTTCTGCCGCCTGCTGAACTCCGGCGGCGGCTACTACGCGCTGCCCGACTACGTCGCCGAGGCGAAGGCATGGGGCCTGGGCATCCTGCCCCCCGACGTCAACCGCAGCGGCCTGGGGTTCACGGTCGAGGGCAGGGCCCTGCGCTGCGGGTTGACGGCCGTCAAGGGGATCGGCTCCGCGCTGGCGGAGCGCCTGCTGGAGAGCCGCGGCCCGGGCTACGCCGCCCTGGAGGACCTGCTGCTGCGGGCGCGCCTGAACGAGCGCGACCTGGCGGCGCTGCTGGCGGTATCGGCCCTGGGCTGCCTGGGCCGCGATGGCTTCAGCGCCGAGGAGAAGCGCAAGAACTGGCAGAAGTACCTGGGCTTTTTGCCATCGGAACTCGGCGTAGGGCGGACGGCTGACGGCGTACGGCAAGAGAAAAGTTGAACTTGGTTTGCGGTTGACGATGCACGGTTGACGGTACGAAAAGGCAATCGTAAGAATAAAATTTCAAATAACAAATTCCAAATCCCGAACAAGCACCAAATTCCAATTACCAAATGACCAAAACGAAGATAAGAAGAAACTGGAAGGGGTTTTGGTTTGGGTCATTTGAATTTGGAAATTGGAATTTATTTGGAATTTGGTGCTTGGTGCTTGGAAATTAACTTCTTTCGCCAATACTGTTGCATGTCACGCGTTACGCGTCACGCGTCACGAGATGTCGGTAATAAGATTGACTTTTCGCCCGGGGGGACATTATAATGGCGCCACGAAAACCGGAGGAGGCACGGATGATTCCCTTCACTCGCGTCAAGGGCAAGGACTGCGGCAAGATCACGTTCTACGGGCTGAGCACCTGCGCCTGGTGCCGCAGGACGCGGCATCTGCTGGACAATCTGGGCGTGGCCTACGACTACGTGTACGTTGACTTGCTGTCGCCGGCCGAGCAAGAAAAGGCCATGGAGAACGTGCGGCGCTGGAACCCGAACGAGTCGTTCCCGACCCTGGTCTTCAATGACTCCACGTGCGTGCTGGGCTTTGACGAGGAGAGGATCCGCGCCGAGGTGGGAAAATGAGCAAGAATCACAAGATCAGCGAGGCGGCCGTCGACGCGCTGGTGGACAAGTTGCAGCTCGAGGCCGAGGCCTCGGGATATCACCTGAATCCCGACCGCGAGTTCACGCGCGATCTGGTGCGCAGCCTGATGGTCAACCAGGAGCGTTACGGCTACTGGGCCTGTCCCTGCCGGCTGGCATCCGGCGACAAGGCCGCCGACCTGGACATCATCTGCCCCTGCGACTACCGCGATGCCGACCTGAACGAGCACGGCGCCTGCTTCTGCGCCCTCTACGTTTCGCAGGAGGTCCTGGAGGGAAGGAAGCGGACCGGGTCGATCCCCGAGCGCCGGCCGAACCGCCGCGCAAGGACGCGGCCGTCGCCCAGCGAGTACCGCGCCGCCAAGGCCGAGGCCGCCGGGGGGGTGTTCCCCGGCAAGCTCTCGCAGCCGGTCTGGCGCTGCAAGGTCTGCGGCTACCTCTGCGCCCGCGCCGAGCCGCCCGGAGTGTGCCCGATCTGCAAGGCGAAGAAAGACCGATTCGAAAGATTTGTTTAAAACTTGGCGTACGGCATACGGCCTACGGCTGACGGTCTGGAAACAACGAACTTAAGTGACGAGTGACGCGTGACAAGCAAAAAATCTCGAAAGGCAAAAGGAGAAAGGTAAAAGGTAAAAGTGAAGAATGGGGCTCGTTCAGTGCTCGCTCCTACCACTACCACTAAGTAGATCGTTACTGCGCCTTGGTTTGGGTCACAACGTCCCCGCCAAGGGGATTGGAATTTGGAACTTGGGATTTGTTTGGGATTTGGTGCTTGGAACTTGGTGCTTTTCTTTTCTTACCTTACGCCGTCAACCCTGCGCCGTACGCCGAGTTCGTCTCGATCTCTACCAAGGTCTGAAGTCTCTCCGCAGATCCGGCAGCTCCGGCTTCCAGCTGCGGTGATGGAACTCGGCCGTGCGCGGATCGAAGACGTAGTCCTCCTGCCAGCGCTCGTAGTGGTCCAGCACCTCGTGAACGGCGCCGGCGATGGCGTCGACCTCGCCTTCGTTCAGGACCGGATGCAGCGAGATGCGCACCCAACCCGGCTTGTCCGACAGGTCGCCGTGGTCGATCTTCTCGGTGATGTGCTGCGACTGCTCGCGCTTGACGTTCAGCAGGATGTGGCCGTAGGTGCCGGCGCAGGAGCAGCCGCCGCGGGTCTGGATGCCGAAGCGGTCGTTGAGCAGGCGCACGATCAGGTTGTGGTGGCGGTGCAGCGAGTAGAAGGAGACGATTCCCAGGCGGTTCATCTGTCCGGGCTCCAGCACCTGCACGCCCGGGTGCCCGGACAGCCTCTTCAGCAGGAGGCCCTTCAG
>JAFGST010000010.1 GCA_016934475.1 Candidatus Aminicenantota bacterium | reverse complement strand
GACCAGCTGTCGACCTACCGCATCATGGCCGTGGCGTACAGCGAGGATCGCTTCGGCAGCGCCGAAAAAAAGCTCCTGGTCAGCAAGGACCTGCTCATCTCCGAGGCCATGCCCGAGTTCGCCCGCCAGGACGACGAGTTCCGGGCCGGAGTGCAGCTCAGCAACCGCACCGGGAAAAAGCTCCCCTTCTCCCTGTGGATCAAGCCCGAGGGGATCGCCGTCGGCGGCGCGGCGCAAGCCGATGGTACCCTCGACCCCAGGAGCAACGGCCTGTTCCGTTTCCCTTTCCTGGCCGGTCGCATCGGCGAGGCCACGATCACCTTTTATGCGCTCAGCGCCGTCGACAAGGATGGTCTGGAGAAAAAGCTGCCGGTGACCGATCGCCTGGTCAGCGAGACCCTGCTCGACTTCGCCAGCGGCAAGGCCATGAAGAAGACGATCGAACCGCAAGGCGATGCGGAGGCGCAGGCCATCGCCGTCACGGCCACCCCCTCCCTGCTCAGGCCGGCGGTCAACATCGCCAAGAAGCTCGTTTTCTATCCTTATGAATGCCTCGAGCAACGGGCCTCCAAGGTGATGCCCTTCCTGGCCCTCAGCCCGCAGCTGGCCGAGCGGCTGGATCTGGGCCTCGATCAGGCCCAGATCCGCGAGTCGATCGAAAGCTATCTGAAGATCATCCCCGAGTTCCAGAACGGTGAAGGAGCGCTGTCATATTATCGCGGCGGCCAGTATTCGTCCGATTACCTGACCGCCTACGTGCTGTGGAGCCTGCATCTGGCCCGGGAGCACGACTACAAGGTCGATCCGCGGCTGGTGCAGAAGCTGTCCGGCTACCTGCAGCGGGCCAGCCTGGACAAGACCTGCGAAAGCTTCTACCAATTCGTGCTGAGCCTGCACAAGAATGCCGACAACAAAAAGCTGCGGAAGCTGGCTTCCGAGCGCGACAGCCTGCCCCTGCCGGGGAAGGTTTTCCTTTATCGCGCCATGCACAAACAGGGGATCGAGGCCGGCCTGGTCAAGACCATGCTGGGCGAGTTCAACAACAGCCTGCAGGTCGAGGCCGACTTCGCCTATTTCGATGCCGGTGAATTCAAATACCACCGCGATTTCCCCTTCTACTCCTCGCGCTTCGCCACGGCGCTGCTCCTGCAGGCCGTCCTCGAGGTGGAGACAGAGCACGTCTTGGCCGAGCGCATCATCCACTGGCTCCTCGAGGCCGAGCCGCACTGCTGGAATACGACCCAGACCAACTTCTGGATCCTCTGCGCCATGGATGAATTCCTCAGGCAGGTGGAGAAAACGACGGCGCGCAGGGCCGAGATCGGCCTGCTGGGGGAAAAGGCGGCAAAGGAGTTCGCCAATGCCCGCGACGTCCTGCGGGTCCGCAAGCCGCTCGGGGAGAGGCCGGGGCCGTTCGAGGTCACGGTCAGCGCCGACCAGCCGGTCTATGTCACCAGCGAGCTGACCTGGAAGCTGGGCCGGGCCGGGAAGAAAAGCCGCGGCATCGATATCCAGCGCCAGGTATACAACGAGAAAGGGGAGAAAACGGAGGCCTTCCAGCGCGGCCAGGTCTACCAGGTTGAGCTTCTGGTCATCTCGGACAAGGAGGTTCCCTACGGCGTGATCGA
The DNA here is from genome assembly GCA_016934475.1 of Candidatus Aminicenantota bacterium. Taxonomy (GTDB): domain Bacteria; phylum Acidobacteriota; class Aminicenantia; order UBA2199; family UBA2199; genus UBA2199. The sequence goes on along the minus strand of JAFGST010000010.1, from coordinate 49,931 downwards.
CGAGCCGCTGGCCGCCGGCTTCGAGCTGCTGCGCCAGGATATCGCCACGACGCGCTCGCTGAAGGAATTCAACACCAAGCACAGTGGCATCTATCGCACGCCATGGGTGCGCCAAGAGAACTTCGCCGACCGCCTGGTCTTCTATACCTACTCCATGCGGGGGGCGATGCGCTTCGTCTACTTCATCAAAGCCATGTACTCGGGCCGCTTCACCTGGATGCCGGCGGTGGCCCAGGGCATGTACCACCCCCAGTATTTCGGCAGGAACCAGATAATGGCCGTCGAAGTGGTCGAATAGCGAAGAAAAAAGGTCGGAAATTTAGTGATTGCTCGGCAAAGCCGCCGGTAGCGATGATGGCCTGTCGGGTTTTGTGCAGGGCGATGATCGGGAAGTTTTTGCCTGCGACGATAATGGTTTGCGGCGGAAATTCGCTCCATGACAAAGACCTTTTTCCGGAATACAATTGCCGCTGATCCACGTCGATTTGCGGGAGCGGATGAAAACCGCCGGCGGGATAACAATTGACCGGGTCTGGAGTTGGTTCTGGAAAAACTTATTGATGACACCTAAAAAATAAATCATCCCCAGGGTTTTCAAGGTGAGATTCAACGGGTGGTTGATTAGGGGAGTTCTTGGATAAATTTCAGTTTCCCGCCGAGATACTTTACCTTATAAGTGGTTTTGTTTTTGTGATCTGAAAAATCTTCCTCATACGCCATCCGGCCGGACAGGTTCTCCCGATTGTAAATCACCTTCACGATAATGTCAAAATACCCCTGGAATACATATTGTACCCATTTTTCGGTGTTCCGGTCTTCCGGTTTTATATAGAGAAAATTGTTATCTGGGGTAATTTCCACTTGACGGATCATTTCTTGTAAAAATTGATTTGAGAAATGTGATTTGCGAAGGAATTGAATATTTCCATTGATGATATAGGCCCCTGCTAGCAGGATATACACAACCAATCCCCCAATCAGGGGAGCATTGATTCTCTTTTTGGTAAAAAAATCGGCCTTCAGGTTTTTGATCAAGATTTGGGACCCCAGAATACAAAATCCAAAACCGGCAAAATAGACGTATAATTCACTTCTCATCCTGATGGGGGAGACCGGAATGATAAACATCAGGAACCATATGCAGGAGAACAATACCGATCTGATGGAGAGGGGGGAACCATGGGCTTGAATCCCTTTCACCTTCTTTCGGTTACCGGCAATCAGCATGGGGATGGAGACCGCCAGGATCAATAAAAACACCGACGGAATGCTTCGGAAAAAGTAGTTAATGATATTTTCCAGGATGGTTCCTATTGGAATCAGCAGATTGTAATGAACGTCGCCGGAGACCGGCATCAATGCTCCCAAAGAATATCTTAACAGGAGCACCGCCCCCAAAACAGAAAACATCAGTGAAATTTCGATGATTCGCTTTTTACTTATTTTCCAGGAGGATGAGATGAAAAAAAGAAGTGCCGGTAATAAAGCGGCATTCTCCTTGCTCAGCACCGCCAGGAAATAGCCTGTCATGCACAAAAGAAAGTATCTTTTTTTGTGCTGGGACTCATACTGGAGCCAGCTGATGATGGCCAGTAAACTGAATATTCCCATTAATAATTCGGTTCTGCCGGATATCCAGTTGACTGCCATGGTGTGTGCTTTTGGAGTAAGGATGAATGCCAGAACCGCTAGGAATGTTAGCGAACGGTCCCCGGTAAATGTCTTGGTAAAGATGAACAACAGCACAATCACCAACAGATGCAACAGCAGGTTGGTGATTCGATAAGGAAAGGCATTCAATTGGAACAGTTTGTGGTTGATGTAAAAACTCAGACTGACAACCGGCCGGTAGATCCCAAAGGGGGAGATAGTTAAAGGATTGCCGCCTTTTTGAACGTGCCGGATATGGACGAAATCATCTGTGACAAAACCTTTCCCCACAAAGGGGGTAAAAATTCCCAATGCCAGAACAAGCAGCAAGAGAAGTACTTTCCAGTCATTTTTAATGGCGGATTTGGTTTTGTCTGTTCTCTCCATGATCAGGGTGAATTCTCCAATTCGGCAAAGTCTAACAAGATTTATTCCCCAATTCAAGTTGGACCATTTTATTTGGTCAGGGGTTGGAGTAAAGGTCCGTCAGCTTGTGGTTGGGCCGCTTCACCTGGATGCCGACGGTCGCCCAGAGCATATACCACACCCAGTATTTCGGCAGGAGCGAAATAAAGACCATCGAAGTGAGCGACTAAAATAGGCCGCTACGGCAGGACTGTGGCCAGCTTTTCGACCAGGTCCGGGTCGGGAGTATGCCCGCGGGTGGCGGCCAGGAGCGCACCACTGACGCCAGCCAGAACAAATGGGAAAACAAAGGCCTGCTGCAGGAGCCAGGCGATGGTTGCGGCCAGGGCCATGCCGATCCAGACCGGCGCACCAACGCTGCTGAATAAAAACCAATTGGGCAAGGCGAGGCAGAGGAAAAGGAGCGTGAGGCCGGCGACCGAGAATCCCAGCCAGCGCCGCGCCAGGCACCTTGTTTCATCCCCGTTGCAGAAAAAAAGAGCCAGCCCCTCCCGGATAGAATGCTTGAAGTCCGTTCCGCCCCGGGAGAATGCCAGGGCCAGGACGGCCTGGCCGAGGACCTCAGCGGTGACCGGATGGACGGTAATCGCCGCCGAACCATCGCCGGGAAAGCCCGCAAAGGCTCTGCCTATGGCATGGTTCAAGGCCAACCAGGCGCCATGGTCGGGGATGGAGCGCTCCGTTTCTTGCAGGGCGCCGGCTAGCCCCGGGGCCGCGGGTCTCTGCTCCGAGAAAAGGTATAGCATGGCCGCCCGGTGGCGGAATAGAAAGAATCGTTGCAGCAGCCGGCCACTGGCCCAGCCGCCGAGGAGGATTGGCAAGGCGAGGAGCAGGGCGACAAGCGGGCCAGCGCCGCCGTTTGGGCGGAGGACGAGGAGCAGCATGCCGAAAAAAATGACGGCAGCGAAGCCGCCGACCACGAAAATCCCGGCCCGGAAAAGGACCAAAGGCAGCGCCCGGGAGAGGGCGGACAGCGCCTCCCTGAAGTTCAGGCCCAACGGGCTCAGCCCTTGCCCTGGGCCTCGACAACCAGCTGGCGGGCGAAAGGGATCAGGCCGCCGGCGTCGATGATCGCCTGCCGCGCCTTGGGCATGGGGATCACGGGAAAAATCTTGCCCGAGTTCTTGTTGACCACCTGGTCGGCGGTAATTTCCAGCTCGTCCCCCTCATTGGTCTCGATCGTCGGGCAGATGACCATTTTCAGGCCGAGATTGATGGCGTTTTGCATGAAGATGCGCGAAAAATTGCGGGCAACGACCACGAAATCGGGACCCTTCAGGCAGGAGGCGGCCTGTTCGCGCGATGAGCCGCAGCCGAAGTTCTTTCCGGCCACGATGATGCTCTGCGGCGGAAATTCCCCGCTCTTGATCCTGGCGTTGAATTCGGGGGAATCGGCAAAGGCATACTGCGGCGTTTCGCTCGGCAACACCGTGGCCATGAACCGTCCCGGGTAGATGATGTCGGTGGAGACATCGTCTCCGACTTTGTAAACGACTTTGGCCATTTTGCTATTCTCCTTTTTTTCTCGGGTCGGTTATGACGCCGGTGACGGCCGAAGCGGCGGCCACGGCCGGCGAGCACAGGTAGACCTCGGCGTTGGGATTGCCCATGCGCCCCTTGAAGTTGCGGTTGGTCGTGGCCAGGGCGACGTCGCCATCGGCCAGGGCCCCCTGGTGGATGCCCAGGCAGGGGCCGCAGCCGGAGTTCATCACCACGGCGCCGGCCTCCATGAAGGTGGCGAGATATCCCTTCTTGAGGGCCTGCCGGTAGATGCGCGTCGAGGCGGGGAAGATCAGCATGCGTGTTCCCTTGGCTACTTTCTTCCCTTTCAGGATCTTGGCGGCGATGGCCAGGTCGTCGAGGCGGCCGTTGGTGCAGGAGCCGATGACGACCTGGTTGATCTTGACACCCAGCACCTGCTTGATGGGCTTGACGTTGTCCACCGTGTGCGGGCAAGCGATCTGCGGCTGCAGCTTGGAGACGTTGATAGTGATCTCCTGTTCATAAACCGCATCGGGATCGGGGCCGAACAGCTCGGGAACCTCTTCGACTCCGGCTTCCTCCTTCAAATAGCGCACCGTCTCGGCGTCGGGCGGCACGATGCCCGAGGTGGCGCCGGCCTCGACCGTCATGTTGCAGATCACGAGACGGCCCGAGGTCGGCATGCTCTCGATGACCGGGCCATGGAATTCGATGACCTTGAAATTGGCCCCCTCGGCCGTCAGCTTGCCCACCAGATGCAGGATCAGGTCCTTGGGCGCCACATGGCGCTTGAACTTGCCTTCGCAGATCACCTTGATGGTCTTAGGCACCTCGACGTTCAGCATCTTCCCCAATGCCCAGACGGCGGCCATTTCCGTGGCGCCGATGCCGAAGGAGAAGGCGCCCAGGGCGCCGTGGCTGGTGGTGTGGCTATCGGTCCCGACCACGACGTGGCCCGGCCGCACATAGCCGTACTCGGGGAGGATCTGGTGGCAAATGCCGCCGCCGTCGCCGCGGATGTCGTGAAACTTGCTGATCCCCTGCTTGGCCACGAAGTCACGGATCTTCTTCTGGTTGGTCGCCGTTTTCGAGCTTTCGGCCGGGACCCGGTGGTCAAAGATGATGGCGATCCGGCTCGGATCCCACACCCTGGCCTCGAGCCCGGTGCCCTTGTAGATGTCGTTGAACTGGTTGATGACCAGGGCGCCGTTTTCGTGCGACATGGCCAGATCGACCTTCGGCTCCAAGACATCGCCGGCCTTGACCTCGGCCTGGCCGGTCGCCCTGACCAGGATCTTCTCAACCATCGTCATTCCCATGGTGGTTCCTCCTTGTGTTGTGGCGGCGCTCAGATCGCGCCTTTTTCCTTGAACGCCTTGACGTCCTCTTTCCTGTAGCCCAGCCCCTCGAGGATCTCCGCGGTATGGGCCGACAGGCGCGGCGGCGGGGCATCGATCCCGGCCGGGGTTTCCGAGAACTTGGCGGTCAGGTTGAAGATCTTGATGGTTCCGATCCCCTCCTCCTTGACCTCCTCGATGACCTGCCGGTGCCGGGCCTGCTCCGAGGTCAGTGCCGCCTCCAGGCCGACGATGTCGCCGGAGGGGATGCCCCGGTCGTTGAGCAGGTCGACCCAGTAGGCGGTCGTGTTCTCCTTCAGCCTGGCCTCCAGCAGGGGAGTCAGCAGCTTGCGGTTGCCTTTCCGCGTGTCGCGCTCCTGGAAGCGGGGATCGTTCTTCAGCTCCGGAACGCCTAGGGCGTCGGCCAGGTCTTCCCACTGCTTCTGCTGGTTGGCGGCGATGTTGACGTAGCCATCCTGGGTGGCGAAGGCCCCCGATGGGGCGGCGGTGAAGTTGTCGTTGCCCAGAAGCAGCGGCTGCTGGCCGCCGATGAGCAGGTTGGCCGCCACCCAGCCCATCAGCGGCATGATCGAGTCGAGCATAGCGATGTCGATGAACTGGCCGCGACCGCTCTTCTCCCGGTAATAAAGCGCGGCCATGATGGCGAAGGCCGCGTTCAAGCCGCCGACCGTGTCGCAGACCGGGAATCCGCAGCGCAGCGGGTTCAGGCGCTCATCGCCGTTGATGGCCATGACCCCGCTCAGGCCCTGGATGATCTGGTCGTAGGCCGGCTTGAAGGCATCGGGCCCCGTCTGGCCGAAGCCGGAGATGGCGCAGTAGACCAAGCGCGGATTGATCTCCGACAACTTCGAATAGGAAAAGCCGAGGCGGTCCATGACGCCGGGGCGGAAATTCTCCACCAGCACGTCGGCGCTCTCGACCAGCTTGCGGAAGATCTCCTTGCCCTCGTCGAGCTTCAGGTTCAGGGTGAGCGATTTCTTGTTGGCGTTCTGCGCCAGGAAGCTGGTGCCCATCAGCTGCTTGTTCAGGCCGGGGACATTGCCCAGCTTGCGGGCGAGGTCGCCCCCCTCGGGATTCTCCACCTTGATCACCTCGGCTCCCAGCAGGGCCAGGTGCATGGTGCAGAACGGTCCCGAAAGGACATTGGTCAGGTCAACGATCCTGACCTTTTCCAGTAATTTCATGGTGTTACTCCTTTATGGCGTTTTCCTGAAACGGACGATGGAGCCTGCCTTGAGGATGAATCCGGGGAGCTCGCGGCCGAAGAAGCGGCCGAGATCGCGGGCGGTCTCGGTGAGCCTGTCCAGGTCGATCTCCATGGCCAGCCCCTGGCGCTGCAGGGAATGGACCAGGTCCTCGCTGCAGACGTTGCCCGCCGCCACCTTGGTGAAGGGGCAGCCGCCCAGTCCGCCCAGCGCCGCCTCGAAATACGTCACCCCGGCTCTCATGGCCGCATAGCAGTTCGCCAGCCCCAGGCCGTAGGTGTTGTGGAAGTGGCAGGCCAGCTCGGCCTTGCCGTCGCGCTTGCGGATTTCCCCGTACAGGCCTTCCACCTGGGGGGGGTGGGCATGACCCGCCGTGTCGGCCAGGCTGATATTGCCTATGCCCGCCTCCAGGTACCTGTCGACGATGGCCAAGACCCTCTCGGGAGCCATGGGCCCCTCGAAGCCGCAGCCGAACGCCGACTGAATGGAGGCCTGGACGCGCTTGCCGGATTTCAGGGCCGCCTGGGCCATGGCGACGATCTGACCGATGGCCTCATCGGTGCCCTTGCCCGTGTTCTTGCGGCTGTGGGTTTCGCTGGCCGACACCCCCATGCAGAACATGTCGACCCCGCAGGCCATGCCGCGCTCAAGCCCTTTTTCATTCAGCACCAGCCCCGACAGGACGGCCGTAACCGGCTTTCGTCCCGCCTGGCCGAAATGGGCGAAGAGCTTGTCGCTGTCGGCCATCTGCGGCACCCTCTCCGGGTTGACGAACGAACCCAGCTGGATCATGCCGACGCCGGCGGCCAGCAGGGCTTCCACCCATTCGACCTTCTTTTCCAGGGGCACGGATTGCTTCTCGATCTGCAGCCCGTCCCGTAGGCCGACTTCATGAATACGGATCTCATTCATTGAATGACCTCCCTTTGCGCCCTTGCCCGGCGTTCATGCAAGATGCCGGGGATTTACAGCTTCGCGGCGATCGCCTCGGCCATCTCCAGCGTCTTGTTGGCCCCCCCCATGTCGTAGGTGCGCACCTTGCCTTCCTTGATCACCGCGGCGGTTGCGGTCTCCAGCCGCGCGCCCATCTCGGTCTCGCCGAGCCAGTCGAGCATCATCTTGGCGGCCAGGATGGTGGCGATGGGATTGACCTTTTGCTGGCCGGAGTATTTCGGCGCCGAGCCGTGGGTCGGCTCGAAGACGGCCAGCTTCTCGCCGATGTTGCCCGAGCAGCCGAAGCCCAGGCCGCCGACCATCTGGGCGCAGAGGTCGGAGATGATGTCGCCGTAGAGGTTGGGGGCCACCAGGACATCGTAGTTGAAGGGGTTCTTCAGCAGCCACATGCACATGGCGTCGATGTTGGCGTTGTCCATCTGGATCTCGGGATAGCCCTGGGCCACCTCCCTGGCGGTCTCCAGGAACAGGCCGTCGGTGGCGCGCACCACGTTGGCCTTGTGCACCACGGTGACCTTCTTGCGGCCGAACTTCTTGGCGAACTCGAAGGCCTCGCGGATGATGCGCTCCGATCCCTTGCGGGTATTGATCTTGGTCGAGATGGCGTACTGGTCGCCGGGAAGATCCTTGAACGCCGCGAAGGGCTTGGAAAGCCTGGCCAGGACCTCGGCCAGCTCGGGCGGCACCTGGTTGAACTCCACCCCGGAGTAAAGGTCCTCGGTATTCTCGCGGAAGACCACCAGGTCGATGTTCTCCTTGAAGTTCAGCGGATTGCCGGGATAGGCCTTGCAGGGGCGCAGGCAATTGTACAGGTCGAAGAGCTGGCGCATGCGCACGATCGGCGAGCGGTAGACGAGGCCCCGGCCCTTCAACTCGGGCACAAGCTCGGCCTCGGCCGCCTTGACCGGCTTGGAGGTGATGGCGCCGAACATGGCCGCGTCGACGCTCTTGAGCAGGTCGATGGTGCGCTGCGGGAAGGCGTCGCCCTCCTTGCACCAGAACTCCCAGCCGATGTCGCCGTGGACGTACTCGGCGGTGAAATGCAGTTTGTCAAGGACGACCCTGGCCGCGGCCAGCACCTCGATCCCGATGCCGTCGCCGGGCAGCCAGGCGATGCGATACCTCTTTTGCGGCGCTTTTTCCCCCGAAAGACTCATATATGCCTCCTTTCTAGACAATAATCCGCCATTCATATATCACAGTATTGAAAACCCGTCAATTGAACCTTAGTTCACTCCACGAGAGAAAAAAATATTTAAAAAAAAGATGAGATAAAATCACAAATCCAATATAATTGTCTGATAGGAATTTTCGATCTCTCAAAAAGGAGGAGGGAATGAAAACCACAAGCATTTTTCGCAAACCGCTGTCCATGGTCGTGGCCATCGCCTTTTTAGCCATGGTATGCTTCTGGGCCAACCAGATGCCGGCGGCGCCCACCGCCGCTCCGGGATCCGAGAAAAGCGCGGCCGCCTCACACGAGTCGAGCGAGGATACCGGGTTCATCGAGCAGGAGGAATCGGCGCCCGCGGTCAGGAAAGGGAAGAAATTCCCCTGGCTGATCGTGGGCCTGGTCGTCGTGGCCGCCGGGGCGGCGGCGCTGTATTTCCTGGTCCTGAAAAAGAAAAATTACACTCTGACGACCACGGTGGGCGAAGGCGTCACCGGGACTCCGACTTCCGGATCGACGACCCACGAGAAAGGAACGGTCGTCAACTACAGCTATTCCCTGCAGAGCGGCTACAGCGACCTTTCGGTTACCCTGGACGGCGCTCCCGTCGCCGCCAGCGGCACGGTGACAATGAACGGCGACCACACCCTGGTGGCCAACTCCACCAAGACCTTCGTGCTGACGGTCAGCAAGGGGGCACATATCACAGGCACGCCCAACAGCGGCACCTACACCTACGCCAGGGGAACCAACGTCTCTTACAGCTACGCCCCCGAGGGCGGCTATTCCGGCTTGGAGGTCGAGATCGACGGGGCAAGCGCGGCCGATTCCGGCACCATCACCATGAACGACAATCATTCATTATCGGCGGCCTTGAAGGGGGCCAACTTGGTGGTCAACTCGACCCCGGCCGGCGCCCGCATTTACCTCGACTATGTCGACACTGGCCACACGACTCCTTATTCGTTCTTTTTCAGCACGGCCCAGAGCGACTTGCACGTATATGTGCGCGGCAGCTGCGGCTACAGGGAATACCACCAGGCGGTCTCGATCAACATCGGCCAGACCGTCACCGTCAGCCCAACCCTGACCGTCGGAATCCGCGAGGATTTTCGCATTCCCATCTCATCTTGCTGGTCACCCTACTACTCGAGCGACTGGGATATCTTCGCGGCGAAATACCGTTACAAAGGCTCCCCGTCCGGAGGATCGCCCAGCGTGTATCTCCATTCCTTCAGCGGCGATTACACGGCCAGCGCGGAAATGAACCGGCTCCAGGGTGGCAGCAGCTACTCCAACGCTATAGTTCTCAGCACCAACACGAGCAAGACCAGCGCCTACGGTTATTGGTTTATCTATAGGACCAACGGACAATGGGGGATCTGGCGCGTCGGGCCCTACAATTTCGTTACCGATAGCGGCAGTTATGTCTACATCACATCAGGTTCGTCCGCCGCCATCAAGGCCGGCCTCGACAAATGGAACATTCTCAAGGTCGTCAAATCGGGAAGCAATTATTCATTCTTGATCAACGGCACCAGCCTCCATACGTTCAGTGATTCGACCTACAATCCGACCTACCTCATGCTGCATTTCCACTGCGCTGGGGCTACGACCGAAGTCCAAACCGAATATGTCGACCTGAAGCCCGGCACCAGCAGTCCGCCTCCGCTTCTTTCCCCGCCGAGCAGGCCGGCCAATGGATCCGGTGCGGCCAAGGTGAATCCCTTGACCGGCGAACGGGAGGGTTGAGGGAACATATTGCCCCGGGGCCTCCCGGCGGGCTGACGCCCGGCCGGGGGGCACACCGGGTTGCCGGAGGGGAGCTCTTCTGTTACAATGGCTTTTTTCCAAGGAATGAATTTGTCCCGTGAAAAAGAGCAGCCAATCCGCCAGCCGCATCGCCTTCGTGAGCCTGGGCTGCTTCAAGAACACGGTGGACAGCGAGGTGCTGGCCGGGATGCTTCAGGAAAGGGGGATGGAGATCGTCAGCGAGTACGAGAACCCGGATTGGCTTGCTGTGAACACCTGCGGCTTCATCCGCGACGCCAAGGAGGAGAGCATTGAGGAGATCTTGGCCGCGCTGGAAAAAAAAGAGAAGGGGGAGATCGGGAAACTGGCTGTTTTCGGCTGCCTGGTCCAACGATACCATCGAGAGCTGAGAAGCACCTTCGCTCAGGCCGACATCCTCTGGGGGGTCAACGACACCGAGGATCTCGCCGACGCCATCGCCTCCGGGCAGCGGCGGGAGTATCCCGACCGGCGGCCGTTCCTCTACTCGGAACGTCACCGCCGTCCCGTCTTCACCACCGTAAACTCCAGCTTCATCAAGATCTCCGAGGGCTGCGACATGGGCTGCAGTTTCTGCGCCATCCCGCTCATCCGCGGAGCGTTCCGCTCGCGGACCATCCCCTCCATTGTCAAGGAAGCCGAGGGGCTGAAGAAAAGGGGGGTGGAGGAGCTGAACCTCATCTCGCAGAATTCCAGCCATTTCGGCAGGGATCGCGGGGACCGCTCGCGGCTGCCTGCCCTGCTGGCGGAGCTGTCCGGGCTCGGCTTCCGCTGGCTGCGCGTCCTCTACCTGATGCCCGAGGAGATCACCCCCGACATCCTGGCCGGCTTCGAACAGCCCACGGTGCTGCCCTACTTCGACCTTCCCTTCCAGCACGTGGCGCCGGCGGTGCTAAAAAGAATGAAACGCGGCGGCAGCGTTCGCCAGAATCTGCGGCTGGTGCGCGAGATCCGCGGCCGCTTCCCCGCCGCCGTCCTGCGCAGCACCTTCATCGTCGGCTTTCCGGGAGAGCGCGAGGATGATTTCGCCGCATTGCTCGATTTCTGCGCCGAATCGGCCTTGGAGCGGATCGGCGTATTCGCCTTCTCGCCCGAGGAAAACACGGCGGCCTTCGCCTTGAAGGGACGTAGGAGGCCGCGCGTCATCGAGGAAAGGAAGAAGCGGCTGCTGGACATGGCCGCGCGGAACACGCGCCGGTTCAACCGCAGCCTAATCGGAAAAACGGTCGATTTTCTGCCGCTGGCTCCCTGGAGCGGCGGCAGCACCATCGGCCGCATCTGGGCCCAGGCTCCCGAGGTCGACGGCCATTGCCGGATCGGGGTCGCATGCTCCGAGGGCCTGCCCATGCCGGCCGTCCGCATCACGGGTTTCCAGGACGAGATGCTGCACGGAGAGAAAGCATGAAAAAACCATGGGTCGTGATCGCCACATTTTTCGGCACCGGGTTCCTGCCCGTCGCCCCGGGAACCTGGGCTTCGTTCCTGACCGCCCTGATCGTCTATGTCACCCCCTTGTCCTCCGCTCCGATCCTAACATACATCCTGGCCGTGGGCATCGTATCCGCTCTCGGCGTTCCGGCCGCGACGGCCAGCGAGCACCATTTCAAGGACAAGGATCCCCAGCCCTGCGTCATCGACGAAGTGGCCGGGCAGATGATCGCCCTGTGGCTGCTGCCGCGCCAGGCGCTGCTCTACATCGCCGCCGTGTTTATCTTCCGCGCCTTCGACATCGTCAAGCCCTTCCCCATCCTCCTGAGCGAATCGCTGCCCCGCGGCTTCGGCATCATGACCGACGACATCCTGGCCGGGCTGTACACGCTGGGGGTATTGCTGGCATTCCACCGGATTTTTCTCGGCCCGATCCCTATCTAGCGCAGGAGCAGCGGGAAATATTTCACCACCGATTGGCGGCCGCTGCGGTCGACCGCCACCACCGCGTAGCTGCAGGCCGAATAATCGGCACAGCGGAAGGTGAATTCCTTGACCCGGGGCTCGACCTCCCCCAGCGTGGAGACGTTCCCCTGGCCGTCCCTCTGGAGAATCACATATTTGCCCAGCTCGGCGTCGCCGCCGGGACCGGCTTCCCAACGGATGCGGCAGAAATACTGGGAAAAGAACAGGCTTTCGTTCAGAAAAGCCTCGCCGCCGGTGTTCTGCGGGGGCGGCACGGCCAGGAAGTCGGGCGGATAGATGTCATATACGAAGATCTGCCATTCATTGACATCGAAATCCATGATGTTGTTCAGGGAATAATACGCGTCGTACGCCCCCCCCCAGCCCATGTTGATATGGAAGCTCGTCGCGCCCCCGGAGACACGGTAGCCGTCGATGACCACCTCATGGCCGACATCCTCGCTGTAGATGGCGAAGGCCAGCGGCAGGCCGTTGTCCAGCTGCTGGCGGGCGATGGCGAACCACTGCTCATCGCTGGAGACCCCGCTGCGCTCGATAGCCTTGATGCGATCGGAATACTTGAAATACAGCGGCAGGACCGTCAGGGCGTCGGTGGGGTAGGCGCCGCTGCCGCGCAGGTTGTAGTCCATTTCGAAGGCCACGCCGAGATCGAACATCAGCCGGGCGACGGCGTTCCGCTGTTCCGTGCTGCCGGGCGTCTCGTTGTAGTCGAGCAGCATCTGATCCCAGGGGTATGGATGGTCGAAGCGGGTGGTGAGGGATGTCCCGCGCCACTGGTAGCTGTGCGATCCCCGCCCCGTCGCCGGGTACTGGAAATAGTGGAATATCTGAGCGAAGGCCGTGGCCACGCAGCCGCACGGAGGCTTGCGGCCGTTGATCTCCGGGCATAGGGCGTTGTAGGGGTCCCCCTGGTTCCAGGCCGTGCGCAGCAGGGGGGCGGCGTCCTGAACCGGGGTCACGCTCATCAGCGCCCGCGGCAACGGCCGCTCCTTCTTCAGCCAGGCGAAATTGTCCCGGTTGACTCCCAGAAAATACTTTTCGGGGTCCAGGGTCCCGGCATTCACCTTGGCGATCAGGGCCTGCAGGTTCCCGATGATCTGTTCCTCGAACGTCCGCCCCTCGCGGCCGAATTCGTTCTTCAGCGAGTACAGCTTGACCGGCGGGAGATAATCCTCGGCGGCGACCAGCACGAAGCCGGAAGGCGCCAGGTGGAAGACATGGCCGACGACAACTCCCTGGCGCCGCAGCGATTCACCGCCGGCCAGCGTGACCCGGTCCCTGAATTCGTCTGCCAGGATTTGCACCCAATTCTGGGCGACCTGTTTGGCGTCGGCGAACGGAACGTGAGCGGCGAAGATCATGCCGAACCACAGGAACAGAACGGCCGTCACAAGGAGTTTTTTCATTATCGACCTCGCCTCCCGATCGTAGCACGGAAAGGGGCGGTTTTCAATGATTGCATTCCGCGCCGGAAAAGTGTAAAATAAGGACTTCAGAGAAAAAGGAGGAGTCACCCATGGCCAAAATCTGCGATATATGCGGGAAAAAACCCACTTACGGCCACAATGTCAGCCACTCCCACAAGATCACCAACCGCCGCTGGGAGCCCAATTTGCAGAAGGTCAAGGTGGTGGTCGACGGCAAGACCAAATCCCTTAGGGTCTGCACCGCCTGCATCCGTTCCGGCAGGATCAAGAAAGCCGTCTGAGAGGGGATCCCCGCTTGAAACTCCGACCTGAAGGCGGATTGTCGGCAAAAAAGCGGGTTGGCCTCATCGGCGGCAGCGCCCCCTCTCCCGAGCATCTGCGGACCGCTGAGGATATGGGGCGTCTGGTCGCCGAAAACGGCTATATCCTGGTCAATGGCGGACTGAAAGGGGTGATGGAGGCCTCGGCCAGGGGGGCCAAGGCCGCTGGAGGGTGGGTCATCGGCATCCTGCCGGGAAAAGCGGCCCAGGAAGCCAATTCCTTCACCGACATCGCCGTCCCCACCGGGTTGGGGTACCTGCGCAACGCGCTGGTGGTGCTGAATGCCGACGTCCTGGTGGCGGTCGACGGCTCCTACGGGACCCTTTCCGAGATCGCCTATGCCCAAGTCTTCGGCAAAAAGGTCTTCGGCATCCAGACCTGGGACATTCCCGGGGTCATCGCCGTGAAGACGCCCCAGGAGGCCATGCGCCTGATCGGCGACTTCTTTTGCCAGGGGAAATAGGCCGCCCAGGGTCGCCATGAGCAGCAACTACCGCGTGGTCGTGCATTTCGACGGCAGCGAATACTTCGGCTGGCAGTGCCAGGCACCCGAGTACCGGACCATCCAGGGCGAACTGGTCCGGGTGCTGAAAATCATCGCCAAGAAGCAGGTCCTGGTCACCGGGAGCTCTCGGACCGACGCCGGAGTGCATTCCAGCGGCCTGACCGCCAATTTCCATCTGCCGATCGCCATCGAGCCCGAATCGCTGCGCCGGGCGATGAACTCGCTCCTGCCCAGGGACATCCGCATCATGGAGTGCGAACTGGCGGACAAGGCGTTCAACGCCCGTTTCGGGGCCGTCGCCAAGACCTATGTCTACCGCGTATTCACGGGCCAGGTGCAGTCGCCGTTCAGCCAGCGCTTCGCCCTGCACCTTCCCTATCCCCTCGACCTCAAGGCCATGCGCCGGGCCGCGCGCCATTTCATCGGCACGAAGGACTTCACCTCCTTCTCCTCCGATGAACCCGCGAAAAAGAAGGTTCGCGAGATCGACGAGTTCAGGATGCGGTTCCGGAACGAGGAGATCACTTTCACCGTTCGCGGCAAGAGCTTCCTGCGCTACATGGTGCGCAACATGATCGGCACGCTGATTGACGTCGGCCGGGGGAAGATCGCCGCAGACGACATCCCGGTTATCTTCGCCTCCAAGGACCGTCGCCGGGCGGGGCAGACGGCGCCGGCCAAGGGATTGACCCTGGTGCGCGTCGATTACGGACCGGCGCAAACGGGTGGGAAGGCGCGGGACTGAGCCCGGGCCGCTTCCCCGGCGTCATGTCGCGCTCGTTCCACGCTGCAGGTAGGCGTGCATGGACTCGGCCGCCTTTTTCCCGTCGCCCATGGCCAGGATGACGGTCGCGCCGCCGCGGACGATGTCACCGCCGGCGAATATCTCCGGCACGGCGGTCTGCATGGTCTCTTCGTTGACCACGATGGTCCCCCACTTGGTGACCTCGAGACCGCCGACCGTTTGCGGGATGAGGGGATTGGGATCGGTGCCGACGCCGACGACCACCGTGTCCACGTCGATTGCGTACTCGGACCCGGCGATGACCACAGGCCGCCGTCTCCCCGAATCGTCGGGGGCTCCCAGCTCCATCTTCTGCACCCGCATCTGCTTCACCCGCCCGTTCTCGTCGGCGAGGTAGGCGACGGGATTGGTCAGGGTCAGGAACTCGACCCCTTCCTCCTTGGCATGGTGCACCTCCTCGATGCGGGCCGGCATTTCCTGCTCGGAGCGGCGATAAACGATCATCGCCCTCTCGGCGCCCAGGCGGACGGCCGTGCGCACCGAATCCATGGCCGTGTTGCCCCCGCCGATGACCGCCACCTGCCTGCCGCTGACGATCGGCGTGTCGAAGCGGGGGAATTGGTAGGCCTTCATCAGGTTGACGCGGGTGAGGTATTCGTTGGAGGAGTAGATGCCGATGGAATTCTCGCCGGGGATGTGCATGAACTTCGGCAGACCGGCGCCGCTGCCGATAAAGAATCCCCGGAATCCCTGTCCTTTCATGTCATCGAATGTCAAGGTCTTGCCGACGACCACGTTCCTTTCGAAGACCACGCCGATAGCCTCCAGATAGGCGATCTCCGAGCGTACGATGCTCTTGGGCAGGCGGAATTCCGGGATGCCGTAGCTCAGCACCCCGGCCAGCTCATGCAGGGCCTCGAAGACGGTCACGCGGTAGCCCAGCTTGGCCATCAGGCCGGCGAAGGTCAAGCTGGCCGGCCCGGAGCCGATGGCGGCGACCTGCAGCGGGATCGCTCTGGCGATCGCCGGGATGGCGATGTTTCCCGAAAGGCGTTCGCAGTCCGAGGCGAACCTCTCCAGGTAGCCGATGGCCACCGGCGGCTTTTTCATCCTCTGGTAGACGCAATTGGCCTCGCACTGGATCTCCTGGGGACAAACCCGGCCGCAAACGGCCGGCAGGGCGTTGGTCTCCTTCAATTTCCTGGCCGCCGCCGGGAAATCCCCCTTTTCGATCAGTTTGATGAATCCCGGGATATTGATGTTCACCGGGCAACCGGAAATGCACGTGGGCGAGGCGCAGTCCAGGCATCGTCGTGCCTCCTGGACGGCCATCTCGGCGCTCAATCCGGTGTTGACCTCCTCGAAGCCCTTTTTTCTCTGCCCGGGATCCAGCTCGGGCATGCGGACGCGGGGCAAGGCGCTCCGCTCCTTGGCGCTCAACTTGCTTCGCAGCTCGTTTCTCCACTCCTGGTTCCTGTCGGCGCTCAATTCCTGCAGATCAACCGGCATGATGGATCTCCTTCAGGGCGATGTTTTCCGGAATGCGTCATAGGAAAGGCGTTCTTCCCTTTGATAGGTGTTCAGCCTCTTGATCATCTCGTCGTAGTCTATCTCGTGGGCATCAAACTCGGGACCGTCGACGCAGACGAAGCGGGTCCTTCCTCCGACCGTGACCCGGCAGGCGCCGCACATCCCGGTCCCGTCCACCATGATTGTGTTCAGGCTGGCGATGGTCGGGACGTTGTGCTTCTTGGTGAGCAGGGCGACGAATTTCATCATCACCGCCGGCCCGATGGTCACCACCAGGTGGACGGGCTCGCGCACCAGCACTTCCTCGATGCCGGCCGTAATCAGCCCCTTCTTGCCATAGGAGCCGTCATCGGTCATGACGACCAGCTCATCGGCGAACACGGCCATCTCCTTTTCCAGGATCAGCAGATCTCGGCTGCGGGCACCCAGCACCGTGACGAGCCTGTTGCCGGCCTCCTTGAACGCCCTGGCGATTGGATAGAGAGGGGCAATGCCCACGCCGCCGCCACAGGCCAGCACGGTTCCCACTTTCTCGACATGCGTGGGGCGACCCAGGGGACCGGAGACATCCAGCAGCGCGTCCCCGGCGTTCAGATCGCAGATCTTGTGCGAGGAGGTACCGACCCTCTGGACGATGAGGGTGATGGTCCCGTTCTCCTTGTCGGCGTCAGCGATCGTCAGAGGAATACGCTCCCCCCGATCGTCGGTGCGCACAATGACGAACTGGCCCGGCTTCTGCTTCTTCGCGATGAGTGGGACCTCGATGACCAATCTGGCCACGTTGTCCGAAAGGAATTCCTTGGCTACGACCTTGTTCATGGGCGTTTCCTCCACGGACTCCTAAAGTAGCAAAGAACTCGCCCGATTTCAAGCCGATCTGCATGAGAAAAAGGAGATGAACCGCCCAGAACGCCCTCCTTTGAAATGCAATTCTAATAGAATCAAGCAAAAAAATATACAGCAAATATTTTAGCAGCGTAAAAGTCTTACTGGATAAGGGATTCTGGCCATTCGTAAAGTGTAAAATAATTTAACAAGTCAAAAAGCCCTGACTGGATGGCACTTTTGCCTAAAAACTGTAAAATATCGAAGCAAAACGCTCCCATGGGGAAAGCGTTGAACAAGCAAGAACCACAGTAAATATTGGCTTTTCCGATTTGGCATCCCTCTTGCTTATTGTTTTACAGGGAAGCGAAAGCCCCTGAAATTAAAGAACTAAGGAGCATAAAGATGAAAGAAAAAAAGATCCTGTTGATCGACGACGAATCTTCGCTGCAGCGGAGCCTGGCCCTGGGCTTGCTGCAAAAGGGGTTTGAGACCGAGTCCTGCGAAAGCGGAATGTGCGGCCTGAAAACACTGGAAGCGTTCAAGCAAAAGCAAAAAGATCTCAATTATGTGGTGGTCGACGTGCGCCTACCCGACATCGACGGTCTCAAGTTGCTCAAGGTGATCAAATTCAACTATCCCGAGTTGCCCGTGGTGGTCATCACCGGCTACGGAAGCGACGCGACCGAAGCCGACGCCCGCTCGCAGAAAGCCGACGCCTATCTGGAGAAGCCTTTCACCGCCGAAGAGCTGGCCAACATCCTGAACGACCTCCCCCTGAAAACCCCGGCTGACGCACCCCAGGAGATGGAGCAGGAGATCCCCGGCGAGAAGAAGGCGGTCAGCGCCTACGCCCTGCTGAATTTTGCTTCTGAAGCCAACCTGACCGATATCTATCAAGAATTGTATTTCATGGACAACGTGCTGTACTGCGATGCCCTCAAGGGCGATCATGACCTGGGCTTGCTGCTGCAGGCGGAAACCCTGTCCGACATCCAGGCCTTGGTGGAGAACAAGATCCACAAGCTCCCCGGCGTGCGGGAAGTCGTCTTCCTGCCGGTCGAGTCGCCGCACCTCCCCGAGAGCGTCGGCAACATCATCGGCACCGTCGACAAGGCCCTGGGTCGGGAAAAGGGGAACCCGGAGGCTGTCAACAACGCCAATTTCTGGAAAAGCGCCTCCTCCTACGTCTTCCTGGAGATCGACAAAGACAAGCTGGAAACCATCTATCCCACCCTGTACATGAACGACCACGTCGTCTCCAGCGACTGCCTTCATGGCAAGTACGATATGGTTCTGCTGATGCAGGGAGCCAGCTTCGCCGAGATCGATCGCGTCATCCAGTCCAAGATCAAGCCCCTCGACGGCGTGCTGCGCATCAAGGAGACCCCGATCATCAAGCTGTTTGAAATGTAAGGCAAAATGTAAGATAATGGGGGCATGAAAGCCAATGAAGAGCTGAATGCCCCAAGGAAACGGAACGGCCTTGCCGGTTTCAAGGTCGAATTGTGGAGCTACGAGGGGGAAAGGGGCGCCCTGATCCCCCTGCTGCAAGCCGCCCAGGACACCTACGGATTCATCCCCGAATCGGCCATCGATCAGATCAGCGAGATCGTCGGCCTGCCGGCGGCCGACATCTACGGCGTGATCACGTTCTACTCCCAGTTCCGCCTCAAGCCGCTGGGAAAATACCTGATCAAGGTCTGCGACGGCACCGCCTGCCACGTCAACGGCTCGGAACGGATCGCCGGCGTCATCGAGGACGAGCTGCAGATCAGCGGGGGCGACACAACCGAGGACGGGCTGTTCACCCTGCAGAAGGTGGCTTGCCTCGGCTGCTGCTCCCTATCCCCGGTCATCACCATCAATGACGAAACCTACGGGCGCCTGACGCCCAAGAAAGTCCAGCAACTATTGAAGGAATACAAGACGAAAGCCGAGCACGCCCAGACCGACTGAATCCGTGCAAGGAGAATCGCAATGAAAACCATAAAAATCGGCCTAGGCACCTGCGGCGTCTCGGCGGGCGGGGAGAAGGTGCTGGCCGCCCTGAAGAGCGAGATCGCCAAGGAGAAGATCCCGGTGCGGCTGATGGAGACCGGCTGCAAGGGAAACTGCTATCAGGAAGTCCTGCTCGAGGTCATCGATGAGGACGGGCGCGAAACCATGTACGGGAACGTCACGCCCGACAAAGTGAAGCGGATCCTGGACGAGCAGGTGCTGCAGGACAAGCCCGTCGCCGAATGGATCGTCCGCGGCCTGGACAAGGAGAAGGAGGATACGTTCTTCGCCAAGCAGAAACGGATCGTCCTGCGCAATTGCGGCGTCATCGATCCCGACTCCATCGACGAGTACATCGCCCGTGGCGGCTACGGATCCATCCGCAAGGCCCTGGAGCTATACACTCCCGAAGAGGTCACCGAGATCATCCTGCAATCGGGCCTGCGCGGCCGCGGCGGCGCCGGCTTTCTGACCGGCCTGAAATGGCGCTTCTGCCGCCAGGCGGCCGGCGACAAGAAATACATCATCTGCAACGCCGACGAAGGCGACCCGGGGGCCTTCATGGACCGCAGCACCCTGGAGGGCGATCCGCACTCGGTGCTGGAAGGAATGATGATCAGCGCCTATGCCTGCGGGGCCGATGAGGCCTATATCTACGTCCGCGCCGAATACCCCATGGCCGTCCGCCGCCTGCGGCACTCGATCCGAGAAGCCGGCAAGAGGGGATTCCTGGGAAAGAGCATCTTCGGCTCCACGATGAACCTGAAGATCCACATCAAGGAGGGAGCCGGAGCCTTTGTCTGCGGCGAGGAGACCGCCCTGATCGCCTCCATCGAGGGCCAGCGCGGCATGCCGCGCTTTCGCCCGCCTTTCCCCGCCCAGCGCGGCCTGTGGGGCAAGCCGACCAACATCAACAACGTCGAGACCTATGCCAACGTTCCCTGGATCATCGCCAACGGGGCCCCGGCCTTCGCCGCCCTGGGCACCGAGAACAGCAAGGGCACCAAGGTGTTCGCCCTGGCCGGCAAGATCGCCCGCGGAGGCTTGGTGGAAGTGCCCATGGGGATCACGATCAAGGAGATTATTTACGACATCGGCGGCGGCATCCGCGACGGCAAGAAGTTCAAGGCCGTGCAGATGGGCGGTCCCTCAGGCGGCTGCATCCCGGCAAGCATGGGCGATCTGCAGATTGACTACCAGCAGATCAACAAGACCGGGGCCATCATGGGCTCAGGCGGCATGGTGGTCATGGACGAGACGACCTGCATGGTGGAGATGGCCAAGTTCTTCCTGCGCTTCACCCAGGACGAGAGCTGCGGCAAATGCACCTTTTGCCGCATCGGCACGAAGCGCATGCTGGAGATCCTGGAGCGCATCACCGACGGCCGCGGCCGGGAGGGCGACATCGAGCTTCTGGAGGACCTGGCCGAGAAGATCCGCAGCAACACCATCTGCGGCCTGGGGCAGACCGCGCCCAATCCGGTCTTGACCACGCTGAAGTACTTTCGCGACGAATACGAGATCCACATCCGCCAGAAGAAATGCCCGGCCCACAGCTGCGGCCCGCTGCTGACCTTCTTCATCCTGGAGGACAAATGCACGGGATGCACCCTGTGCGCCAGGGTCTGCCCGGTCGGGGCGATCCAGGGAGGGAAGAAACAGCCGCACCGTATTGACCCGGCCGCATGCATCAAATGCGGTAAGTGTTTCGAGACCTGCAATTTCAACGCCATCGTCAAGGACTGAAGAGGAAAGCTCCATGGAAAAGATCACGCTCAATATCGATGGAAAGCAAGTGACTGCCCGGCCCGGGCAGACCATCCTGGAGGTCATCCAGGAGAACCGCCTTGCCGAGATCCCGACCCTGTGCCACGATCCGAAGCTCCCGCCCTACGGTTCCTGCTATCTCTGCGTGGTGGAGGTCGAGGGGATCGCCAAGCTGATCCCGTCGTGCTCCAGTCCGGTCGCCGACAAGATGGTTGTCCACACCGACAATCCGCGCATCCGCGCGGCCCGGAAAACCGCCCTGGAGCTGCTCCTCTCCAACCACTACGCCGATTGCCTGGCTCCATGCCAGCAGACTTGCCCGGCCGGCGTCGACGTCCAGGGGTACATCGCCCTCATCGCCATGGGCAAGGAGCGCGAGGCGGTTCGCCTGATCAAAAGGACCAATCCCCTGCCCCTGGTCTGCGGCCGCGTCTGCGTGCGTGAATGCGAGGTGGCCTGCCGCCGCAACCGCGTCGACGAGCGCGTGGGCATCGACTACCTGAAGCGCTACGCCACCGACATCGACATCGAAGATCCCTGGACGCCGGCGCTGCCTCCGGCCAACGGTAAAAAGGTGGCGGTGGTCGGCGGCGGGCCGGCCGGCCTGACCTGCGCCTATTACCTGATTCTCAAGGGATACGCCGTCACCCTCTTCGAGAAAGCGCCGGCACTCGGGGGCATGCTACGCTACGGCATCCCCGAGTACCGCCTGCCCAAAGAGCTGCTGGACAAGGAGATCGGCTGGATCACTGGCCTGGGAGTAACGCTGAAGACCAGCAGCGCCCTGGGACGGGACTTCACTCTCGACGATCTCAAAAAGCAGGGCTATGACTCCATTTTCCTTGCCTTCGGGGCCCAGAAGGCAAAGGGCATGCGTCTGGCGGGCGAAGACCAGATCACCGGGGTCCTGGGCGGCATCGATTTCCTCTGGCAGCTCCAGGGGGAAAAGAAGCCCGAGATCTACGGCACGGTCGTCGTGGTCGGTGGAGGCAACACGGCCATCGATGCCGCCCGCACCGCCCTCAGGCTCGGAGCCGACAAGGTGACGCTGCTCTACCGCCGCACGCGCAAGGAGATGCCGGCTCATTCCATGGAGATCGAGGCCGCCCTCGAGGAGGGCGTCGAACTGGTCCAGCTTTCGGCACCGACCGAGCTGCTGCAGGAGAACGGCCGGCTGCAGGCACTGACCTGCATCCGCATGGAGCTGGGAGAGCCCGATGCCAGCGGCCGGCGCAGCCCCGTGCCGCTGGCGAATTCCGAGTACCGCCTGCCCTGTGACTTCGTCATCTCGGCCATCGGCCAGGACGTCGACCTGTGCGGCCTGCAAAAGGACCCGCGGCTGCAGTCGACCCGTCATAATACCCCCGTCTACGACGAAGGCACTTTCGCAACGTCGATCCCAGGGGTGTTCGTCGGCGGCGACATGGCCACCGGGCCGGCCGTGGCCATTGACGCCATCGCCCAGGGCAGGCGCGCCGCCGAGTCCATCGATCAATACGTCCGCAACGGCAAGGCCGAGGCCCGCACGGCTGAATTCATCAGCCGCAAGGAGGCCTTCGGCGATATCCCCGACAGCGATTTCGCCGACTTCGCGAAGATCGCGAAGGAAAAAATGCCGGAACTGCCGGCCGCATCCAGAGGCAAGACCTTCGAGGAGGTAGAAAGGGGCTTCACCCCGCAGCAGGCGCAAAACGAGGCCGGCCGCTGCCTGGAATGCGGCTGCTCGGCGTATTTCGACTGCGCTCTGCGCAAGCACGCCGTGGATTTTGGCGTGGACATCACCAAATTCGTCGGTGAAGTGAGAAAATACAAGGTCGACAAGGGCCATCCCTTCATCACGCTGGATCCGAACAAATGCATCGCCTGCGGCCGTTGCGTCCGCACTTGTTCGGAGGTCCTCCAAGTCTCGGCGCTGGGCTTCGTCTACCGCGGCTTCAAATCGGTGGTGCGTCCCTCCATGGAGAAAAAGCTTCTGGAAACCAACTGCATCTCCTGCGGCAATTGCATCGCCGCCTGTCCCACCGGCGCCATCGCCGAGAGCCTGCCGTTCGCCAAACCCGGACCCTGGGCCGCCCGGAGAGCCGATTCGATTTGTCACTTCTGCTCCGTCGGCTGCGTGCTGCAGTACAAGATCTTCGATCGGGACACCTTTGCCGTCGCGGCGGTCAACGGCGACTCGCACAACAAGGGCTACCTTTGCCACAAAGGACGCTTCGGCTACCGCTACATGCTGGACAAAGGACGCCTGCTCGCGCCCCGGGTCAAGAAGGGGAACGGACTTCGGGAAGCGTCCTGGGACGAGGCGCTCACCCTCGCCGCCGCCAGGATCCAGGCCGTCATTCAGGCGCATGGGACCGAGTCCGTGGCCGTATTCGCCTCCCCGCGCATGGCCAACGAGGAGCTGTACCTGCTACAGAAATGGGTGCGCTCCGGCTGGCAAACCAATATGATCGGCAGCTTCAGCAACATGTTTGACGGACACGAACTCGACGCCCTCGACGATATGCTCGGGTTCACGACCTCCACAACGACGATGGACGATCTGGCCAAGGCCGATGTCATCCTGGTCGTGAACGCCGAGCTGACCGAGAACAACCTGGTGGCCGAACTGAAGATCAAGGAGGCGATCAAGAGGGGGGCCCGCCTGGTCTCCATCAGCTCATCGGAAAACACTCTCAGCAAAATCGCCGACCTGTGGCTCGATCCCAAGCGGGGCAGCAACACCTCCCTGTTGGCGGGCATCGCCGGCGCCCTGATCAAGAAGGGGGTCATCGACCGGGAGTTCATCGAGCGCCGCTGCGAAGACTTCGCGCAATTCCAGGCCTCGATCGTCAAGCTGGGCCCCAAGCAAGCCCTGGCCAAAACGGCCATGGAAAAGGAGAAATTCGAGCGCGTCGTCGAGCTGCTGGCCGGGTCGCCCAACCTGGTGATTGTCTACGGCATGGACGAATACCTGGAACGATCGCGCGACGAGCTGAAGGCCCTGGGGAACCTGATGCTGCTGCTGGGAAAATCCGGCAAGCCCGGAAACGGCCTGCTGCTCATCCGCGACTACGCCAATGCCCAGGGACTCCTCGACATGGGATGTGATCCCCGCTGGCTGCCCGGTTTCGTCCGCCCCGGCCAGGACGGGATTGCCCACTTGAGCGCCATGTGGAAGGCCCCCCTGGAGAGGATATTTACGCCGGTCGACCTGGCCGCCAGGTTGAAGAAGGGCGAGGTGAAGGCGCTTTTGGTCTTCGGCGAGGATCCCCTGGCCGCCAGTGGAGCCGGGAGCCTGCTGTCCGCGGTGGAATTCAAGCTCGTGGCCGACTTTTTTCTGACGGCCAGCGCCGCCGAGGCCGATGTCATCCTGCCCATGTCGACCCCACTGGAAAGCGACGGCACCTACACCGCCTGCGACCGGCGCGTCCAGCGCTGCGCCGCGCTCCTGCCGGCGCGCAGCGGCATGACCAACCTGGAAGTCATCGGCAGGCTGGCCCAGCTTACCGGCCAGCCCCTTCAGGACATCGATGCCGCCGCAGTCTTCCGGGAGATCACCGAGGCCAATCCCTATTACCGAGAGGTCGCCGACGGCGGTTTTTGGGGAGGTCGGCTCTTCAGGGAAACGTTCGCCACTGCGGGAGGCAAGGCCCACTTTCTCCCCCTGGCCATCGACCTGGCCATCCACAGCCGCGAGAAACAGCCGCTACTCTCCAGCGAAAACTACCTGAGAACAAAAATCAAAAGCAAATTGGTGCTATAATATCCCCGTGGCAAAAGGCAGCAA
This sequence comes from Candidatus Aminicenantota bacterium, assembly GCA_016934475.1. Classification (GTDB taxonomy): domain Bacteria; phylum Acidobacteriota; class Aminicenantia; order UBA2199; family UBA2199; genus UBA2199. The sequence continues at coordinate 25,090 of JAFGST010000010.1, read as the reverse complement.
GACGACGGCCAGGGTGCAGAAGCAGCCCCAGCGGAAGGAATGCATCGAGTGCGCCCGCAAGCTCGAGCACGACCTCAAGGAGCGGATCAAGGAACTGGAGTGCCTCTATATCATCAGTTCCCAGATCGAGGCGGGCAAGGGGCTCAAACAGGTCCTGGAGCAGTCCGCTTCGCACCTGGTAAAGGGATTCCAGTATCCGGAGAAGGCGCGCGGCTGCATTATGCTGGATCGAACCCGCTATCCCGGCGGCAAGAACCACTGCGCCGACATCGTCAGCGCCATCCGGGCCGACATCGTGGTCAACGGGCTTCCCAGGGGATACGCCCAGGTCGCGTACCGGGAGAAAGGCGAGTTCCTCGAGGAGGAAAAGAAGCTCATCGGGGAGATCGGCCGCATGATCTCCAAGGCGGTCGAGAAGCACGAACTGCAACTGGAGCTGCAAAAGTACGTCGGCAAGTTGAAGGAAATGGTCAAGGACAAGACCCGGGAGCTGGAAAAGTCGACGAAGCGCTTCGAGGACCTTTTCGAGAACGCGCCCGACGGCATCGTCATCTCCGAGCTGAACGGCGACATCCTCAAGGCCAACCGCGCCTTCTATCGCATGCTGCACTACCCCGAGGACGGATCGGTCCACCTGAACTTCGTCAAGGACAAGCTGTACGCCAACATCCCGCTCATCCGCCCCTTTATTTTCAAAAAGCTGAAGGAAAAGGGATTCCTGGAGGGAATGGAGATGAGCCTGATCGATTCCCGGGGCAAGCAATGCCCGGTCATCGGCTCGTTCATTCTCGTCGACTTCGACGGCCGGCGCTGCATCGAGGAGGTCTACAAGGACATCCGCCTGCGCAAGGAACTGGAGCAGGAGCTGATCAAGCAAAACGAAAACCTGGAAAAGATCGTCCAGGCCAGGACGGCCGACCTGGAAATGCAAAAGGACCTGCTGATCCACAAAAACGAGGAACTCGTTTCGCTCACCGAGAAGCTGAAGGAGAGCTGGAACAAGCTGCAGACGCTCTTCGACGCCATCACCGACCAGGTGGTCATGATCGATCGCGACTTCAACGTCAAGATGGCCAATCGCAAGGAGGGCAATCACGACGGCAAATGCTACGCCAAGATCTTCGGCCGCTCCCAGCCCTGCCAGCCCTGCCCGGGAGCCATGGCCTTCCAGCAGAGAAAATCCATCACCCTGGAGGAAAAGATCGCCGACGATTACTACCTGCTGCAGGCCTACCCGATCTTCGACGAGCGGGGAGAGGTGGATGGCGTGCTGGAATTCTCGCGCCTGATCACCAAGCAGAAAAACATGGAGCTGCAGCTGATGCAGACCGACAAGCTGGCCTCGCTGGGCCAGCTGGTCTCGGGCATCGCCCACGAGATCAACAATCCCAACACCTTCATCCGCGGCAACGTGTCGATCATCCAGGAGGCGATGAAGGACATCCTGCCCATTCTTGACGAACACTCCAGCAAGAAGGGGAACCTGCAGATCGCCCGCCTGAACTACGACGTTTTCCGCAGCAACATTTTGATCCTGCTGGAAGACATGGCCCAGGGAGCCAACCGCATCAAGGCCATCGTCGACGGCCTGCGCAAGTTCGCCAAGCGGGACGACGGCGTGCTGAACGACGAGGTGGACCTCAACGAGATCATCCATAGCTGCCTGCGCCTGGTCTCCAACCAGATCGGGCGCAAGGCCAAAGTCACGCTGGAGCTGGACGAGCGCCTCCCGAGAATCAAGGGCAACTTCCAGCGCCTGGAGCAGGTTCTGGTCAACATCCTGATCAACGCCTCGCAGGCCATCGAGAAAAAGATGGGCTCGATCGCCGTCCGCACCGAGTACCTGGAAAAGGAAAACGAAAACCTGCTTCAGATCCGTGATAACGGCAGCGGCATCGACGAAAAGACGCTCAAGCAGATCTTCGATCCTTTCTTCACCACCAAGAGGAACCAGGGCGGCACCGGGCTGGGACTGTCGATCGCCTACGGGATCATCAAGGACCACAAGGGACGGATCGCGGTGGACAGCAAGGTTGGGGCGGGCACGACGTTCTCGATCCACATTCCGCTCGCGCCGAGGGCAACGCCATGAAGAAGATCTTGGCCATCGACGACGACCAGGCGGTACTGAACTACCTGAACATCATGCTGCTGCAGACCGGGGCCTACGAAGTCACCGTGCTGGCCAACAGCAGCAAGGCCCTCCAGGAATTGCGCAAGAACAGCTACGACCTCCTGCTGCTGGACATGGACATGCCCGAAGTGACCGGCCTGGACATCCTGAAGTTCATCAAGGACAGGAACATCGACATCGAGACCATCGTGCTCACCGGCGTGGAGGACGTGGAACTGGCCGTCTCGGCGATGAAGCTCGGCGCCTTCGACTACCTGACCAAGCCCGTCGACAACGACCAGCTCCTGAAGATCATCACCTCGGTGCTGGAAACCCGCGGCGCCCGGGGGGCGACCGCCTCCGAAGCCGCCGTATCCCTGGACCAGCTGAAATTCAAGGAGGCCTTCCAGGAGATCATCACCCAGGACGACGATATGATCAAGCTGTTCCAGATGGTCGAGAAGATGGCCCAGCCCGACAACAGCATCCTGATCTGGGGAGAAAGCGGAACGGGCAAGGAGTTGATCGCCAAGGCCATCCACCGCATCAGCCGGCGCCGCGACGAGCATTTCGTCGCCGTCAACGCCGGAACTTTCGCCAACGAGCTGTTCGCCTCCGAGTTCTTCGGCCACGACAAGGGCGCCTTCACCGGTGCCAGCGCGGCCAAGAAAGGCTTCCTGGAAGAAGCCGACAAGGGCACATTGTTCCTCGACGAGATCGGCGAACTGGCCCTTCCCATCCAGGTGAAGCTGCTGCGGGTTCTCCAGGAGGGGGAATTTTTCCGGCTGGGATCGACCAAGAACCAGAAAGTGGACGTGCGCATCATCGCCGCCACCAACAAGGACCTTCTCAGCGAGATGAAGAAGGGGAATTTCCGCAAGGACCTCTTTTATCGCTTGAACATGAGCTCCGTCTACCTTCCGCCGCTGCGCGAGCGCAAGGGCGACATCCCGCTGCTGTGCCAGTACTTCCTGGAAAGGTACAACGAGCAGAACGAGAAAGCCATCCAGAAGCTCTCCGAGGGCGCCATGCGCCTGCTGAAACAATACGATTTCCCCGGAAATGTCCGCGAGCTGATGAACATCATCAACAGCGCCGTCATCATCGAAAGCGGGAGCGAGCTGCACAAGAAATCGCTCCCGCACTACTTCCTGGAGAACTCCCGCATCCAGGAGACGTCCGACAGCGGCCAGGCCCTGAAATCACTGAGCGAGATCGAGAAAGAGCACATCCGGCGGATCCTTGGCCACACCAAGGGGAACAAGAGCCAGGCGGCGAAGATTCTTGGGATATCGCGGGTCAACCTGCTGTCCAAGATCAAAAAGTACCAGCTGCTGCCTTGACCTTCATCAAGGCCGCGCCGTCCCATCGAGGCGCGTGATGAAATCCAGGTACTTGCCCTCGATGACCTGCCAGGAATAATTCCGGCGATAGAATTCCATCCCGTTCCGCCCCAGTCCCGAACGCAGCGGGGGATTGCGCTCCAAGACCAGGAAGGCCTCGCGGAACTCGTCGTAATCCAAGTACCAGAGACCGGCATGGCTGCGCCGGCACTGGCCGCGCAGCACGTCGGTGCGGCCATTGGCCAGCACCGGCTTGCCGACGGCCCACGCCTCGATGGCGACCATGGAGAGCGACTCGAACTGCGACGGCATGAGCAGGAAGTCCGCTCCCATGAGCAGGTCGAATTTCTCCTTGTTCTCCTGGAAACCCACGTGGATGATATCGGGATCCTCCGGGACCGGGACATAGGCCTTGCCGACCAACACCAGCTTCAGCCCGATCCTTTCTTCGGACTTCAGCCGCAGATAGAAGCGGAAAAGCTCGGGAACCCCCTTGTTCTCGTCCAGGCGGCCGATATAGATGGCGTAACTGCCCTCGATGCCCAGCCGGGCGCAGGTTGTCCGGGGATCAAAGCGATCGGGCACCTCGGAGCCGACACCGATCACCTCCCCGGGAACTCCGGCGTTGCCGGAAACCTTCTGGATCAATTCCCTCTCTTCCGGCGAATTGTAGACGATCGCCGCCGGCAGGTTGAAGCTGTCCCGGAAGAGGCTGAGATGGACCACCTGGTCGTGTTCGGCCGTGGGGACCAGGATGACCTTGCGGCGGAACGTTTCAATCCCGTGATAGGAGTGGTAGTAGCGGTAGGAGAAAAAAACAAAATAAGCGAACTCCGCTTCCCGCCGTTGGAGCTCCCGCAGCAGGCCGGGAACCAGAGGGCCTTCCTCCTCCAGCCAGCGCAGCTCGTCGTCCAGGATGTGCTCCTCCTTAAGGATACGCTGCTGGATGCGCCCGAAGGCCTCGGGATCGCGGGACCGCTGTACCCGGAAACGATGGACCGGGATGCCGTTTAGCTCCTCCCTGACCGCGGGGTAATGGTGGGCCCAGGTGACGTAATCGAAGGCCGAGGTGGTGAAGACCTCGACGCTGAAGTGCCGATTCAGCATCTCCGCGATCAAGCGCGCGTGGTATTCGGCGCCGCCGTTGATCTCCAAGCCATAGCGCTGCACCACGACGGCGATCTTCCTTTTCATGGAGCTATTATAGTACAACCTTCCGGGCTTGCAACCCGAGGCTAGCCCTAACCTTTCGCCGGCCCGCATCCCGATTGGGCAGCAGCTCGGCTTTCCCCAAATTCAGGCCAAATTTTCCCAATTCAGGAAAAATCTTTAGAAAAAGTGAATATTTTAATTGACAATTTGGTAATATTAATTTACATAATGTATTATATAGATAACACTATTTGCTTGGAGCCGAGAATGACTAATAAGGTGCGCTTTCACCGTTTCATATGCGGCGAGATGAGCCAGTCGCTCCTGGCCGAAAAAGTGGGCGTCTCCCGTCAGACCATCGCGGCCATCGAAAAGGGGAATTACAGCCCCTCCGTATGGCTGGCCATTCGCCTGGCGAGGGTCTTTCATGCCAGCGTCGAATCGATCTTCATCCTGGAGGAGGGGCAAAATGTCTAAAAAAGCGCGGTTCCTGCTGTACGGGGCCCTGAGTGCCTCGATCCTGCTGCTGGCCATAGCCTGGAAGGTGGAGGCGCTCCTGCTGCTTTTTGTCCTGGCCCTGGTCGATCCCTTGCTGCGGATGATGAGGCTTGGGACTGCTGGCGACGAGCGTTCATGCTGGATCGAGATCCAATCGGGATCCTTCTCCTTCCATGTTCTCTACGCCGTCATCCTGGCTCTTTTTCTGCACAAGCTGCTCGTTCTCGGCAGGAATCCCGAGAGCGACTGGTACTTGCTTCTCTTTCTTCCCCTTATCCTGAGGGCCATCTTCCTGCTCGGGAAGAAGGGGGAGGTCCGCAGGCTGGGTTTGATCCTGGGGGCGGCCTGCGGCGGATTCTGGCTGCTGTTCAGCTTGCTGAGCCACGGCCTGCAGAGGGGAGCCCTCTGGGAGCATGGCATCGGCATCTCCCTGCTGATCCTCACCGCCGTTGCCTGGGGCCTCCCGCTGCTCGGCGGCCCGCTCCTGATCCTTGCGGGAGCGGCGCTGTTCGTCCAGTTCTGCACGCGCCTGCCCGCCGGCAATCCCGCCATGCAGGTCCTAATGATCCTGCTTCTGCCCCTGCCGCCGTTCGCGACCGGGATCGCCTTCCTGCTGTCCCCCAGGGGGAAGACGAAGGATGAATTCGCCGATTTCCGCGAACCGGACGCAGGAGATCCGGATCCATGTCCGGACCCGAGGAGGAAGATATGAACGGGCAAAAATGGTCGAAAAGACGCGCATGGCTGCTTCTGCTCCCCATCGTGGCCGCGGCCCCATTATGGGCGCTGGGAGGCCGCTCCGCCTCCTCTTCCTCCCCGCCGCAGGCCCTTCTGGGAAAATGGCGGGGAGAGGGGAAAATCATTGTCAGCTGGTGCAAACAAAAACAGATCGCGGTGGAACTGGAGATCAGGCCCGACCGGACCGTTCGCGGCAGGATCGGGGACGCCGAGCTGGAAAACGCGGTGATCGCCCCGAATTCCTGGCTGCTGGTGTGGCTGGGCAATCCCGAGTATGCCGTCGAGGCCAGGCTGAACGGCCCGCTGGTGAAGGCGGAGGACATCCGGCGCAACTCACTGGTCATTCTGCTCGACGTCAAGGACGATCACCTTCAGGGGGATCTGCATACCCATGATTCGAAATTCGGCGATCGCGACACCATGATGTTCTCCGTTTCCTACATCGAGCTGCAGCGACTGCCGCCCTCCGAACCGTCTACAGAAGCCGGCCGGACGTAGGCCAGCGGCGGCACCCATCCCGCCGCCTGTCCCGCCGCCCTTGACATTGGGAATGCCGCCGCTTACCATTGGGGGAAACCGTGGGCAACCTCATAAGGATGGAGCGATCATGAGCAAGAAAAAATATCTGGCCGCCGGCACGATGTTCATCCTGTCCGCATTGGTCCTCTGGTCCTATGCCGTGCTCAAGTCCGTTCCCGTGCTGGGAACGTACTTGGTGCCGGAGCGCATTCAGTACTGCCTTATCACCATGGGCGCGGCTCTGGCCGGATTCTTTTTCCTCTGGATTGCGCCTCGGGCAGACCGGAGATCATTCCCCAGACACCTCTGCCACCTCTTGTCCCTGGTGCTCCTGGCCGGCTGGCCCCTGTTGTTCCTCTGGGGCAACACAAAAACCTTTCGCGGATTCCACTGGAGCCTGGAGACCCTGCTGATCGGCCTGCTCCCGGTCCTGCTGCTGGCCGCCGGGTTGATGATCTGCTCCGGCCGGAGAATCATCGCCTTGGGCGCCTCCATCCTGTTCGCCCTGCTGGCCGTCTTTCACCTCCTGGCCCTGCTGCGGGTCGTTCCGCGCGTGGGGATGGCTTTTTCCAGCGCCCGCTCCGCCGACGTCGCCGTCATCATCGCGATCTTCCTTTTCTCGGTCCTCTGCGCCTGGATCAACCTCACGGCTTTCCGGCAAAAAAAATAGCCGCCGGCGTTCGGCAAAGGAGAAAAGGTGTCCCCATATCATTCGGTCGCCCTGCGGGCCGTGCAACGGGCCGGGGCAGCGATCCTGCGGGGCTTTCGCATGCTCACCGACTCCGACATCGAGGTCAAGGGAAAGAATGACTTTGTCACCCGTGTCGACCGCGAGGCCGAAGCCGCCATCGTCGAGGTCATCTCCGGCGCATTCCCGAGCCACCGCATACTGGCCGAGGAGAGCGGTTATTCACGGAAAAGCGGCGAGAGCCTCTGGGTTATCGACCCCCTCGACGGCACGACCAACTTCATCCATGGCATCCCCCATTTCGCGGTTTCGCTGGCCCTGTTGAAAAACGAGAAGGTCATCTTCGGCCTGATCTACGATCCCCTGGCAGGCGACATCTTTCATGCGGACCGGGGCTGCGGCGCCTTCCTGAACGGCCGGCCGATCACCGTCAGCCGGACTACCGCGCTGGCCTCGGCCCTGGGCGCCACCGGATTTCCCTTCAAGGCCCCTGAACAGCGGCCGGCGTATACGCGAACCTTCCGTTGCCTGCTGGGCAAATGCAAGGACATGCGCCGCTGCGGAGCGGCGGCGCTGGACATGGCCTACACGGCCTGCGGCCGCTACGATTTCTTCTGGGAAGCCCACCTGCTGCCCTGGGACTTCATGGCCGGGAAACTGCTGGTCGCCGAGGCCGGGGGCGCAAGCAGCGATTTTCTGGGAAACGAGCTCGGCGTGCACCCCAGCACGGTCTTGGCCGCCAACAAGGCGCTCTATCCGGCCGTTCTGAAGGAGATTGGCAGGCATTTCAAATAGCCACGGTCCCTTTCTACTCGTCGCGGTGGACGGTTTACGGCGAGACCAGCGGGGCCGGTTGACGCTGGCACCGGCAAATTGTCTTTGCCAGCGACATGTGATACCTTGCCACCATGAGCAGCAACCATTTCGCCTTGATCATGGCCGGCGGGCAGGGGACGCGCTTCTGGCCCTGGAGCACCGCCGCCAAGCCCAAGCAGTTCCTTCCCGTCATCGGAAAACGGCCGCTGATCACCCAGACCTACCGCCGCCTGCGCCGATTCGTCCCGGCCCGGAATATCTTTATCAGCGCCGACAAGAAGTACTTGCCGGCCGTTTGCGAGTGCATCCCGAGATTTTCCCGCCGCAACTTCATCGCCGAGCCGGCCCCGCGCAATACGGCCCCGGCATTGATCCAGGCCAACATCGTCCTGTCGAGGATCGATCCCGGAGCCCATCTCCTGGTGGTGCCGGCCGACCACCACATCGCCGAGGAGAATACCTTCGCCCGGCAACTGCAGGCCGCCCTTCGCCATGCCGAGAACCGTTGCCTGATCACGGCCGGCATCAAGCCGACCGAGCCCCACACGGGGTACGGCTACATCCATTTCACGGAGGGCAAGAACAGGGGACCGTTCTTCCCGGTCAGGCAGTTCAGGGAAAAACCCGATGGCAAGACCGCCGCCGCCTTCCTGAAAAAAGGCAATTTCTACTGGAATTCGGGCATGTTCGTCTACAAAATGGCTTTTTTTCGGGGATTCCTGAATGCCTATGCCCCGTATTACGGCAGGCAGTACGCCAGACTCGAGAGGGCATACGGCCGCCCGGGGGAATTCGCCAGGATCTACAGGTCGATCACCCCGGAGTCGATCGATTACGCCCTGATGGAAAAAATCCGCGAAGCCGTCATGTTCAAGGCGCGATTTCACTGGAACGACGTGGGCTCCTGGTCCGCGGTCTACGAAATGAACGACAAGGATTCCGGAGGCAACGTCCGCCGCGGGAATACCATCACCATCGACACGCGGAACTCCCTGGTCTTCTCCAATGAAAAAAAGCCGCTGGCTCTCATCGGGATGGAGGGGGTGGCGGTGATCCACACCGCCAGCGGCATCCTGATCGCGCCCTTCGATCGGCTGCAGCAGGTCAAGCGGGCGATCGTCCTCCTGGAAAAAAACAGGCGCTGACCGGCGACGGCGACTACAAGAACAGGGCCGCCGGGAGCAAGAGGAGGAACAGGACGAACCTTTTCATCCAGGGCGATGCCTCGCGCCTCTTCCAATGCCATAAACCGAAAACGGCGCCGAGCAAAAACAAGGTCACCAGGAATATGGCCGCGGCCTTGATCCAGAACTCGGACAGCTCCAAGCCCAGGATCCTGAACAGCCAGCCGAAAGGGACGGTGACGAAAAGCTTTCCATAATCAAAGAGAAAAAACATCTCGACATAGTAAAGGAAAGCGGCGGCCGCAGCCGCTCCCCAGCTGGCCAGGGCGGCGGCGATCAACGCCAGGGGCAAAAGAAAATAGAGCAGGTAGGGGAGGTGGAGGCTGGTCGACCGCTCCCAATGCTTGACCACGAAAGAACCGAGCGTTCGCGATGGGCCTCTTGCCGGCGGGGACGTTCCCCCGGCCAGAACACCGTGCCAGGCCCTGCCGACAATGGCGCCCCCGAAATGCCTGAACACGGTCCGCGACCCGCTACGCAGCGAGAAGACCGATCCCGGGAAAAAGGCCACGCGGCTGAATCCCGGGGGCACGGAGACCACCACCGGGCCCAGGTCGAAGAAATCCTCCTCCCGGCCGTTGTTCCATATCAGGAAGACCGCCGGATGGAGCCAGTCGAAGAAGGCGAAGATCCTTCCCGCGGGCGAGGCGTTGGGCAGGCGCTGGGCATCGGCGATCTTCTGTGGCTGGAAGGGGGCGAAACCGAGGAAGGTGTAGTCCGGAGTGCGGTAGGCCGGCCGCTCGCTGAGGTCCTGGCGAATCACCGTCCACTGCAAGATTGTATTCATGCCGTGGACGAAGAGCAGGGCGAGAAGCAGCAGGAACGGAACTCCCCACGACCAGGGGATCGGCCGCGGTTCCCTCGGCCGGTAAAGTTTGCCCCCTTCAGCCGCGTCGAATTTCACGGGATCTGGCGGAAAAGGGAGCGGCTTACAATCCCAGGAGGCCCTTCTTGAACTTCTCTCCCGGCCCCGGCTTTTCGCCGATCCAGCAGGCGAACAAGGCGTCGGCGAAGGCCTTGTCCCCCAGGATTCCCTTCACCTTGCCCTTAACCTTGATCTCGGTCCCGACTCCGGGCTTGTAGGTGAAGACGAGCTTGTCGCCGTTCTTCAGGTCTTCCATCTGGGCGGCCATCTGATCGAACTGCTGCTTCAGCTGCGCCGAATAGCCGGGAGTGTTGGCCTCCAGGCCCTCATACCAGGCCTCGTTCACCTGATTGGCCTTGACGCTGCGCACGAAATGCATCACCGTGCAGCGGTGGGTGTCGGCGGCGAGAACCTTGACTCCGTCGCTTTCCTTGACCGGCAGATAGAGGCCCGCCACATAGACCTTGAATATGATCTTCTTGCGCAAGGCCATGCCGTTGAGGACCAGTTTCTGGCCGTCCACCTCCAGGCTGTCAGGCAGGGTGATTCCGGCCAGGGTGCCGGCCACGACGGGGACGGCGAAAAGAACAACAAGAACCAGCGAAAGCAAACCGTGTCGCGCCATTGTTCTCCTCCTTGATGCCATCCATGATATGCCGTCCGGACAAAATTGTCAAAAGACCAGGGCCTCCGGTTTTCCCGCCGGAGGCGACCTGTATTATAATGAATCTTGCAGGGAGGCCCCATGAACAATGAACAGTACACACTGAAGGCCAGCCAAGCCCTTCAGGACAGCGTCCGGCTCGCCGCCGAGCACGGAAACCAGGAGATCGTGCCGCTGCACCTGCTGCAGGCCATTCTGGCCGTTCCGGAAAACATCGTCGGCGAAAGCCTTCGCAAGATCGGCGTCGACGCCGCCAAGCTGAATGCCGCGATCCTCAGGGAACTGGAAACCCTGCCCAAGATCCAGGGAGTGGAGCCCTACCTGGGCGGCGCGCTGAAAAAGGCCATCCCCCAAGCCGCCGCGATCGCTGCCCAATTCCGCGACGAGTACGTGTCGACCGAACACCTGACCCTGGCGCTCATGGACTTGAACGAAGCCGCCGCCCGCCTGCTGAAAGGCTTCGGGGTCAACCGCGATGTCTTTCTGAAGGCGCTGATGGAGATCCGCGGCAGCCAGACCATCACCGATCCCAGCCCGGAGGAGAAGTTTCAGGCCCTGAAGCGCTACGGTCGCGACCTGGTGCAGCTGGCGCGCGAGGGAAAGCTGGACCCGGTCATCGGCCGCGACGACGAGATCCGCCGCGTGATGCAGGTCCTGGTGCGCCGCACCAAGAACAACCCGGTGCTGATCGGCGAGGCCGGAGTGGGGAAAACCGCCATCGCCGAGGGGCTGGCCCTGCGCATCGTCCAGGGCGACGTGCCGGAAATGCTCAAGGACAAGAAGGTGGTCACGCTGGAGATCGGCAGCCTGCTGGCCGGGGCCAAGTACCGCGGGGAGTTCGAGGAGCGATTGAAGGCTGTGATCAAGGAGGTCGGCGATTCCGAGGGGCGGATCATCCTGTTCATCGACGAGCTGCACACCATCGTGGGCGCCGGCGCCGCCGAGGGGGCCGTCGACGCCTCCAACATGCTCAAGCCCGCTCTGGCCCGGGGCCAGCTGCGGGCCATCGGCGCCACCACGCTGAACGAATACAAGAAGCACATCGAGAAGGACCCGGCCCTGGAGCGGCGTTTCCAGCCGGTGCTGATCAAGGAGCCGAGCGTGGAGGAGACCATCTCCATCCTGCGCGGGCTAAAGGAGAAATACGAGATCCACCACGGCATCAAGATCACCGACGCCGCCCTGATCGCCGCGGCCACCCTGTCCAACCGCTACATCAGCGACCGCTTTCTCCCCGACAAGGCCATCGACCTCATCGACGAGTCCTCGTCCAAGCTGCGCATCGAGATGGATTCGCTCCCCGAGGAGCTGGACGAGCTGGAGCGCCGCATCACCCAGCTGGAGGTCGAGCGCCAGGCCCTGAAAAAAGAGAACAGTCCCGACGCCAAAGGCAAGCTGAAGAAGCTGTTGGCCGACCTGGAGGGGATGAAGCTCCAGCGGGACCGAATCCGAACCCATTGGCAGAAGGAGAAGGACCTGATCTACCGCCTGCGCGACCTGAAGGAGGAGCTCGACCGCCTGCGCCTGCAGCAGCAGGACGCCGAGCGGCGCAACGATTACGAGATGGCCTCGCAGATCCAGTATGGCAAGCTGCCGGAAACCAGGAAGCAGGGCGAGCGCGTCCAGGAGCAGCTGTCCGAGCTGCAGCGCGAAAAGAAGATCCTGACCGAGGAGATCACCGAGGAGGATATCGCCGAGGTGGTTTCCAAGTGGACCGGCATCCCGGTCAGCAAGCTCCTGGGCGGGGAGAGGGAAAAGCTCCTGCACATGGAGGAGATTTTGAAGAAGCGGGTGGTCGGCCAGGACGAGGCCGTGGAGGCGGTGTCGCGCATCCTGCGCCGCTCGCGCGCCGGGCTGCAGGATCCGCACCGCCCCCTGGGATCGTTCATTTTCCTGGGGCCGACCGGCGTCGGCAAGACCGAGCTGGCCAAGGCGCTGAGCGAGTTCATCTTCAACAGCGAGAAGGCCATGGTGCGCATCGACATGTCCGAGTTCATGGAGAAGCACTCGGTGGCCAAGCTGATCGGCGCCCCGCCCGGCTACGTCGGCTACGAGGAGGGCGGGCAATTGACCGAGACGGTCAAGCGCAAGCCGTATTCGCTGATCCTGCTCGACGAGATCGAGAAGGCGCACCACGACGTCTTCAACATCCTGCTGCAGATCCTGGAGGACGGGCGCCTGACCGACGGCAAGGGCAAGACGATCAACTTCAGCAACACCATCGTCATCATGACTTCCAACCTGGGATCGGAGATCATCCAGGAGCAGCGCGACTACGAACGGATCAAGAAGCAGCTGGACGAACTGCTGTTCCGGCACTTCAAGCCCGAGTTCCTGAACCGCATCGACGAGATCATCACGTTTCGGCCGCTGACCCCCGAAGACATCCGCAAGATCGCCGGCCTGCAGATCGCCATTCTGCAGGAGCTGCTGGGGGCGCAGAAGATCACGCTGACCGTCTCCCCCCGGGCCGTCGCCCGCCTGGCCGAGGCCGGATTCGATCCCCAGCTCGGCGCCCGGCCGCTGCGCCGCGTCATCCGCCAGGAGATCCAGGACAAGCTCTCGGTGATGATCCTGGAGGAGAGCCTTCAGCCCGGATCCGCCGTGCGCATCGATTTTTCCGGGAACAAGTTCACGTTCCATCCCGGCTGAGGCGCTGGAAAGGAAAATGCCCGGCTGCCACTATTGTTATAGAGTAAACTATTTACAAAAGGACCGACGGCGTGGTAAAATGGCCGTACTCACGAATGCACAAGGAGGTAAACCCCATGGCTGATAAATCGTTCAACGCGTTCAAGATGGCGCAGCAGCAATTCGACGGCGTCGCCGAGCAACTGGGCCTGGATCCGGGGACGCGCGATCTGCTGCGCAACCCGCTGCGCGAGTACCATTTCTCCATTCCGGTCAAGATGGACGACGGCACCGTGAAGGTGTTCCAGGGATTCCGGGTGCAACACAACGATTCGCGCGGCCCTTGCAAGGGCGGCATCCGCTTCCACCCCCAGGAGACCATCGACACGGTGAAGGCCCTGGCCACCTGGATGACCTGGAAATGCGCCGTCGTCGACATCCCGCTGGGCGGCGGCAAGGGCGGCGTAATCTGCGACCCGCACAATCTCTCCATGCGCGAACAGGAGCAGATCTGCCGCGGCTGGGTGCGCCAGGTGGTGCGCAACGTCGGCCCGCTGCAGGACGTCCCGGCCCCCGACGTCATGACCAACGCCCAGCACATGATCTGGATGATGGACGAGTACGAGAAGCTCACCGGTGCCAAGTATCCCGGCTTCATCACCGGCAAGCCGGTCGGCATGGGGGGCTCGCTGGGGCGCACCGAGGCCACGGGCTTCGGCGTCATCTACACCCTGCGCGAGGCCCTGAGCGAGCTGGGCATCGAGATCAAGAACACGAGCGCCGCTTTCCAGGGCTTCGGCAACGTCTCGCAGTATGCCGTCCGCCTATACCAGGAGTACGGCGGCAAGGCCGTATGCGTCTCCTGCTGGGACCAGAAAGACAACAAGTCCTACACCTTCATCAAGAAGAGCGGCATCGACCTCGACGAGCTGCTGGGCATCACCGACAAGTTCGGCGGCATCGACAAGGCCAAGGCCAAAGGCCTGGGCTACGAAGTGGCCGACGCCGAGGCCTGGATCGGACAGGATGTCGACATCCTGGTGCCGGCGGCGCTGGAAAACCAGATCAACGCCGAGACGGTGCAGAAGATCTCCGCCAAGATGAAGGTGGTCGCCGAGGGCGCCAACGGCCCGACCACTCCCGAGGCCGACGAAGTGTTCAAGAAAAAGAATATCTTCGTCATCCCCGACTTTTTGGCCAATGCCGGCGGAGTCACCTGCAGCTATTTCGAGCAGGTCCAGTGCAACATGAACTACTTCTGGACCAAGGAAGAGGTCCTGAGCAAGCTCGACAACGTCATGACCGCGGCTTTCCACGCCGTGTACGGGCTGGCCAAGCAGAAAAAGGCCTTCATGCGCGACGCCGCTTACATGATCGCCGTCGCCCGCGTCGCCGAAGCCTGCAGGCTGAGGGGCTGGGTGTAACCCGAACATCCCGGGGGGCGCCGCCGGCGCCCCCCCTTTCCTGTCCCCGGGGGAGGCACCGATGAACAATTCGCAAAACCCGATCGACAAGCTGCTCCACGACATGCGCGAGCGGGCCAAGGAACTGAACTGCCTGTACCAGGTCGAGGAGCTTCTCACCAGGACCAACCTGCCTTTGTCCGAGATCTTCACCCAGCTGCTCCAGGTCATCCCCGGCGGCTACCAATTCCCCAACATCTGCCAGGTGCGGATCGTCCACGAGGACCACACCTACCAGAGCCCGGGATTTACACCGTCGACGCGCGTGCAGCGCGTCGACATCAAGGAGGAGGAGAAGGTCATCGGCTTCATCGAGGTTTCCTACACCCGTGACGTCCCACAGACGGAAAACAGCTATTTCCTCAAGGACGAGCAAAAACTGCTGCAGACCATCGCCGAGCGCATCGGCCGCACCGTCCTGCATTTCAAGCTGGAGCAGGTCTCGCGCGAATGGGAGACGGCGCAGAAGGACCTCAGCGACAAGATCAAGAAGGAATGGATGGTCGTCATCGACCTGCTGCGCCGCACCGACCAGAATCTCTACATCCACCTGGGTCGCAAGATGGTCTACCACCTCTTCTGGAACGGCGTTATGGAGGCCAAGGAACTTTTGAAGTCTTTGAGCAAGGACCAGGGCGCCGCCCAGACCGAGATGAGCGACGACATGAACCGCCCCAGCCAGAAGAAATCGCAGCTGGAGCTCCTGGAGCTCAGCGACAAGACGTTCCGCATCGCGGCGCGCTACCTGAGCGACTCGGATATTCTGGGTCGCATCCAGAAGTGGATCCAGGAGGACAAGGCCAGCTTCCTGAGCCGGGCGATCAACAACATCGACATGCCCCTGGTCGACGTCATCAACGCCATCACCCATTACCACTACATCTCCGGCGGCACGTATGAGCTCTCGCCCCCCATGGAGAAGGGGCTTCGCGTCTCGCTCATCCGCCGCTTCTTCTCCGACCAGCTCGATTTCATCAACATCGCCAAGAACCACATCGAGGTGCGCCATTTTTACGACCTCGTGCAGCGCATCATTTATCCCGCCAACGGCTACGGCCGCCTGGGAGGAAAGAGCGCCGGGCTGTTCCTGGCGCAGAAAATCCTGACCAAGCCGGGCGACCACTCCGAGGTCCTGTGCGAGCTCAAGTTCCCCAAGACCTGGTACATCACCACCGACGCCATCCTGAACTTCCTGAGCTACAACAACCTCGAGGAAGTGAACGAACAGAAATACAAGGAAATCGACCAGATCCGCCTCGAGTACCATAATGTCGTCCAGCTGCTGAAAAACGCCCATTTCCCCATCGAGATCATCAAGGGGCTGTCTATGGCCCTCGACGATCTGGGCAACAAGCCGCTGATCGTGCGCAGCTCGAGCCTACTGGAAGACCGCATGGGCATGGCCTTTTCCGGCAAATACAAGAGTCTGTTCCTGGCCAACCAGGGAACGAAACAGGAGCGGCTGGATGCGCTGACCGACGCCATCGCCGAGGTCTACGCCTCCATCTTCGGCCCCGACCCCATCGAATACCGCGCCGAGCGCGGGCTGCTGGACTTCCATGAGGAGATGGGCATCATGATCCAGGAAGTGGTCGGGCAAAAAGTGGGCGACTACTATCTCCCCGCCTTCGCCGGCGTCGCCTTCAGCAACAACGAGTTCCGCTGGTCGCCGCGCATCAAGCGCGAGGACGGGCTGGCCCGCCTCGTCCCCGGCCTGGGCACCCGCGCCGTGGACCGCGTCAGCGACGATTACCCGATCCTGATCTCGCCGGGCATCCCCAACCTGCGCGTCAACGTCACCGCCGACGAGACAATGCGCTACTCGCCGCGGCGCATCGACGTCATCAACCTGAAGACCTGCTCGTTCGAGTCCATGGAGATCACCGCCCTGCTGACAGAGTGCGGCTCCCAATATCCCGGCATCGAGAATATCGTCTCCGTCTACGAGGACGACCACATCTATTCCCCCTCGGCCCTCGGCCTCGACTTCAGCAAGGCGAATCTGTTCGTCACCTTCGAGGGCTGGATCTCGCGCACCCCCTTCGTCAAGCAGCTGCAGTGCATGCTGAAGACGCTCCAGGAGAAGATGAGCACCCCGGTGGACATCGAGTTCGCCCACGACGGCCGCCAGCTCTACCTTCTCCAGTGCCGGCCGCAAAGCTCGACCGCGGGCAACGTGGCCAGCCTCATCCCCAAGGACATCGCCGAGGACCGGATCATTTTCACCGCCAACCGCTACATCTCGAACGGCAAGCTTCCCGACATCACCCACATTGTCTACGTGGACCCGGAGAACTATTCCCTGCTCGAGCGCAGTGAGCAGATGATCGAGGTCGGCCAGGCCGTCGGCAAGCTCAACAAGCTCCTGCCCAAGCGCCGGTTCATCCTCATGGGGCCGGGGCGCTGGGGCAGCCGCGGGGACATCAAGCTCGGCGTGCCCGTAACCTACTCGGATTTCAACAACACCGCCGCCCTCATCGAGATCGCCCGCAAGAAGGGCAACTACGTCCCGGAGCTGTCGTTCGGCACCCATTTTTTCCAGGACCTGGTCGAATCATCGATCCGCTACCTGCCCCTCTACCCCGACGACCCGGGTATCATCTTCAACGAGCGTTTCCTGCTGGATGCCCAAAACTACTTCCCCGACATCCTGCCCGAGTCGGCGGCCCTCGCCGACACCATCCGCGTCATCGAGGTTCCGCGCGCCGCCAGCGGCAGGGTGCTGCGGGTGCTGATGAACGCCGACCTAGGCGAGGCTCTGGGCTTTTTGGCCACGCCCGACTCGCAGGCGAGTGCCGAGCGGGAACGGGTCGAGGTCTCCGAGACGGCCAGCGACGACCATTGGGGCTGGCGGCTGCGCATGGCCGAGCGAATCGCCGGCCAGCTTGATCCGGGTCGCTTCGGCGTCAAGGCCATGTACGTCTTCGGCTCGACGAAGAACGCCACGGCCGGTCCTGGCAGCGACATCGACCTCCTGATCCACTTCCAAGGGAGCGAGCGGCAGAAGCAGGAACTTGTTCTCTGGCTCGAGGGCTGGAGCCTGTGCCTGGCCGAGATCAACTACTCGCGCACCGGCTACAAATCCGGGGGGCTGCTCGACTATCACCTGCTGACCGACGAGGATATCGCCAAGAAGACCAGCTTCGCCGTCAAGATCGACGCCGCGACCAACGCCGCCCGCCCCCTGGCCCTTAAAAGCCAATAAGTTGCCGCGGTCATAGCAAGCACCGGGCTGCCTCCCCAGGATTCGCCGGGTCGAACGAGACCACGGCCAGCTCGGGGCCGGAGTGGGCCGCGGAGAAGCAATGGGTCCGGCCGATCGTTTCTTGCCAGGAGCCGGTCAGGCGCGCCGACTCGTGGACATGGCCGTGCAGGGTGACCCGGGGCTGGCGCTCCTCGATGAATCGCTTGATTGCGATGCTGCCCACGTGCACGTCGAGGGGGGCGCCATCCACCTGGCGGCCGTCCAGGGCCGCCCGGTCGAGCGCCGTACGGTACGGGGGGGAATGGAACAGGAAAATGGCCCGCTCCATGGGATCAGCGCCCGCGAGCCGCACCAAGTCGTCCTGGATGGTGGGAAAGCCCCGTTCCTCCTCGGGAACGACGACACTGTATCGCCCCTCCTCGGGGGGGACGGCACCCGGATCGACAAAGCGCGAAACGTCGTAGCGCTCCCAGTCCTTCAGCATAAACGGCGTGGGCGGTACGCAGGCGTAGCCGTAGACGGCGTATCGCCCCAATGGGGACTTGCGCCCGTGAACATAGCTCCACAGCCCCTGCGCTTCCCGGCGCAGGAAGCTTTCCTCGGCCTGGCGCGGATCGTCGTTGCCCAGGATCAGAAACAGCCGCGGATAGTCGTCGTGCAGGCTCTCGCGCAGACGACTCAGCCCCGGCAGCAAGAAATCTTCCAGGAAATCTCCGCAGACCGGGCTGTTGCCGAACAGCAGCGTGCCTGAGGGCAGAAGGTCGCCGCCCAGGAAAACAGCCTTGGGCCGCCTGGCCTGGACGAGTGAGAACAGCTTCAGGTAGCGCTCCTCGCGCCCGTGCAGGTCACTGGCGAATAGGAACGGTCCTTCGGCGGGAGGGATGTCGCCTCCCGGCAGCTCAGCCATTTCCCCCAACCGGAGCTCCCGGCCTCAGGATGATCCCCCTGCTTTTGCGGCCGTCGATTACCACCGTGACAGGCTCCGGCAGGCGGACACGCTTCAGGAACTCGGTTTCTTCCGCCGCGGGCAGGGCCTCCAGCCACGGCCAATCGATGAATCCGTGCTCGCGGTCCAAGGCGACCGTGAAATAGCCGATGCGTAGCGAGGTCATGTTCTGGAAAAAGTGCGATCCCTGGGAGGGATCCACATTCATGTTGGGCAGGCACGCCTCGACCACGACCTTCACTCCGCTGATCTGGCTCCACTTGACCGGGATGCCCAGCCAGGGATCGCTGCTGCCCCAGCGGCCCGGTCCGATGAGAAGGTAGGGCGCCTTTCCCGCGCGCAGGCGGCCGTTGAGCGCGTCGACTTCGCCGGCGATCTGCGGGCTGCGGACGGCGTCGAACGACGACGGCTTGACGAACACGATGTCGCGGATCTCCCGGTTGGTGCCGTTGCCCAGCACGCGATCGCTGAAGCAGAAGGCGAACTCCATCTGCCCTTCATCCAGATCCACCTCCACCAGCTCGTCCTGGATGACCAGGGGGCGGACCTGAAGAACGGCGAAATGGGCGGGGAGCGCGTTCTGCGGATCGATGGTAACGGCAAACTCCATTTCCACCGCGCAATTCATCGCCTCGCTGCTCAGCCGCAGCAGGTGCATGGTGATCGCATCCAGGGGGAAGACCTTATTCTTCAGGATATGGGCGAAATTGATGATTCGCGGCCCCTCAAAGCTGATGCCGTCGTACACGGCGTCGTTCTCCGGCGAATAGGTCGAGGCTAGGAACGTCAGGACCCCGTCCTTTTGCGCCTTGTCCAGCCCCTGCTTGACCAGGTACTGGTCTTCGTCAAGGAAGGCGACCGAATCGGCGCGGCGCATGGCGACGGCATAGAAATCGCGCTGGGAAAAGCGAAACATCTCCTTGATCGAGGTGAATTGCGGCAACACCCCGGCGTAGGCCGGGGTGAAGCGCAGGGAAACGCCCCCGTCGACGATGGTCTTGCCCAGGCCCAGGGCGACATTGACCACCCCGTCCTCGGGACGGGCCTGACCGACGGGATAATAATTGTAGGAGCGGGCCACCCCGGAAAAATCGGGATAAAAGCTGTCCGGGTGCAGATGCCCCACGACCGGCTGGATGACGACGGCCATTTTCTCGTCCTCCACGCGGTGAGGCGTGCTGGCGATGTAGGCCTTGGCCTGGCGGAAAAACGTCGAGGCATAAACGAACTTGATGGCATTGACCAGGTTGAGGAAGCGGATGTCGTTCTTGCTCTGGTCGTTCGGCAGCATTTTGGTGGCATAAATCCCGGCGAACGGCTGGTAGAGGGAATCTTCCAACAGGCTGGAGGAGCGGACCGCCAGGGGCACGGTGACATGGGTGATGAAATCGCGAAGATCGCCCACGACCTTTCCCGGCAGGTTCGCCTTGATGAACAGGCTGGCCATGTGGCCGTCGGAGTGATCCTCCACGGCTTGGGGAAGCAGATCGTTCTCTTTCATGAAGTCATCGAACACGTCGGTGCCCAGCACCAGGGTGCGGGGAATGGAAACGCTTGTCCCTGGGAATTTCCCGGAATCGAAGTATTTCGCCAGGATGCGGTCCATGAAGGCCAGGCCGCGGGCCTTGCCGCCGATCGAACCGCCGCCGATGATGCTGAACCTCGAGTACTCCTCGTGGAAATGGCGCGAGTAGGGGACAATGGAACCGCGGCGGCTGGCGGTCCGGGAAGCGGCGATCAACTCCTTGATCGCTTCTTGCGGGGAGGCGAGGGGCAGGCCCTCCTTAACAAGCAGATCCTTGATCGCGTTGGCCAGCGAGAACTCGGTCCTGGCCCGCAGCCAGCGGTCGAGTTCCCCGCTGGCCAGCATCCGGTTCAGTGAATCCGCGGGCAGCTCGGACAGGTTGGAGTACAACTGGTCCATATTGGCGAAGCGCCACCCGGCCTGGCCGGCTCCCGGATCCGGCAGCAGGTCGCCGAAACCGAAGAACGAGCGCAGGATGCGCTTCAGGTCGGCCAGCAGGGTCGGCGATAACTTGGAGAGAAATCGGCTTCCGGATTCTTGCGCCATCGCTTCCGCCCCGTCGTCGCTGGATTGCACCAGGATGGGCAGCTGCGGCTTTTCGGAGCGGACTTTCTGCAAAAACCGCCTCCCGGCCTCTGGATCCAGGACTCCTTGCCGGGGAAAACGGATATCGCTGATGATTCCCAGGAGATGGTCCTTGAAGCGGTCGAAGACGGCGACCGCCTCCTCGAAGGTCGTGGCCAGATGCAGGCGGGGGCGGGCGCTCTGACGCAAAAGCTTCTGCGAGAAGGTCAGGTCCTCCTTGAGCAGGCTTTCGGTCAGCTCGCGCAGGACGGAAAAGACCAGGGGCAGATAGGAGGAGTAGAAGCCGATGGAGTCCTCGACCAGCAGGATGCTTTGCACCCCGATGGCCTCGGTGTCGTTGTCGGCATTCCGGCGATCCTCGACGAACTGGATTATCCCCAGCAGCACCCGGCTGTCCCCCTGCCACACGAAGACCCGGTCGACGGCGCTACCGTCATCCAGTTCGAGAAGGCGCTGCAATTCCGGGGTGTTGTAGGCCAGCCCGACGACAGGCAGGTGCGGATCGATCTCCTTCGCCTTCCGGCCGAAGGTGAACGGATCCATGTCGCCCAGGCGCATGAGCGCGATGATCAGGTCGAATTTCTCTTCGGCGATCCGCCGCAGGGCGTTATCGCCGCCGCTGACCCGGACGAACTGCGGTACGTAGCCCAGGTGCCATTTCTGGTAGGTCTGCAGCAGCAGGTCCTGCAGGCGGCCGTCTTCCTCCAGCATGAAACAGTCGTAGAGGCTGGCCACCAGCAGGAAGCGTTTCACCCTGAAGGGCATCAGGCGGTCGATCGCGGTTCCCGAAGGATCGCAGGAGAAAAAAATCTCGCCACCGAGCTCTTGGCTCCCGCCTCCGGGATCGCTCACGTCGGTCTCCGGTCGGCACGGCCGGCGCCGCAGGCCTCTTCCCGGTCCAGGCCTTGGGCCAGGGTCCTACTGGTCGGCATACTTCCCGCGGATGGCGCGAATCACGTCGTAAATCGAAAAGAACACGTCGACCAGCTCCGGGTCGAACTGCCTTCCTTTCTGCTCCCGGATGTATTGCAGGACCTTCTCCTCGGGCCAGCTCTCCTTGTAGGCGCGCATCGAGGTCAGCGCATCATAGACGTCGGACAGGGCGACGATCCTGGCGAACAAGGGGATCTCCTCGCCCCGTTTCCCCGGACCGGGGCACCAACGGTCGTCAAACACGTCCGCGACCTTCCCGGGATAGCCGCTGCCGTCCCAGCGTTCATGGTGGTTGAGCGCGATCTCGGCCGCCATGTCGTCCCAGTCCGACGTGGAATTCTTGAAAAGGCGCGCTCCGAACAGAACGTGGCGCTGCATCTGCTCGTACTCGCCGTCATCCAACGGACCGTGCTTCTTCAGCAAGATGTCGGAAATGGCGACCTTGCCGACGTCGTGCAGCATGGCGGCGATGCGCAGCACGTCCCGCACCCGGCGAATTTCGGCATCGTCCACCTTGTGGTTCATCGCCCATTTGGAATAGATCTCGATCGAGTAGGAACCGACCCGGTTGACGTGGGCTCCGGTCTCCTCCGGATCGCGCAGTTCGGCGATGCCGATCATGCGCAGGATGATCTCGCGGGTCATTTTCGCTTTCTCGATGCTGCCGGCGGCATGGTTGGCGAAATAGGCCACCACCAGTTCGTCCTCGCCGCGGAAGGGGACCGCCCGCCCCCTCGCGTCCAGGGAATTGATGATCTGCATGACCCCGATCAGGCGGTTGTGGCTGGCGATCAGCGGCAGCGTCAGGACCGAGCGGGTGCGGTACGCCGCCGTCTCGTCAAAGGAGCGGTTGAAGCGATAAGGGACCCGCTCGTCCAGGCCGTAGGCGTCGTCGATAACCAGTGATTTCTTGGTCATGGCCGCATAGCCGGCCATGGATTTGTCGTTGATGTCCAGCTCGTGGTTCTGGTACAGGTATTTCTTACCGCTCTCCTTCTGGATCAGGGTGTCGTTCTGCACGTAGTTGATGCGCAGTTTCCGGTTCTTTTCCAGTAAATAGATCGACCCGGCATCGGCGCGGCAGAAGCGCCGCGCCTCCAGCAGGACCCGGTCGAGCAAGGAGTCGATGTCCTTGATCTGGTTGAGGTCCTCGGTGATCTTCAAGATCGCAGCTACCTTGTTTTTGTGTAAACCGCCGATCATGCTCGTCCTGCCGGCCATTATACGCCGTCGCCCAGGGGCCGTCAACCTGGCGGCGGTGCGGAAGGGCTGTCCCGGCGCGGCTCTTTGCGCTACAATGTCGCCATGGAGCAACGCGGTCCCATCGATTTTCATTGCCACCTGGACGACGCCGTCTATGATGCGAACCGCTGGGTCATCATCGAGCAATGCCTCGCGGCGGGCTTCGCCGCCTTGGTGACGGTCGCCGATCCGGACGACGAACGGTCGCCGGCGCTGACCGCCGAGATGCTCGCCCGCTGCGAACGCATCGATTCCACGATCGGGGCCCACCCCCACCAAGCCGATCGCTATTCAAGGAAAACGGAGAAGCGCATCCTTGACTTCATCGACCGCTGCCGGACCCTGGCCGTCGGCGAGGCGGGTCTGGACTTTCACTACGACCATTCGACCCGCGAGAACCAGGCCGCCGTCTTCCGCCGGCAGATCGCTCTGGCCCGCGAGTGCGCCCTGCCCCTGGTCGTGCATTCCCGTCGCGCCGAGGCGGAGGTGCTGCGGCTTCTGGACGAGGAGGGATTCGACCAGCCGGTCGTCTTTCACTGTTACACCGGAGACCGGGAAGCCGCCGACGAGATCCTCGCCCGCGGGTATTTCCTTTCCTTTTCCGGCATCATCACCTTCAAGAAAGCCGAGGAGCTCCGGGAAGTCGTGGAGCGAACGCCCCTGGAGCGGCTCTTCAGCGAAACCGACTCCCCCTACCTGGCTCCCGAGCCCGAGCGCGGCCGGACCAACTCGCCGTTGGCCGTCACCCGGATCGTGGAAAAGATCGCCGCCATCAAGAAAGTCGAGGTGACGCTCCTCCTGGAGCAGATCGAGAAAAACTACCGGCGGCTGAAACGCTGACTACTTTTCCTCGCGCTTCACTTTCTCGATGGACACCAGGCGGTCGCCGGGCCGCAGGTTGACCAGCTTCACTCCCTGGGTGGCGCGCCCCTTGGCCCGCAGCTCGACGGTGTCCTGCTTGTTGAGGATCCCCTTTTCCGAGCAGAGGATGATCTCGCCGTCCTCGTCGTTCAAGGTGACCAGGCCGACTACTTTCCCCAACTTCGCGCCGATCTTGATATTGATCAGGCCCTTGCCGCCGCGATTCTGCAGGCGGTAGAGAGACAAGTCCGATTTCTTCCCGATGCCGTTCTCGGTCACCGTCAGGATGTACTTGTCTTTCTCGTCGATGACATCGGCCCCGACCACGACGTCCCCCTTTCCCAGCTTGATGGCCGTGACGCCGCGGGCGCCGCGGCCCATGGGCCGGACATTCCCCTCGTTGAACTTCAGCGCCTTGCCCAGGCAGGTGCCCAGGATGACCTCGTTGCTGCCCGAGGTGATCACCGCCTCCAGCAGGCGGTCATCCTTCGGCACCTCGGCGGCGATGATGCCGCTGATGCGCGGATGGGAGAACTCCGCCAGCGAGGTCTTCTTCACATACCCCTGCCGGGAGAACAGCATCACGAACTTGTCCTTGGGGAACTCCTTCACGTTGATGACCGAGCAGACCTGCTCCTCGGGCCCGATGCCGATCAGGCGGTTGATGGGCTTGCCGCGGCCGGCGCTGTCGCCCTCGGGGATGTCGTATACCTTGATCCAGAACATGCGTCCTTTCTCGGTGAAGGCCAGGATATAGGAGTGGGCGGAGGCGACGTACACCCGGGAGATGGCGTCCTCCTCCTTCAGGCCGATCCCCCTTCGGCCCATGGTGCCGCGGTTCAAGCTGCGGTAGGAGCTGAGCGTCGTCCTCTTGATGTAGCCGCTGCGCGTGTAGGTGATGACGAAATCCTCATCCTTGATCATGTCCTCGATCTTGAACTCGGACAACTGCTTGGCGACGATCTCGGTTCGGCGCTTGTCGGCGAACTGCTCCTTGACCTTGCGCAGCTCCTCCTTGATCACGCTCAGCATCATGCGCTCGCTGGCTAGGAGCTCCTTGAGGTAATTGATCTGCTTGATCAGGTCGATGTACTCGTTCTCCAGCTTCTCGATCTCCAG